>CAIJLX010000065.1 GCA_903821695.1 uncultured Alphaproteobacteria bacterium | reverse complement strand
TGAGATGATCATGCCAGGTGATAACGCGAAAATCACCGTGAAACTCATTGCTCCAATCGCGATGGATGAAGGCCTACGCTTCGCAATCCGCGAAGGCGGCCGCACCGTCGGCGCTGGTGTCGTGGCGAAGATTGTTAAATAGGGATCACATGGATAATCAAAAAATACGCATTACGCTTTCCGCTTTTGATCACAGAATCCTGGATCAATCCGCGAGAGAGATTGTAAACACAGTAAACCGCACGGGTTCCGTTGCTTGTGGCCCAGTGCCACTGCCGCGCCAACGCGAGCAGTTCACGGTTGTGCGCTCACCGCACATCGATAAAAAATCACGCGAACAGTTTGAGATTCGTACGCACAAACGTTTGATCGACATCACGGAATCAAATCCGCAGACGATCGAAGCATTGGGCAAACTTGATCTGGCTGCTGGCGTGGAAGTCAAAATCCAAGTGCTGGAGGCTGCGTAAGTTTATGCCAACGACAACAAAAAAACTCAGAACCGGTCTGGTGGTTGAAAAGCTCAGCATGGGCCGTTTCTTCACCGCGAAAGGCGAGCATGTTCCTGTGACCTACCTCAAACTGGAAAATTGCCAGGTTGTTGGTCAGTGCACACAAGAAAAAAACGGCTATACCGCGCTTCAGCTCGGTATTGGCTCGGTGAAGCCAAAAAACGTCGCGAAGCCACAAAAAGGCCATTATGCGAAAGTGAAAATTGAACCAAAGCGCAAGCTGGTTGAATTCCGCGTATCTCCGGATGCGCTGGTTGAAGTTGGTGCGGAAATCTCCGTGACCCATTTCGTTCCTGGCCAATACGTAGATGTGAGCGGCATTACCATTGGTAAAGGCTTTGCTGGCGTTATGAAACGTTGGAACTTTGCGGGCTTGGAAGCATCACATGGTGTATCCGTTTCGCACCGTTCACATGGTTCGACTGGTAACCGTCAGGATCCGGGTCGCGTATTTAAGAATAAGAAAATGGCTGGTCACATGGGTGTTGAGCGCGTTACCGTGCAAAACCTCAAAATCGTGCATGTTGATGAGGCTGAAGGGCTGATTCTGGTGCAAGGTGCGGTGCCTGGCGCTGAGGGGGCATTCCTTGAAGTGCGCGATTCAGTGAAGCGTTTCACAAAAGATCTGCCTTTCCCGGCGGCTGTAAAAACGAGTGCTCAAGCGCCCGCTCCAGCTCCAGAACCGGCAGCAGCGTAGTCAGAGGTATATATGAAGATTGCGATTTTAGATTGGGATAATAAGCAGCAGGGCGAAGTGGAGCTGAAGGCTTCCATTTTTGAACTGCCAATGCGCAAAGACATTCTGCAGCGTGTTGTAGAATGGCAGCGTGCGAAACGCCAAGCCGGTACGCATAAAACCAAGGAAATTGGGGATATCAGCGGTACCACCAAGAAGCCGTTCAAACAAAAAGGTACGGGTAATGCACGCCAAGGTTCGCTGCGTTCACCTCAGTTCCGTAAGGGTGCGACGATTTTTGGACCAGTGGTTCGTAGCCATGCTTACGACCTGCCAAAGAAAATTCGTGCGTTGGGCCTCAAAACCGCACTCTCTGCGAAAGCAGCAGAGGGCAATTTGATCATCGTTAAAGATGCAGCGCTCAGCTCACCAAAAACATCTGACATTACCAAAAAGCTGAACGGCCTTTCGTTGAAAAGCGCATTGGTGATTGATGGTGAAGTCGTAAACGATAATTTCGCGAAGGCAATTCGCAACGTGAAATTTATCGATGTGCTGCCAACCATGGGCTTGAATGTGTATGATGTTCTGCGTCATGAAAAACTGGTGTTGACCGAAGCAGCTGTGAAAAAAATTGAGGAGCGCCTGTCATGAAAACTCTCTCTGTATATGAAGTAATCCGCGCACCATTGGTGAACGAGAAAGCGACATTGCTCTCGGAGCAAAATAAAGTGTCTTTCCGTATTTCGAGCGATGCGACGAAATCGGATGTTAAAAAAGCGGTGGAAGAGCTGTTCAAGGTGAAAGTAAAATCCGTGAACGTGCTGAACACACGTGGCAAAGTGAAGCGTTTCAAAGGTCATGAGGGCGTACGCTCTGGCTATAAAAAAGCCATCGTGACATTGGAACAAGGCCAGAAAATTGACGTGATGGCGGGGGTATAAGATGGCGTTAAAGTTTTTCAATCCCACCTCGAATGGTCAGCGCCAATTGGTGTTGGTGGATCGTTCCGAATTGTGGAAAGGTGGCCCGGTTAAGTCATTAACCCGTGGTATTACCAAAACCGGCGGTCGTAACAGCGATGGTCACATTACAACACGCCATATCGGCGGTGGTCACAAGAAATTGTACCGCTTCGTTGATTTCAAGCGTACGAAAGCGGATGTGAATGCGACCGTTGAGCGCATTGAGTATGATCCAAACCGTACAGCTTATATCGCGTTGATCAAATATACGGATGGAGTTCAATCTTACATTCTCGCTCCACAGCGTTTGGCTGTTGGCGATGTCGTGGTTGCTTCTGAAAAAGCGGATATTAAGCCTGGTAACGCGCTTCCTATTCGTAACATTCCAGTTGGAACCGTAATCCATAACGTTGAAATGAAACCAGGCAAAGGTGGGCAGCTCGCTCGTTCGGCTGGTTCTTATGTTCAGCTGGTTGGTAAAGATGCTGGTTATGCTCTCTTGCGCCTTCGCTCTGGTGAAGTTCGCATGGTTCAGACAGATTGCCTCGCTACAATCGGCGCGGTTTCGAATGCTGATCACCAGAACGAAAGCATTTCAAAAGCAGGCCGTAAACGTTGGATGGGTGTTCGCCCAACCGTGCGCGGTGTTGCGATGAACCCAGTTGATCACCCACATGGTGGTGGTGAAGGTAAAACATCCGGTGGTCGTCACCCAGTGACGCCATGGGGTAAGAAAACGAAGGGTAAGAAAACCCGTCATAACAAGTCGACTGACAAATTTATCGTGTCACGTCGCCACGCGAAGAAGAAGGAGAATTAAGATGACTCGTTCTGTATGGAAAGGTCCGTTCATTGACGGTTCGGTTTTGAAAAAATCCGACTCGATGGTGAAGTCTGGCAAAAACGGCATCATTAAAACATGGTCACGCCGCTCGACAATTCTGCCACAATTCGTGGGTCAGACATTTGGCGTGTACAATGGTCATAAATTCATTCCCGTATTGGTGAAGGAAGATATGGTAGGGCATAAATTCGGTGAATTTTCCCCAACCCGTACCTTCAACGGCCATGGCGGCGACAAAAAAGTAGGGTAAGTGATATGAGCAAACAAGCAACACCTCGTCCTGTCGCTGCTGATGAAGCATTGGCTGTTGGTCGTTCGATCCGCGTCAGCCCACGTAAACTTGGCCTGGTGGCTTCGTTTATCCGTGGCATGAGCGCGAAAGATGCGATCGTTCAGCTGACCTTCTTAAACAAGCGCGTTGCGCAAGATGTAAAGAAAGTCGTTCAGTCTGCCGTTGCAAACGCTGAAAATAACCACAGCCTTGATGTAGATCGTCTCTACATTAAAGAAGCAGTGGTTGGCAAAGCGTTGGTGATGAAGCGTTTTCACCCACGTGCACGTGGCCGCGCAGGCAAAATCATTAAACCATTCAGCACGATTCGCGTAGTCGTGAAAGAGCGTCAGGAGTAAAGTATGGGTCAGAAAGTCAATGCGATTGGTTTGCGCCTAAACGTTAACCGTACGTGGGATTCACGTTGGTTCTCGAAAGATCAATATGCAGATAAACTGCATGAAGATATCAAGATCCGCAAATATGTTACCGAGAAACTGGCTGCGGCTGGCATTAGCAAAGTGATCATCGAACGTCCGGCGAAAAAAGCCCGTGTGACGATCTTCACTTCGAAGCCTGGCATCATCATCGGTAAAAAAGGTGCGGACATTGAAAAATTGAAAGCGGACCTCGCGAAATTCACGAAGGATGAAATCCTGTTGAACATCGTTGAAATCCGTAAGCCAGAAATTGACGCAACCCTGGTTGCACAAGGCATTGCACAGCAGCTGGAACGCCGCGTTGCATTCCGTCGTGCGATGAAACGCGCGATGCAATCTTGCACCCGTTTGGGCGCACAAGGTATTCGTGTGAACGTTTCGGGCCGCTTAGGTGGCGCTGAGATTGCGCGCATGGAGTGGTATCGCGAAGGTCGCGTGCCATTGCACACACTGCGTGCGGATATCGATTACGGCACAGCAGAAGCAAAAACCGCGTATGGCATTATCGGTGTGAAAGTGTGGATCTATAAAGGTGAAACATCTTCGCGCGATCCATTCGCACAAGATAAACGCATGAGCGGCAACACCGCCCCTGCGAACTTAGCGGCTTAAAGTAAAGATACGGAGACTCGTTTATGATGATGCCGAAAAAAACAAAACACCGGAAAGCCTTTAAAGGCCGTATTCATGGTGTGGCAAAAAGTGGTGCAACCCTCGCGTTCGGATCGTTTGGTCTGAAAGCGTTGCAGCCAGAGCGTATCACTGCGCGTCAGATTGAAGCGGCTCGCCGCACAATCTCTCGCCACATGAAGCGTGTTGGCCGTCTGTGGATCCGCATTTTCCCAGATATTCCAGTTTCGAAGAAGCCAGCCGACGTACGGATGGGTTCGGGTAAAGGGGCTCCAGAATTCTACGTATTCCGCGTGAAACCAGGTCGTATCCTGTTTGAACTGGACGGGGTGCCGGAAAACCTGGCTCGCGAAGCGTTCGAATTGGCTTCGGCGAAGCTGCCAATCAAAACTAAATTCGTGAAACGCGTAGGGTAATCTGTATGAAAAACAAAGACTTAAAAGGAAACACGGTTGATCAGCTGGAAACACAGTTGAAAGATCTTAAAAAAGAGTCTATGAACCTGCGCTTCCAACGGGTTTCTGGGGAACTGGCCAACACTGCACGTATTCAAGTAGTGCGCCGTGGAATTGCCCGGGTTCAGACATTGTTAAATCAAGCTAATAGCGCGAAAGCGTAAGGGTTAAGAAAATGCCAAAACGTATTTTACAAGGTGTGGTTGTTTCAAATAAGGCGGATAAAACGGTCAGCGTAAAAGTTGAACGCCGTGTAACCCACCCCGTTTACAAAAAGATTGTTCGCGTATCGAAAAAATACGCTGCACATGATGAGCAGAATAAGTGCCAGATTGGCGATAAAGTGCGCATCGAAGAGTCAAAACCGATTTCGAAAACGAAATCGTGGGTCGTTTTACAGGAAAGTGCGTAGTAGGTATTTATGATTCATCCCGAGAGTAGATTAGAAGTTGCGGATAATACGGGCGCCAAGGAAGTCATGTGCATTAAAGTGCTCGGTGGCTCCAAACGCAAAACCGCATCCGTGGGCGACATTATCGTCGTGTCCATTAAAGATGCGATTCCACGCGGCAAAGTGAAAAAAGGTGAAGTGCACCGTGCCGTGATCGTGCGCACTCGCAAAGAAATTTCGCGCCCTGATGGCAGCGCTATCCGTTTTGATAAAAACGCAGCGGTGATCATCAATAAGCAAAACGAGCCAATTGGTACCCGTATTTTCGGCCCAGTGACCCGTGAACTCCGCGCGAAACAATTTATGAAAATCGTTTCCTTGGCTCCGGAGGTGCTCTAGTCATGACCCAACAAAAATTCAAAATCAAAAAGGGTGATAAAGTCGTTGTTATCACCGGTAAAGACAAAGGCAAAACTGGCGAAGTGTTACGCGTTCTGCGCGAAAAAGCACGCCTGATTGTTGCTGGCGTAAACATGAACAAACGCCATAAAAAGGCAGGACGTATGGGTGAGCAGGCGGGAATTATTTCCCAAGAAGGCTCTATCCATGTTTCCAACGTGGCGCACATTGACCCAAAAAGCAGCAAGCCAACTCGCGTTGGTTACAAAGTGCTGAAAGACGGTGCGAAAGTGCGTGTGGCGAAAAAATCTGGGGAAGCTATTGCTTAAGGGATAATTATGGCAGCGCGTTTACAAGAATTATACGATACAAAAATCAAGAAGGACATGGTGGCTAAGTTTGGCTACACCAATCCAATGCAGATTCCGAAACTCGTCAAGATTTCGGTCAATATGGGTGTGGGTGAAGCTGCATCTGAAAGCAAAGCGATTGACTCGGCAGTGAATGAACTGACCTTGATCACCGGTCGTAAGCCTCAGGTGACTCGTTCACGCAAATCGATTGCGGCATTCAAACTGCGCGAAGGAATTCCTATCGGTGCACGCGTTACATTGCGCAAAGAAGGTATGTATGAATTCCTGGATCGTCTGGTAAACATCGCGTTGCCACGCGTACGCGATTTCCGTGGCATTTCGACCAAGGGTTTCGACGGCAATGGAAATTATTCCATGGGCCTCAAAGAACAGATCATTTTTCCAGAAGTGAACTATGACAAAATCGAAAAAATCCGCGGAATGGACATCACAATTGTGACGACCGCGAAAACGGATGAAGAAGCAGAAGCATTACTGACGGCATTCAACATGCCGTACGTTAAATAGAGGGATATATGGCAAAAACGAGTGCAGTAGAACGCAATAACAAACGCAAACGCATGGTAACGAAGTTCCTTGCGAAACGCGCAGCGTTAAAAGAAGTGGTGATGAGCAAAGAAGCCTCTTTGGAAGAGCGCTTTGAAGCGCAACTGAAATTGGCAAAACTGCCACGTAACTCGGCTAAAAATCGCGTGCGTAACCGTTGTGAACTCACCGGTCGCCCACGTTCTTTCTATCGTAAATTTAAACTCTCGCGGATTGCGGTGCGCCAATTGGCCTCCATCGGTCAAATCCCGGGCATGATCAAGTCTAGCTGGTAAGGAATAGAAAAATGTCAGTGAATGATTCAATCGCCGATATGTTAGCCGCTATCCGTAATGGACAAAGCGCACGTTTGGCTTATGTACAAATTCCAGCTTCACGTCTGCGCCGTTCGGTGCTTGATGTGTTGGTTGAAGAAGGTTACTTGCGCGGTTATGCCGATGAGCAAACCGAGCGTGGCTTGCCACAACTGAAAGTGGAATTGAAATACCACGATGGTTTGCCAGTCATCCAGAAAGTGGAAAAAGTATCGACTCCAGGTCGTCGCGTGTATACGTCGATTGGCGAGTTGAAGCAGTTCTTTAATGGTTTGGGTATCACGATTCTTTCTACCTCCAAGGGTGTTATGGCCGATTATAAAGCGCGCCAACAATCTGTCGGTGGCGAGATTCTCTGCCGCGTATTCTAGTTTTTAAGTTTTGAGGATTTTATGTCGCGTATTGGAAAATTACCGGTTGCTATCGCCTCAGGAGTGAAAGTTGCACTCTCTGGCCAGCAAGTTACGGTTACAGGCTCGAAAGGCACGCTGAAAACGGAACTCCCACGCGAAGTGGTTGTAACGCAAGAAGCAAACCTGGTGTATGTGAAGCCGGCAAATGACAGCAAACGCGCTCGCGCTATGTGGGGTTTGTCCCGCACGCTGGTAAACAATATGGTGATTGGCGCTTCCGAAGGTTATTCGGTTGAGCTGGAAATGAACGGCGTTGGTTATAAAGCCGCTGTTCAAGGCCAGAAACTGAACCTCGCGCTCGGCTTCAGCCATGATATTAACTACGTGATTCCGCAAGGCATCACGATTACTGCGCCTAAGCCAACCCAGCTGATCATCAGTGGTGCGGATAAACAAAAAGTCGGTCAAGTTGCGGCAGAAATTCGCAAATTCCGTAAACCAGAGCCATACAAAGGCAAAGGTATCAAATACTCGGATGAGAAAATCCGTCGTAAAGAAGGCAAAAAGAAATAGGAACGCGTCAGGGCACAAAAAGAAACATTATTTGAACGTCGTCAGCGTCGTACACGCTATGCAGTTAAAAAGAGCGCAAACGGGAAGCCACGTCTTTCTGTTTTCCGTTCGAGCAAACACATTCATGTACAGGTGATTGATGATGTAACGGGTGTAACGCTCGCGGCAGCTTCCACGCTCGATAAAGAGCTTAAGGGCAAAATCAAAACCGGCGCAAATGTCGATGCTGCGAAAAAAGTGGGCGAGTTGATCGCGAACCGCGCGAAGCAGAAAAAAGTAAAAGAAGTTGTGTTTGACCGTGGCGGTTACTTGTTCCATGGCCGTGTGAAAGCACTGGCTGATGCGGCACGTGAAGCTGGTTTGAAATTTTAAGGGGTTATAGAATATGGCACGTCCAGGCGAAAATTCGCAGCAAAAAGATGATAATTCCAGTGGCTTAGTTGAAAAGCTAGTCGCGATCAACCGCGTTGCAAAAGTAGTAAAAGGTGGTCGTCGTTTCGGCTTTGCTTCTATTGTTATCGTAGGCGATGGCAAAGGCAAAGTGGGCTATGGCTCCGGCAAAGCAAAAGAAGTGATGGAATCCAAGCAGAAAGCAACCGAAGATGCGAAAAAATCGCAGATTCGCGTGCCATTGCGCGAAGGCCGCACACTGCACCATGACGTGAAAGGACATTTCGGTTCAGGCCAAGTGGTTCTGCGCGCTGCTCCTCCAGGAACAGGAATCATCGCTGGTGGCCCAATGCGCGCTGTGTTTGAAGCGCTCGGCATTCAAGATATCGTCGCGAAATCGATTGGTTCTTCGAACCCTTATAACATGATCCGCGCTACGTTTGACGCATTCGCGAAACTGCAATCACCAAAAGCAACGGCAGCACGTCGTGGCAAAAAAGTGAGCGAAGTGATCGGTCGTCGCGGTGGTGAGAAATCCGAAGGCAAGGGAGAATAATCATGGCAGCTGGCAAAAAAGTTAAAGTAACCCAAATCGCGAGCGGTTTCGGCCATCAGAAAAACCAGCAAGGTACGCTGGTTGGTCTGGGTCTTGGTAAAATCCGCCGTAGCAAAGTGCTGGAGGATACCCCTTCAGTACGTGGAATGATTCGCACTGTGCACCATTTGGTCACAGCAGAAGATGTGAAATAAGGAATTTAGTTATGACCATTACATTAAATAACATTGCAAACCGTGACGGCGCTCGTAAGCGTCGCAAATTGCTGGGCCGTGGTATTGGTTCCGGTAAAGGCAAAACCTCTGGTCGTGGTGGCAAAGGCCAAACCGCACGCTCTGGTGTGGCGATCAATGGATTTGAAGGTGGTCAGACGCCAATTCACCGTCGTTTACCAAAACGCGGTTTCAATAACCATTCACGCACTGAGTTCCAAGCAGTAAACCTCTCGGATCTGCAGCGTTTGGTTGACTTAAAAAAACTCGATGCGAAGAAAACCGTAAATACGGCTGCATTGGTTGCAGCAGGTTTGGTTGCAACGGTTCGTCACCCAGTCAAATTGCTGGCACAAGGCGAATTGAAAGTGGCGCTTACCATTGAAGTAGAAGGTGCTTCTAAAGCAGCAATCGCTGCGGTGGAAAAGGCGGGTGGTAAAGTAACGCTGCCAGTGGAAAATAAGCCTGCTCCTAAAAAAGCATTTGTAGCTTAAACCACAATGGCATCATCATCGGATAAACTCGCTTCCCAATTTAACTTCGGTGTCATGGGGAAAGCGCAAGAGCTTAAAAAGCGTATCCTATTCACACTGGGCGCACTCATTGTTTATCGTTTGGGCACCTATGTGCCAATTCCAGGTGTTGATTCCCGCATTCTAGCCGAACTCTTCGGCAAAAACGCCGGCATCTTGGGCATGTTCAACATGTTCTCCGGTGGCGCACTTGGTCGTATGACCATTTTTGCGCTGAACATCATGCCATACATTACCACCTCGATTATCGTGCAGTTGTTGACTGTCATGTCTCCAACCCTGACCGCTCTCAAAAAAGAAGGCGATGCAGGCCGCCGCAAAATCAACCAATATACTCGCTACGGCACCGTATTATTGGCCGCCGTACAAGCGATGGGCGTTGCATTCTTCCTTGAAAAAATCTCGGCTGGTGGCGGTTCTGCTGTGGCTGATCCTGGCATTTTCTTCCGGGTCGTGACTGTCATTACCTTGGTTGGCGGCACCTTGTTCTTGATGTGGCTCGGTGAGCAAATCACGGCACGTGGTATTGGTAACGGTATTTCGTTGATTATTTTCGCTGGTATCGTGGCAGAACTTCCAACCTCGCTTGCAAAAATGTTGGAATTGGGCCGTACCGGTGCATTGAGCACACCCGTTATTTTAGGCATTATTATATTAGCACTTGGCTTGATTGCGTTCATTATCTTCATGGAACGCGCACAACGCCGGATTATTGTGCAATATCCAAAACGCCAAGTGGGTAATAAAATTTATGCGGGCGATGCAACCCATTTGCCGTTGAAATTGAACACTTCCGGCGTTATTCCGCCAATTTTCGCGAGCAGCATTTTGCTGTTCCCATTGACCATCACCAACTTCACTGCTGGCAAGGGTCCTGAGTGGGTAGAGGCAATCACGCGTCATCTCGCGCACGGCCAACCGCTTTATATTGCGCTCTATATCTTTTTGATCGCGTTTTTCTGCTTTTTTTACACTGCGCATGTGTTTAACCCTGCCGATACCGCAGATAATCTGCGTAAAGTTGGTGGGTTTATTCCGGGGATTCGTCCGGGCAAGAACACGGCCGACTTCCTGGATTATATCCTTACACGTCTGACGGTTATCGGTGCGGCCTATATTTCTTTTGTGTGTGTGATTCCTGAAATTTTGATTGCCGAATATTCAATTCCCTTTTATCTTGGCGGAACCAGCTTGTTGATTGTCGTGAACGTAACGATGGATACGATTGCCCAAATGCAGTCCCATTTGCTCGCGCATCAATATGAAGGGTTGTTAAAGAAAGCCAAAATTAAAGGGAGAGGGCGGTGAAGATTATACTTCTTGGACCTCCGGGTGCAGGAAAGGGAACACAGGCGGATCGCCTGAAAGAGTATCTTTCCGTGCCAAAGCTTTCGACCGGCGACATGCTGCGCGCTGCAGTTGCTGAAGGCAGCGAAATCGGCCAAAAAGCCGACAAAATTATGCGTACTGGTGGTTTGGTTTCTGATGACATCATGGTCGCTATGATCGCCGACCGTATTCAAAAACCCGATTGCGCAAAAGGCTTCATTCTAGATGGTTTCCCCCGCACTATCGGCCAAGCACAAGCGCTAGACCAGATGTTTGAAAAACTCCATATCGGCATTGATCATGTCATCGAGATTAAAGTGAATGATGCGGCATTGGTCGAGCGTATTTCCAACCGCTTCTCTTGCTCCAAATGCGGCGCGGGCTATAACCACAAATCAAAGCCTACCAAAGTTAAAGGCGCGTGTGATACCTGTGGTTCCTCCGAATTTTCGCAACGCGCAGATGACCGCGCCGAAACCGTTGCAGCACGCTTGGAACAATATAATCAGCAAACGGCACCATTGCTGCCTTACTACAGCAAACGCGGCACATTGCATTCAGTAGATGGCATGCAGCCGATTGATACGGTGACCAGCGAGATTACCGATTTATTCAAAGTTGCGGCGTAATTTTATCTCGCACCTGTTGCAAAAAAGCCGCGAAAAAACTGTGTTATTCATTTGAAAACAAAGAAAAATAGGTGTATGTGAATTTAGGTTGTACATCTTTTTCTTTCAGGAGCTTTTAATATGAAAAATAAAATTATCGCTTTGGGGTTAATTTCCCTGTTGGCGGCTGGTTGCGAAACATCAGATGATGAGGCTGCAAAAAATGCAGCAGCAATGAATTCTAAAAGCCTGAATCCAGGGATTTATTCCCGTGGAATTTCGGAAGTTGTTCCAGGTTCACAAGAAGATCTCGTTGCAAACGTGGGCGACCGCGTGTTCTTCGAATATAACGCAGCAACATTGGGCGATAACGCTCAGAAAACCTTGGCGCGTCAGGCACAATGGTTGGCTGCAAACCCAACCGCGGTTATCACGGTTGAAGGCCATTGCGATGAGCGTGGAACCCGCGAGTTTAACTTGGCGCTCGGCGAACGCCGCGCAGCTGCCGTTAAAAACTATCTCTTAAGCTTGGGCGTTGATCGCTCACGCGTTTCGACCATTTCTTACGGCAAAGAACGTCCGGAAGAGTTGGGTTCGAGCGAGGCAGCTTGGAGCAAAAATCGTCGCGCTGTAACGGTTGTTGGTCAATAACAGCCCTTTCGTAACCTTATATGAAAAGGGCTCAAGGTTCGCTTTGAGCCCTTTTTTATTTCACCTATGAAAAAAACACTCTTCCTATTTCTGGCCTTGCTTCCCCTGGTTGCTGCTGCACAGCAGGACCAAACACAGGCGCGTATTGATCGGATGGAGCGTGATTTAAACATGTTGCAGGGCGAGTTTTATCGCACCAAATCAACAGGAAAAGTAACAACGATTGATATGCCTGAAGGTGAGGCCAAGGTGTTTTTGCAACAGCAGCAACAATTCCAGGCTTCGATGGAATTACGCCTGACCCAGCTGGAAGATAATCTGCGCCAGATTAATGGCAAACTGGAAGAGCAGGAATTTGCCAATAGCCAACTAAAAGAAGAAGTGCGCAAGCTAACCGAAGATATGAACTTCCGAGTAAATGCACTCGAAAAACCCGGTGCGGCGGCAGCGGTTACAAGCTCGACATCCACCGCAACTGGGGTGCCCAGCAAAGGTGATGGCACCAAACAACTCGGCACAGTGGTGCTTGATCCATCCAAGCAAGCATTCGTGAACGAGAAAAAACAAGCCAAAGATTTGGGCGATCCGAAAAAACGTTATGATGAAGCCTTTGATTTGCTGCGCCAGACAAAATATCCGCAGGCCGAAAAAGCATGGCGCTCGTTCCTGCAGGATTTCCCGGATTATGAAATGGCCAGCTCGGCTTATTTCTGGCTGGGCGAGACCTTCTATGTCCGCCAGCAATATGAACCTGCTTCGGTTGAATATCTGAAGGGCTATCGCAAAGCGCCAACCGGGCCGAAAGCGCCAGATAATTTGCTGAAACTGGCACTTTCTTTATCGGGTTTGAAGAAAACAACGGAAGCTTGCACTGTATTTGAAAAACTGGGCAAAGAATTCCCTCATGCCGCGCAGCCTATCCGTCGTAAGGCCGAACTGGAACGCACCAAACTTAAATGCGGCCGCTAAAAGGCGTGAAAGACGTGAGAAACGTGAAGGATGCGGAAGGCATAATGGAAAAATTGCTTTCACACCTTCCACGCCTCTCACGAAGATCACGTGTTGCTGTAGCAGTTTCCGGCGGGGTGGATAGTCTTGCGCTGGCATTGGCACTCAAGGCTTGCGATGCAGATTGTGTGGCACTCACAGTTGATCACGGTTTGCGGGCAGAATCGGCAGGCGAAGCCAAAACCGTAGCGAAATATATGCGTAAACTGGAGATGCCACATGTCGTGCTGACGGTGAAGGCAAATGTGACCGGCAATAAAATGGAGTGGGCGCGGACGCAACGTTATGCGTTGCTGATTGACTATTGCAAGCAGCACAAGATCAAAACGCTTTATGTGGCGCATCATCAGGATGATCAGGTGGAGACATTTTTTCTTAATTTAGAGCGTGGTTCGGGGCTGAAAGGTTTATCGGGTATGCGCGAAGTTTCGATGATGCATGGCATCCGAATTATCCGCCCACTACTGGCCTTTCCAAAATCAACACTCGCTGCCTATGTCAAAAGCCATAAGCTAAAGCCGATAGAAGATCCAACTAACCAAAACACGGCCTATAAACGTAATCGTTTGCGGCAGATGATGGCGGAAGCATTTCCGGATAATGCGGAATTGCCGGCTCGGATCGCTCAGGCGATGGAACATCTTGCCGAGGCGGAGGATTTCATTGCGGATGCAGCACATGCGGCATTAGCGCAATGTGTGGAGCAAAATGGAACATTGGAAATGGATGCTGCCGCTTTCTTATCACTGCATAACCTGCTGCAATATCGAGTGTTACTTTCCGTTCTGCGTAAGGTTTCAGGCAAACCGAAGCCGCCACGGGCGGAAAATATACTGGCGGCGCTCAAACGCATGCAAAACAACGAAAAAGCATTTACATTGCACGGGGTTAAAGCTGCTCTTCGACAGAAAAAATGGCGGTTTTCTAAGGAAGAAAAAAAGCGGTAGCCCTTGAAAAGGGGTGTGGTTGCGTTTAAATAGAAGGAGAGAGGGTTTTCATGGGCAATTTATCAAAGAATATATTCTTCTGGCTGCTGTTATTTTTAGTGTTGGGCTTCGGCTATGACATGATTAAGGGCGATGCCACGGAATCTCAATCCAAGCTCGCCTTTTCGGATTTCTTGAATCAGGTTGATCAAGGCCAAGTGGCGGATGTCACCATCCGTGGACGCAGCCTCGATGGGCATTATCAAGATGGGGCAAAATTTAGCACCTATGCCACCGAATATCCTGATCTCGTCGATAAACTTCGCTCTTCTAGTGTTAAAATTAACGTGATGTCGCCTGATAGCGGTATGAACTCATTCTGGGGCATTTTGCTTTCCTGGTTCCCGGTCATTTTGCTGGTTGGGGTGTGGGTTTATTTCATGCGCCAAATGCAAGGCGGCGGTAAAGGTGGGGCGATGGGCTTCGGCAAATCTCGCGCTCGATTGCTCAACGAAAATAAAGCGAAAATTACGTTTGATGATGTCGCAGGCATCGATGAAGCCAAAGAAGAATTAGAAGAAATTGTTGCCTTCTTAAAAGACCCCCACAAATTCCAACGTCTAGGCGGCAAAATTCCAAAAGGCTGTTTGCTAATTGGTTCGCCAGGAACTGGTAAAACCCTTCTGGCGCGTGCGATTGCGGGTGAGGCGGGCGTGCCGTTCTTTTCCATTTCCGGTTCCGATTTCGTGGAAATGTTCGTGGGCGTCGGCGCGAGCCGCGTGCGCGATATGTTCGAGCAAGGCAAGAAAAACGCGCCATGCATCATCTTTATCGATGAGATTGATGCGGTTGGTCGCCATCGTGGTGCAGGTCTCGGTGGCGGTAATGATGAGCGCGAGCAGACGCTGAACCAGATGCTCGTGGAGATGGATGGTTTTGAATCCAATGAAGGCGTGATCATCATCGCAGCGACGAACAGACCGGATGTGTTGGATCCTGCATTGCTGCGTCCGGGTCGTTTTGACCGCCAGGTAGTGGTACCAACGCCGGATATTTTGGGCCGCGAAAAAGTGCTCAAAGTGCATATGAAAAAAGTGCCGCTTGCGCCGGATGTGGATGCGAAAGTGATTGCGCGTGGCACACCTGGTTTTTCAGGCGCAGATTTGGCGAATTTAGTGAACGAAGCAGCATTGCTCGCGGCGCGTAAGAACAAGAAAATGGTGACGATGAGCGATCTCGAACAAGCCAAAGATAAAGTGATGATGGGCGCGGAGCGCAAATCGATGGTGATGAGCGACGAAGAGAAAAAACTGACGGCTTATCACGAAGCGGGCCACGCGATTGTGGCGCTGCATTCGCCAGCCTCCGATCCAATTCATAAAGCGACCATTATCCCACGCGGACGCGCGCTTGGTATGGTGATGCGTCTGCCGGAAGCGGATCGTCTATCGATGAGCCGGGCGAAAATGAAGGCCGATCTCGCAGTTGCGATGGGTGGTCGTGTCGCGGAAGAGATTATTTTTGGTACGGAAAAAGTGACCAGCGGTGCTTCATCCGACATTCAATATGCGACCAAACTTGCGCGCAACATGGTTGTGGCGTGGGGGATGAGCGATAAAATCGGGCCGTTGTTCCATGGTAATGATCAGGAAGAAGTGTTTATCGGCCATTCGATTCGGCAAAATGCGGCTTCGGCAGATACGTCGAACATGATTGATGCGGAAGTAAAACGCATTGTGACCGATGGATATGAAGGTGCGCGCACTATTTTGACCGAGCATTTAGAGGAATTGCATAAGCTCGCCAAAGGCCTGCTCGAACATGAGACGCTTTCCGGTGATGATATTCGTGATTTGCTGGATGGCAAACCAATCATCCGCGCGGATGAGGATGGTTCGGGCGATAAAACACGCAGCACCGCGCTTCCACGTGGTGGCAAAAAAACGCCAAGTAATGAAGGCACTCCAGCCCCGCTGGGAGCCTAGATGAAACGTTCTTATTTCGGTACGGATGGCATCCGCGGTTTAGCAAATGCAGCGCCGATGGATGCCGAAACCGCGATGCGTGTTGGCATGGCTGCGGGCGCCCATTTCCAAAAAGGAAAACGCCGTCATCGCGTGGTGATCGGGAAAGATACACGGCTTTCTGGCTATTTGTTGGAGCCAGCATTGACCGCTGGGTTTGCTTCTGTTGGAATGGATGTGTATTTGCTTGGCCCAGTGCCAACACCAGCTGTAGCCATGCTCACGCGTTCGCTGCGTGCAGATTTGGGGGTGATGCTTTCGGCTTCGCATAACCCATATCACGATAACGGCATTAAATTATTTGATCCGGAAGGGCGTAAGCTTTCCGATGCGGTTGAAGAAGCCATTGAAAAGCGACTGAAGGGTGATTTGACCAAGGCGAAAGCGCCTTCCGATAAGCTCGGTCGTGTGAAACGAATTGATGATGCGGCGGGGCGTTATGTCGAGTTTGTTAAAAACACATTCCCGAAAGGGCTAACGCTCGCTGGTTTAAAAATTGTGCTCGATTGCGCGAATGGTGCGGCCTATAAATTAGGCCCAACGATTTTGTGGGAATTGGGCGCGGAAGTGATAGCGGTTGGTGTGGAGCCGAATGGTTTTAACATTAATGATAAACGTGGCTCTACCCATCCTGAATATTTGCAGAAGAAAGTAATCAAACACGGTGCGGATATCGGTATTGCGCTCGATGGCGATGCGGATCGGCTGATCGTGTGCGATGAAAAAGGGCGATTGGTGGATGGCGACCAGTTGCTGGCGCTGATTGCCACTGAATGGAAAAAGCGCGGTCTGTTGCAGGGTGATGCGATAGTGGCAACGACCATGTCCAATATGGGGTTGGAGCAATATCTGGCGAAAAATAAGTTAAAACTGCACCGCTCAAATGTGGGTGACCGCTATGTGATTGAAGGCATGCAGAAACACCAGTGCAATGTGGGCGGCGAGCAATCCGGCCATATTATTTTTAGCGATTTCGCGACGACGGGCGATGGGTTGGTGGCGGCACTGCAAGTATTAGCATCCTTGGTACAAGGTGGCAAAAAAGCCAGCCAATGTTTGAATCTGTTTAAGCCAATGCCGCAAATTCTTAAAAACATCCCGCTCAAAAACCAGGCAGAGATGACCAAAATCATGGCCTCTGCCAGCCTCAAAAAAGCGATTCAGCAGCAGGAAGCATTGCTTAAAGACAAAGGCCGTATTCTGGTGCGTAAATCGGGCACAGAGCCTTTGATTCGGGTGATGGTCGAAGGCGAAAGTGCTTCGAATATTGAGAATGTTGCCAATCTGTTGGCCAAGGTGGTTAAGCGTTAACCACTAGTCTCTCCTTCAACCGAAATTGGTGTAACTCCACGACCACTGAGACTTTATATAAAAGACATAAAGAAGGCATAGTACACTCATCACGAAAAATACCACTATTAATCCAATACTTTTGGCTTTTAGATGTATAGCGGGCTTTAATGATTTATATAGTTTTATACGATTCCATAAAGCACCAGCAGCTATCACAGGTGCACCAATAGCAAAGAGAAACAGGAATAAAATCTGCATCGGGTCACTCAGCAAAAGGCTGACGAAGAAATCCGCAAAAGAAGGTCCCTGAGCATCAGCATGAGGCTGTACAGCTATACCAAGCAGTAGCATTAGGTATCCCAGTACAAGAATTCCTATAAATACCCGGCTCTTCCATATAACAGCAGTTAACGACAGGCCGATAATGACGATAAAGACAGGTATTATATATATAAACAAAAACATAACTTCTTTTCGTGCCCTAACTCTATCGCTTGATTATCGCGTTTCAATCGGTACGAAATCGCGCTGTGTATAGCCGGTGTAAAGCTGACGTGGACGGCCGATTTTTGAGGTTGGATCCTCGATCATTTCTTTCCACTGCGCGACCCAGCCTGCGGTGCGGGCGAGGGCGAAGAGTACGGTATACATTTGCGTTGGGATGCCCATCGCTTTGTAAATAATACCGGAATAGAAATCCACGTTTGGGAAGAGTTTGCGTTGGACGAAATACTCATCCTGCAACGCAATCCGCTCCAATTCTTTCGCGATTTTCAGCAACGGATCATTTTCGGCACCCAACTCTGCAAGTACATCATCGCAGGCGGATTTAAGCACTGCTGCGCGTGGATCATAGTTTTTGTATACGCGGTGACCGAAGCCCATAAGGCGGTCTCCGGCAGATTTATCTTTCACGCGACTGATGAAATCTGGGATGTTTTTCACATCGCCGATTTCTTGCAGCATTTTGAGCACCGCTTCGTTCGCGCCACCATGTGCCGCACCCCAGAGCGAGGCAATGCCCGCGCCGATGCATGCAAATGGATTCGCGCCAGAAGAAGCCGCCAAACGCACGGTCGAAGTCGACGCGTTTTGCTCGTGATCGGCATGGAGGATGAAAATCATATCCATAGCTTTTGCGAGCGTTGGGCTGACTTTATATTCTTCAGCTGGCACCGCAAACATCATATGGAGGAAGTTCGCAGCGAAGGAGAGATCGTTTCGTGGATAAACGAAAGGCTGACCGATCGAATATTTATACGCCATCGCCGAAAGCGTAGGCATTTTCGCGATCATGCGGTGGATGGAAAGCTCACGGCTCGCCGGATCTCTGGAATCCAAACCATCATGATAGAACGCGGAAAGCGAAGCCGCAGCACCGCACATAATCGCCATTGGGTGTGAACGACGCGGGAAACCGCGATAAAGGAACGAAAGCTGCTCATGCACCATGGTGTGGCGGGTGACGTTGTTTACGAAGTCAGCTTTTTGCTTTTTATCCGGCAGTTCGCCATTGAGCAAAAGATAGGATACTTCCAAATAGTCGCTCTTTTTAGCTAGGTCTTGAATATCATAACCGCGGTGGCGCAAAATGCCCTTATCGCCATCGATATAGGTGATTTTAGATTCGCAGGAAGCGGTCGACATAAAGCCCGGATCGTAAGTAAATACGCCGGTATCACCGTATAATTTAGTTACATCCAGCACATCCGGCCCTTCCGAGGCACGGATAACGGGCATCACGACGCATTTATCTTCTTCGTCGCAAACCATCATTTTGATGTTCTTTTTGCCCTTCAAATCGAGCTTTTCTACGGTTTTTTCTGCGGGTTTAGGCATAAGTTGCTCCTATGTTGCACTGCGAAGAGAATACTCCTCCAAAAGCCGAAAATCTACTTTATTTTTAATAGGTTGTGTGATCTACGCCGGAACAGGTTGCGTAAGCGGGCGGTATTTGTTACTGGAGAGCCCTAGTTTTAAGAAATGCGGATGAGTGGCCGAGTGGTTTAAGGCAGCAGTCTTGAAAACTGCCGTACTCGCAAGGGTACCGTGAGTTCGAATCTCACCTCATCCGCCAAGATATTGATATATAAGGGAAAATTGGAGATATGCCCGCTGAGGCGCGCAGTTCCGGCCTTATTTTTTGCAAAGTGCACCGGAGAAAACGACTCATCCAGGAAATTGTAGGAAATATAGGGATTTCTCTCCGTTCGCTATTTCCCACGGTGGACTTTGGAAAAGAACATCGGAAGTTCGAATCGTACTTCTGCCGCCAGGATTTCGGTCCTGTAGCCACAAACGAGAGATATGCCCGCTGAGCCGCGCAGTTCCGGCAGTAATTTTTGGAAACGGCACTGGAGAGAGCTGCCATAAAGTCAAAACAGCGATATTATGCGGTATTCTCTCCGTTCGCTATTTCGGGCGGTGGACTTTGGGGATTTAATGGAAGCTTAACACGCGCTTTTGTTCCGTCCAAACCAGAGGCAGATTATTCTGCTTAATTAGCTTGTCAGCGGTAAGATCGTCAGGTTGGTGTCCAGAGATAATGGCCTCGATAATATCAGGGGCTAGGAAGGTAAGCTTCATCACGGAACTGATATAACTTTTGTTGCTGTTTTCACGCACTGCAATGGCAGCGATAGATCGCTCCCGTCCGGAGATTAGATCATCGTACCATGCATGCGCGCGGACAATGGCCTTGATCAGTGTCGGGTCAATTTTTGATGTTCCATTTCCAATCACCATCCGCATCTCTATCCCTCGGCGCTTTATCTGCATGGGAATGTTTTTGGTGACGGTAATGGGTTCCAGTATTTTTATTTCTTTCGGCATCAATGATGTCAGAGATAGTGTGATATCCAATCCATCCTGTTGTAGATTCACACGCTCGATAATTGCGGGTAGTAAATCTGTATTCTCTTTGCCTATTTCTAGATTTTTATTCATCTGGCCTATCGCATTCAGTGCTGCTGGTAGATATTGTGTAGCAATGCTTGCTTCACGCAACGTAGTCGTGATGGCGTGATGATCATCAAAAATCTGTCGGATGGATTGTACAATAATCCTTTCTATTTCTTGTGCTGGCAATCGCCAACCTGGCCTATCTTTGTTAGCCGATCCT
This sequence comes from uncultured Alphaproteobacteria bacterium, assembly GCA_903821695.1. GTDB lineage: Bacteria > Pseudomonadota > Alphaproteobacteria > Rickettsiales > CAIJLX01 > CAIJLX01. The sequence continues at coordinate 1,843 of CAIJLX010000065.1, read as the reverse complement.
GTGGTGAGATGTTTTGATATATAATATCGATAGCGCTTGCCTTGCTTCATGGCATGGCTGGGTGTTAGACCTTCTCCGAATTCGTCAAATAGTTTGCCTATGAGTAAGCTGACATCTGTTTGCCTGTTGGCATTCAGTTTTACGGTATTGTTATTCAGTTGTTGCTGAACTTGCTCCCATAACACTTGATCAATAATGGCTTGATGCTGTCCTGGATGGCAGATGTTCTTATGCCGGATTTGGCCGATATAAACAGGGTTTGACAGCAGATTATATAGCGTGCCACGCGAAAGGATGTTTTTCCCAAATTTTTTGCTCTTTTCCCTGTTTTTTGAGCGGATGCCTCGCTCTGCAATTTCTGCCTGTAGCAGACGTACTGATCCAAGTTCTAAATAACGAGTAAATATGTGGCGGATGGTTTCTGTCTCCTGTTGGTTAATAATTAGTTTCTTTTCCACTACATCATAGCCTAATGGCACAAAGCCACCCATCCACATTCCCTTCTTTTTCGATGCTGCAATTTTATCACGGATCCGCTCACCCGTTACTTCGCGCTCAAACTGAGCAAATGATAGCAGCACATTAAGCGTCAGTCGTCCCATGGAACTGGTGGTATTGAACTGCTGGGTAACCGACACGAAAGAGACATTATGGGAGTCGAACAATTCCACCATTTTGGCAAAGTCTGCCAGTGATCGGGTCAGACGATCGACTTTGTAGACTACAATGACATCGATTTTATGTTCCCGGATATCGGTCAATAGCTGCTGCAGTGCCGGACGTTCCATAGTGCCGCCCGAGATGCCGCCATCGTCATAGGCGGTTTTTACCAATTGCCATCCCTCATGTTTCTGGCTTTTAATCAGTGACTCACAGGCCTCGCGCTGTGCATGCAGAGAATTAAATTCCTGTTCCAACCCCTCCTCAGAGGATTTGCGAGTGTAGATAGCGCAGCGTTTGAGCGGTGGTTTGATAACGGTCATGCTGCCCTTGCTTTATCAGCGACCTTCAATCCAAAAAACAGCGGGCCAGACCACTTTACACCAGTGATAAGACGTGCCACTTCCGATAAAGATCGGTATTGTCTGCCCTGAAACAAAACTCCCTCCTCAACGATCATGACCTCATGAATCTTCCCACGCCATTCCCTGATCAAGCGGGTGCCAGATTTTATGGTTGCAGGCGGCGTAGTTATTTTTTGATTGGCGTGGATTTCTTCTGCAGCTTTTGCCAAGAAGCGGCGCGTGGATGGTTTGAGTCCACCTAATGCATGCTCTTGCATACGATAAGCAATAGCTTGGATAAGGAGCTGCTGGCTAATTTTGAATGGGGGATCACCATCATAGAGAGCGTACCACTGCTCCAAAAGCTCTTCCCGCCTCATGCCAGGAAGGCTAGCCAGCAAGCTGGCCAGCCCTCCAAAATCACAATTCTTCCTCATGAACGGCTCACACCACTTGTAATGCGATACACTCGTCCGCGATCCTGCACATCGGAGGTAATAGATAGGCCGAGTCGCTTCTTCAACGCGCCAGACATCATTCCGTGGACACTATGCCGCTGCCAGCCAGTAGCCTTGGCCATTTCATCAATCGTGGCACCATCTGGGCGTTGTAGCAATGCCATGATCTTTGCTTGCTTAGAATATTGTGCCGTTTTTTCTGGCAGGTTAGAATTTTCTTCTGCTGCTGCCTTGGTTGGGGCTTTAGGCACTGTTAACAAACCTGTATTTTTATGATATAGGTTATGGCGAAAGGGAGATTTTTGCCATGAACAAGCGCTTATATCCTGTGTCTCGCGAGGTTTTCGATCTTGAAATTCGTCCGATTATTGAGGCGGTGAC
>CAIJLX010000064.1 GCA_903821695.1 uncultured Alphaproteobacteria bacterium | reverse complement strand
GTCACCGCCTCAATAATCGGACGAATTTCAAGATCGAAAACCTCGCGAGACACAGGATATAAGCGCTTGTTCATGGCAAAAATCTCCCTTTCGCCATAACCTATATCATAAAAATACAGGTTTGTTAACAGTGCCTAACCACCAGTTAAGCAGCGCCCTCACCGGCCTTGCTGAAACACTTGATTTACCGGCACTAAAAGCCCGAAGCGCAAGCAAAAAAATCTAATTTTCCAAAATCATACTGGCTTTTTACGAAGACTTGGTTAAGGCTTTGCGTATAAGTATTAGGTATCATCTTTGAAAGGAAACACCATGGTAAATAAATTTCTCACAGCTTCTGTTATCTCATTAATTTTGCTTTCGGCTTGCGCACAAAATGGCGACAACACACGCGGCGTTATGGGGGGCGGCGGCATCAATAAATCCGATATGGGCACATTGGGCGGCGGCGCACTGGGCGCACTGGGTGGCGCACAATTTGGTAAAGGCAGCGGCAAACTTGCTGCAGTAGCAGGTGGTGCATTGCTCGGCGCATTTGCTGGCCATGAAATTGGCTCAAGCTTAGATAAAGCGGATATGGCTTATTATAATAATACCAGCCAGCGCGCGCTTGAAACTGCCCGTGTCGGCACCACTGCAACCTGGTCTAACCCTGATTCAGGCAACTCCGGCAGCATCACCCCAACTCGCACCATCAATGAAAATGATGGCACGGTCTGCCGCGAATATACCCAAACCATCAGCATCGGTGGCAAAAGCCAACAAGCCTTCGGCAAAGCCTGCCGCCAATCAGACGGCAGCTGGCAGATTGCTCAGTAATAATAGTAACCCAAAGGGTTGCAGATTCGAAAACAGCGCGGTATAAGAGCCGCGCTGTTTTTATTTTATATTAGAGGAAACTATGACCGGAATAATGCAAGGAAAGCGCGGCCTGATTATGGGCGTGGCAAACGAAAAGTCGCTCGCATGGGGCATTGCTGAAGCTTGCCACAAGCAAGGCGCAGAACTCGCATTTACCTATCAAGGCGAAGCATTGATGAAACGCGTAATTCCGCTGGCCGATTCTATCGGCTCTAAACTCGTCCGCCCGTGTGATGTGACAGATACCCAAAGTATGGATCATCTTTTTGCCACTATCGAACGCGAATGGGGCGGGCTTGATTTCTTCGTCCACGCGATCGGCTTTTCGCAGAAGGAAGAATTACGCGGTAAATATGTGGATACCTCGCTCGAAAACTTCCTGCTCACCATGAACATCTCGTGCTATTCCTTCACCGCGCTCGCCAAACGCGCGGCTCCGTTGATGAAAAACGGCGGCAGCATGGTCACCCTCACCTATTACGGTGCTGAAAAAGTAATGCCACATTATAACGTAATGGGCGTTGCCAAAGCCGCCCTCGAAGCGAGCGTGAAATATTTGGCAGTCGATCTTGGCGGCCAAAATATCCGCGTGAACGCCATCTCCGCTGGCCCGGTCAAAACCCTGGCAGCCAGCGGCATCGGCGATTTCCGCTACATCCTCAAATGGAACGAATTCAACTCGCCCCTTAAACGCAACACGACCCTGGCTGATGTCGGCGGCGCAGGCGTTTATTTGCTGAGCGATCTAGGTTCGGGAACAACCGGCGAAAACCTCCACGTCGATTCCGGCTATCACGTCGTCGGCATGAAAGCAATAGACGCACCGGATATTGCTTTAGTGTAAGAAATATGAGTTGGACTCTTATCCTGTCTTTTGCAGTAATTTTTATTGCTATAGTCGGGTTGCTTCTTCTTATCTCTTACGGAATATACACGCTGACGAGCGGGAATAAGAAGAGTTTTAAAGATTTTTGCTTGGGAATTTTAGACGACATTTTTTCAATTATACCGTGAATGCCTTTTCTAAAGAACAGTTTGAAGAATGGTATAAGCAGTATATGGTGATAACTTATGAGCCACAATACCTTCGGTCATTTATTCCGTTTTACAACCTGGGGCGAAAGCCACGGGCCAGCGATTGGCTGTGTTGTGGATGGTTGTCCGCCGTTAATCAGTTTATCGGAAGCCGATATCCAACCGTATTTAAACAAGCGCAAACCTGGCCAAAACAAGTTCACTACTCAACGCCAGGAATCGGATACCGTCAAAATTCTCTCCGGCGTGTTTGAAGGCAAAACAACTGGCACACCGATTAGCTTGATGATCGAAAATGAAGATCAGCGCAGCAAAGATTATGGCGAGATTGCGAGTAAATTCCGCCCTGGTCATGCCGATTATACCTACATGGAAAAATACGGAATCCGCGATTACCGCGGCGGCGGGCGCAGTTCTGCGCGTGAAACCGCGATGCGTGTAGCAGCAGGAGCGATTGCCCGTAAAGTGCTAAAAGGCGTCACCATTCGCGGCGCATTGGTGCAGATGGGCAGCGTTAAAATCGACCACGATAAATGGGATTGGAAACAAATCGACAAAAACCCATTTTGGTGCCCGGATAAAAAAGCCGCCGCCGAAATGGAAGGCTATTTAGATGGCATCCGTAAAAAAGGCTCCTCCGTCGGTGCAATTATTGAAGTGGTGGCCGAAGGCGTGCCGGCTGGTTTAGGCGCACCGATTTATGGCAAATTAGATGCCGATATCGCAAGCGCCATGATGAGCATCAACGCCGTCAAAGCCGTAGAAATCGGCGCAGGTTTCGATGCGGCCGCCCTCGAAGGCCCAGAAAACGCCGACCGCATGCGCAAAGGCAAAAAAGGCCCCGAATTTTTAAGCAACCACGCCGGCGGCATATTGGGCGGCATCTCCAGCGGCCAACCCATCATCGCCCGCTTCGCCGTAAAACCTACTAGCTCTATTTTAACCCCCGTCGAAACCATCGACGCCAAAGGCAACAACACCAGCATCATTACAAAGGGCCGCCATGACCCGTGTGTTGGAATTCGCGCTGTTCCAGTCGGCGAAGCAATGATGGCGCTGGTATTGGCCGATCATTTGTTACGAGATCGCGGTCAGCGTGGCTAGCGTCTGGTAAATATTCTCGTAGGTGCGCAAAACTCTCAAAATTTCCAATCATTTCGCACAAATGGCCATTTCGCTCTAAGTACTGAGTATAAAGTTTTGCGTTCTCTATTTCCGGAGCGCCGCCATCCAAAACGACTGCTTTATCTCCAGTTTGATTTGCGCAAAAATTATTCTCTCTTACATGCGGATCAGCATATCGAATGCCAGCCTATTTTAAGCGATTTATTGTTTCCCTGACCTTCTCATTGTGGTCATCCATAATTCTGGATGGAGCAACAGTCATTAACTCCATCATATAAATCTGGTTATCAACAATTATCTGCCGCGAGAAAAAAGGCTGATAAATATCTTCATGGAGCAAGCGACCAATGTCATTGGCACCTTCTTTTACTGAAAAGCGAACAAAAACTTCGGGGCCGGACTCATCCAGAACCCTTAGCAAAAAACTTGTTCCACCTTTTTTATCTTCCATCGATTCAAAATATTCAAAACCAAATCGTCCCTTCAGTATCTGAGCAAATTCACCGATTATGTCACGCTTTCCATCTGGCAAACCATGCTTCCCATCCGGTGTGCCATATAAATATTTTGTCAGATAACCTCGTGCCCTTGGACCACTATCCGTTACATGCGACATGGAAACACTTTTTATTGCTTCCAATAAAGGCAATCCTAGTCCTTGGTTTTCCATTCTTGGATGCTAACACTAAATTGTTACCATTTAATGACAATGCCCCTCTCTAAACTAGCCATTGTATTACAAATGCTTCTATGGCATAAAAGGACGAATAAACAGTAGGTTGCCATGCGCTTTATAATCTCTTTGATATTCATCCCGTTGTGCGTATTTGGCGCATATGCTGTACATGGCGGCCATTTGGGAGTGTTGTGGCAGCCCTCGGAAGTAGTCATTATTGTGGGTGCGGCATTTGGCTCCATGTTCATTGCCAACCCGGCGAATATTCTAAAGGGTGCGGCGAAGGGTTTAAAAACCCAGTTTAAGGGCACGCCGTTTAAGAAAGATGCTTATCTCGAACTGCTTTGCATGATGTATCACATCTTCAAAGTTGCACGTAGCAAGGGTATGTTAGAGCTCGAATCACACATCGAAACCCCCCATGAAAGCGGCATTTTTAAGAAATACCCAATGTTCCAGCATAACCACCATGCGGAAGTGTTCTTCTGCGACTATATCCGTATGCTGACGATGGGTGTCGAAAACCACTATCAGCTGGAAGATATGATGAATGCGGAATTGGAAATACACCATAAAGCCGGGCATGAAGCGGCGATGGCGGTCGTGAATATGGGTGATGGTATGCCAGCATTGGGGATTGTGGCTGCGGTACTAGGCGTAATTCACACCATGGGCTCGATTAGTGAGCCGCCGGAAGTATTGGGTCACCTGATTGGTGCGGCGTTGGTTGGAACCTTCTTGGGTGTATTGCTTTCTTATGGCTTTATCGGCCCTATCGGCCAGTTTATCGGCAAATTCTATGATGAAGAAGGCTGCTATTTTAACGCCATGAAGGTTGGAATTTTGGCGCATGTACAAGGTCTTGCACCGCAGGTTTCGGTTGAATTTGCCCGCAAACAAATTCCGCATCATGCGATGCCTACTTTCAAAGAATTGGAAGAGGCCGTTCAAAAAGTCGTGCTGGAATAAGCGCCGCTTATGGCTGATCCGAAAAAAGACGAAAAGGATGATAAGAAGAAAGCCCCGATAATCATCAAAAAGATTAAGAAGGGCGGCCACGGCCACCATGGCGGGGCTTGGAAGGTTGCATACGCCGACTTCGTAACTGCGATGATGGCCTTCTTTCTTTTGCTGTGGTTGCTTTCCTCTACCCCACAAGAAAAACTGCAAGCTCTCTCAGATTATTTCCAGCCAACGGTGGGCATACGTGATGCAAAAGGCATCGGCTTTGCGGGCGGCTCGGATTCGAATGATGATAAAGATAACGCCAAAGAAAAATCTTCTCCACCGCCCTCGGTTATTTTCGGTGCGTCTAAATCTGGCCCAATGGTAAAAGTTGAAGAAGACGAACAGGTAGAAGACCAGGAAGATGAAGAACAGAAGCTGATTAAGGTGCAAGATCAGATTAAAGAAAACCTCTCCAACTCCGCTGATCTGCGTGATTATAAGGATCAGATTAAAATTGATATTACGCCAGAAGGCTTGCGCATCCAGATTATCGATTCTGCCAAACGCCCCATGTTTAAAGAAGGCGGCGCGGTGATGGAAGAGCACATGAAAAAGATTTTGAAGGGCCTTTCTGCCTTCCTCAAATCTGTACCGAACTATATTTCTGTGACCGGACACACTGATTCTAAAGGTGGCGGCAATCCTGGCTATACCAACTTCGAAATTTCTGGTGACAGGGCCAACGTAACCCGCCGCTTCATGGTTGAAAGCACCTTCCCGAAAGAGCGCGTGGCTTGGACCACTGGTAAAGCCGACCGAGAACCGTTAGTGCCTGAAAATCCAGATGATCCGACCAACCGCCGCATCAGCATCATGCTGCTAAAACGCGCCGTATTGCCGAAGCATTTGCAGACCGCGCCAGAAAAATTGTTCCTCGAAAACCACTCCATCAAGGATGATTCCATGATGAAGCTGGATGGTACGGATAAATAATTCGCTTCCCGCTATCCCGGCGAAGGCCGGGATCTACGATCTTCCTTAATGTGGCCTACCGTGGATACCGGCCTTCGCCGGCATGACATATATGGTTTATTGCAGTTCGTAGGTTACCGAAACGCTCTCTTCTAAATTCACCATTCCCGGCAAACTTGGGGCACCGGCGCTATCTTGCTTCATCATCGCCATCGCGCGGCCCATTACCGGCATTGGTGGTTGAGCCATTGCCGAGCTATTCGAAATGAAGATAACCTTACCCAAGGTCGCGCCAGCCGCTTCTGCCAACATCTGCGCCCTCGCACGCGCATTTTGCAATGCTTTTACCCGCAGTTTATCGGCATGCGCTTCTGGTTCCGCGATGATAAAATTCACGCCATTAATCTGGTCAATACCGCCTTCCAGCAATGCCGAAAGCACCTTCTCATGAATCGCCATATTATCCATGGTTAGTGTCAAATTACGCGACACAATATAGCCTATCTTATTCTGCTTCTGAGTGGCTTGGTCCCATATTAGGTCGGGGGTAATATAAACATTAGAGGCCGAAATCTTATCCTTCGGCAGATCAAATTCCTTCGCGACCGCCAGCACCTGCTTCACCAATTTATCATTTTCTGTCTTCGCTACCGAAAGCTGTTTTGCCTTGCTCACCAACTGGCCGGAGAGAATGGCTTGATCTGGTACGATTTCCTCCCTCGCCTCACCAGTTACCGATATCATGCGCGGTGGCGCGGGTGGCAGCATCTCTGCTTGAGCCGAGTTTATGTTTATAAAAAAAGCGGTTAGCAGCAAAAGAACGTTGTATTTCATGTGAACCTACCATAGTTTAGTGAGCGTCTTATTTAACATATTCATCTTTAGATTACCACGAAGGAGCTTTTATGAAACAGACTTATCTTAACCTCATCCTGCTCATTGAGCGCTTACACCGCCGCTTTTTGGACGTAATCAAAGCAGAATTAGACCGCCTCAAAATTGAGGATATTAACAACGTTCAAACCCTGATTCTATATAACATCGGCACCGAAAACCTGACTATCGGTGAATTGACTGTGCGTGGTTATTATCTGGGCTCAAACGTGTCCTATAACATCAAGAAACTCGTGGAAAACGAATATCTTATACAAGAGCGTTCCTCGCACGATAAACGTTCGTTCAAAATTAAACTCGGGCAAAAAGGCCTGAGCCTTATCGAAAAAATCGATGCGCTCTATCAGAAAAATTGTGAACAATTGAACGGTCTGGGCCTTGGTGATAGCGATATGCAAGCCGTTACCAAACAACTGAAACAGCTGGAAAATTTCTGGACCAGCTCAATCGGAAACCCAATGGCGATCTAATATAAATTCAGTTGCACTCATCTAGGGCAATTGCTATATTCCCTCACCGATTTTTTGTCCCATCTCAGTCTCTATAGGAGCTAACATCATGAAATCCTTGTTTGGCATTTGTTCGGCGGCAATTGTTGCTGCATTTCTGTTCTCGCCAACACCTTCCCCTGCTTCTGACAAATTCATCACCATCGGCACGGGCGGAGTAACCGGGGTTTATTATCCAGCTGGCGGCGCAATCTGCCGTTTGGTCAATCGTGGCCGCAAAGAACACGGCATCCGCTGCTCCGTAGAATCCACTGGTGGTTCTGTTTATAACTTAAATGCAGTTCGCTCCGGCGAACTTGATATCGCGGTGGCGCAGTCTGACTGGCAGTTCCACGCAGTCAAAGGCAGCGGCATTTTTAGCTCCGTTGGCCCAGACACAAAATTGCGTGCCATGTTCTCGCTGCACAGCGAACCATTCACCGTATTGGCTCGTAAAGATGCCAACATCACTAAATTCGAAGACATCGTAGGTAAGCGCGTAAACATCGGTAACCCAGGTTCGGGCATGCGCGCGACGATGGATGTAATCATGGAAAAAATGGGTTGGAAAAAAGACACTTTCAAACTCGCTTCCGAACTCAAGGCATCCGAACAAGCACAAGCCCTCTGCGATAATAAAATCGACGTAATGATTTACGCAGCTGGTCACCCAAATGGTGCAGTACAAGAAGTAACCACCACGTGCGATACCCAAATTATCCCTGTCACTGGCCCGATGGTTGACACGCTGGTAAAAGAAAATCCTTATTACGCTTATGCAACCATTCCGGGTGGCATGTATGCGGGCAACCCAACCGACATCAAAACCTTTGGTGTGAAAGCAACGTTCGTAACCTCTTCCGATGTATCACCTGATGCAATTTTTGAAGTGGTGAAAGCAGTGTTTGATAACTTTGATAACTTCAAAACCCTGCACCCTGTGTTCGCCAACCTTGACCCACAAACCATGATCAAAGAAGGCAACACCGCGCCGCTGCATGATGGTGCTACCAAATATTACAAACAACGCGGGTGGATCCAATAATGTTTAAGACGATTCTTTTCCCTATTGATGTCTCTGAAGCCAATGCTGGCGACGCTTCTATCCCTGTTCTCGTTTCACAAGCAAAAGCGTATAAAGCAAAAGTGATTCTGCTTACTGTTCTGCCTGATTACGGCATGAGCTTCGCGAGCCATTTGTTTGATTCAGGGATGGTCAAAAAAATTGTCAAAGACACTGAAAAGAAACTGCAAGATATCGTCACCAAACACATGACCGGCATCAAAACGGAAATCTGTGTTGTTCAAGGCACGGTGTATGAAGCTATCATCGAGAAGTCGAAAAAAGTAAAAGCGGATTTGATCATTATGTCCGCCAACCGCCCAGAACTTAAAGACTACCTCTTGGGTCCAAACGCGGCTCGCGTGGTTCGTCATTCCGATGTTTCTGTTCTGGTAGTGCGTGAATAATTTCAAGCCGGTTGTTCAAGGCTTCGAACAACAATTCCCGAAATTCCTGCCCCAAGATCCCAACCAACTCTGCGAAGCCATTCGCTATTCCGCCCTCGCCCCCGGCAAGCGCCTGCGCCCTTATCTATTGATAGAAACTGCCAGTATCTTTAATGCTCCCACACCTCAAGCATTAGCCGCCGCCGCCGCCATTGAATGTGTGCATGTCTATTCCCTCATCCATGATGATTTACCGGCGATGGATGATGATGATGAACGCCGTGGCCAGCCCACACTCCATAAAAAATATGACGAAGCCACCGCAATATTGGCCGGTGATGCATTGCTCACCCTTGCCTTCTCCATCCTGGGTGAACACGCACCGCAACTTAGCAAACCGCTCGCCGATGCCGCAGGCTGGGCCGGAATGGTCGGCGGGCAAATGATCGATTTAGCCGCCGAAAATAAAACACTTAAGCTCGAAGAAATCTTCATCCTGCAATCGCTAAAAACCGGAGCGCTCTTCCATTTCTGCACCCAAGCCGGCGCAATGTTGGGCAATGCTTCAGAAACCGAAAAAGCCGCCCTCAAAGAATATACCTCCGCCCTCGGCCTACTCTTCCAACTTACCGACGATCTGTTGGATGCCGAAGGCGACCCCAGCAAACTAGGCAAAGCCACCCGCAAAGATGACGCCGCCGGCAAAGCGACCACGATTAGTTTGCTAGGAATGGATGGTGCGAAAGCATTAATTATCGAGCAGGCTAATTTGGCCAAAAATGCTCTGCTAAAACTAAAAGGCCGTGAGGTTATTCACCTACACGGCCTGATAGACTTTATTCAAAATCGGGAACGTTAGCCCGGTGAGTTGCTATCCCTCGCTTGCTGTGCCTGGTCTAATAATTTTTTTAAGCCACTAGAAATTTTAATATATTTTTTTACATCCTGATCTTTTCTATCTGGGTCATGGTAATCACCCCGCATAAATTTTTCCTGAAAAGATTCAAAAGGTTGAAGCGCAGCATACGCCCATAAATCAATGCCTTCTTTTGTGTGCGGTATGTGAATTTTACATTCATGTGCAAGGTATTGTAGGCACTGTTAACAAACCTCAAGTTTGATAAAGGCAAGGGCAAGGAATGCCATGAAAGTGGAATCGAGTTTGTCGACCCTCAGTGCAAGCCGTCTATTTTCCTTGATTTTCTGGAACATATTTTCAATGCGTCTTCG
>CAIJLX010000063.1 GCA_903821695.1 uncultured Alphaproteobacteria bacterium | reverse complement strand
GTCACCGCCTCAATAATCGGACGAATTTCAAGATCGAAAACCTCGCGAGACACAGGATATAAGCGCTTGTTCATGGCAAAAATCTCCCTTTCGCCATAACCTATATCATAAAAATACAGGTTTGTTAACAGTGCCTAACCATCGGGATCATCAAACGCCTAATCCTAGTCGCTGTAGTCCTCGCTGCTTTGATTGCCCTCGGCGCAATTACGCTGACTTATACCTCTTCCAGCTCCCCCACACCGTCGCTTCTCACATGAATTTACACGGCTGGTTAGTCGTTGATAAGCCGGCTGGGATGAGTTCGGCCCAAGTAGTCGGCAAAGTAAAGCGCCTATTAAACCGCCCCAAAATCGGCCATGCTGGAACGCTGGATCCCTTTGCGACTGGGGTGTTGCCGCTGGCGTTGGGGGAGGCGACGAAGACGGCGGGGTATGGGCTGGATAAGGACAAGTCCTATGAATTTACCCTAAGCTTCGGCGAGGCGCGGGATACGGAAGATTGCACGGGCAACATTATCGAAACCAGCGATAAACGGCCCATTTTTGCCGAAATTGAGGCGGTTTTGCCTCTGTTTAGGGGCGGGCTAACCCAAATTCCGCCCATTTATTCGGCAATCCACGTCAACGGCAAGCGAGCTTATGCGCTGGCTCGGGCAGGGCAGGCGGTGGAGATGGAGCCTCGGCAGATTACTATCCACTCCCTTATTTGTCATCCCGGCGAAGGCCGGGATCCACGGCAGGCCCCAGAAAGAAAGGGCGTGGATCCCGTTCTTCAACGGGATGACGGAGTGGAAAAGGCTACCTTCTCAGTGACTTGCTCAAAGGGCACTTATATCCGCTCTCTGGCTCGCGATATTGCGCTGAAATTGGGCACTGTGGGGCATGTTTCGGCGTTGCGGCGGGTGAAAAGTGGGGTATTTACGTTGGCGGAGGCGATTTCGCTGGAAAATCTTGAGGAATCTGCTAATGAAGGCGCACTTTTGGGGCTTCTTAAACCCGCACATGCAGTGCTAGACGACATCCCTGTTCTGCACGTGAATGGAGAAGAAGCAGCAAACCTTCGGAACGGCAAGGCGCTAATATTTAGCGACCCCATTCCGGATTCCCTGATGCAAGCCAGACTTGGCGATGAACTCATCGCGCTCGGGCAAGCTTCGGGAAAAATCTTCAAACCTCAACGCGTATTTAATTATTTATAGGAGAAAACGATGTCGATTACTGCTGATAAGAAACAAAAACTGATTAAACAATTTGCCCGTGGCAAAACGGATACTGGTTCATCTGAAGTGCAGATCGCTGTGCTTTCTGAGCGCATCAGCAACCTTACCGAACATTTTAAAACCAACGCGAAAGATCACACTTCACGTCGTGGATTGTTGATTCTGGTTGGTCGTCGCCGCAGCCTGCTCGATTATTTGAAAAAGACCGATGCAGACCGTTATGAAGCGATCGTGAAAAAATTAGGACTGCGTAAATAGTAAGCAAGAAGCGATGTGGCCGAATGGTCGGCGCATCAACATTATAGGAAAAATAGAACATGTTTAATATTGTAAGAAAAGAACTGGAATGGGCCGGTCAGAAATTGGTATTGGAAACCGGTCGCGTTGCACGTCAGGCTGATGGTGCGGTGATGGTGACTTATGGTGAAACTGTGGTGCTGGTCGCTGTAGTTGGTGCGAAAGCGCCGAAAGAAGGCGTGGATTTCTTCCCGCTGACCGTTCACTACCAAGAAAAAGCATTTGCTGCTGGCAAAATTCCAGGTGGTTTCTTCAAACGTGAAGGTCGCCCAAGCGAGAAAGAAATTCTGACTTCCCGCCTGATCGATCGCCCTATTCGTCCGCTGTTTGCTGAAGGTTTCCGCAATGAAACCCAAGTGATTTGCACTGTGCTTACGCATGATCTGGTGAATGATCCAGATATCGTTGCGATGATCGGAACTTCCGCAGCGCTCGCAATTTCTGGCCTTCCATTTGATGGCCCGATTGGTGCAGTGCGCGTTGGTTTGATTGATGGTGAATTTGTGATCAACCCAAGCCTGCAAGTTCTGCCTGAATCGAAACTTGACCTGGTGGTTGCTGGTACGAAAACATCGGTGTTGATGGTTGAATCCGAAGCGCAACAGCTTTCGGAAGAAGTGATGCTTGATGGCGTTATGTTCGGCCATGCTGAATTCCAACCAGTTATTAAACTGATCGAAGAATTCGCAAAAGAAGCTGGCAAAGCACGTTGGACATTGAAGTTGCCTGATCTTTCTGGTTTGCAGAAAGAAGTGGAAGCACTGGTCGCTAACGATTTCCGCGATGCATATAAAGAGCGTGTGAAACAAAACCGCGTTGAAAAACTCAAAGCGGTGAAAGAAAAAGTCAAAGCGGCATTCGCTGATAAACAAGTGGATAAAGTGCAGCTCGGCGATGTTCTTTCGGGCCTCGAAGAAAAAATCGTGCGTGGCGACATCATCACTTCGCGCATGCGGATTGATGGTCGCGATGAGAAAACCGTTCGCCCAATTTTGGCGGAAGTTGGCGTTCTCCCACGTACCCATGGTTCTTCGTTGTTCACCCGTGGTGAAACACAGGCGCTCGTTGTTGCAACTCTTGGCTCTGGTCAAGATGAGCAACGCATCGATGCGCTTGAAGGCGAATATACTTCGCACTTCATGTTGCATTATAACTTCCCTCCATACTCCGTGGGTGAAGCAACCCCGCTGCGCGCTCCTGGCCGTCGCGAAATCGGGCATGGTAAATTGGCATGGCGCGCGCTGAAGCCGCTGCTGCCAAGCAAGGAAGCATTCCCATATACGCTGCGTTTGGTTTCGGAAATCACTGAATCGAACGGTTCTTCTTCTATGGCAACCGTGTGCGGAAGCTCACTCGCGCTGATGGATGCTGGCGTTCCAATGGAAGCTCCAGTGGCTGGTATCGCGATGGGTCTGATTAAAGAAGGCGACAAGTTCGTCGTTCTTTCAGACATCATGGGCGATGAAGATCACCTGGGCGATATGGATTTCAAAGTGGCAGGTACATCACAAGGTGTGACCAGCTTACAGATGGATATCAAAATCAACGGCATCACCGAAGAGATTATGAAAGTCGCCCTCGCGCAAGCGAAAGACGGCCGTATCCACATTCTCGGCGAAATGGCGAAAGCATTAACTGGCGCACGCGGCGAAGTAAGCGGCAATGCTCCAAAAATGCTGACCATGTCGATCAAGAAAGACAAGATCCGCGAAGTCATCGGTTCTGGCGGTAAAGTGATCCGCGACATCTGCGAAAAATCCGGCTGCAAAGTGGATATCAATGATGACGGCGATATCAAAATTGCTGCACCTACCCTTGAAAAAGGCGAGATCGCACTGGCTATGATCAAAGCAATCGCGATGGACCCTGAAGTTGGCGAAATCTATCATGGCAAAGTAGCAAGCATTGTTGATTTCGGCGCATTCGTAAACATCGGCGGCAAAGATGGCCTCGTGCATGTTTCTGAGCTTTCTGACGAACGTGTTGGCAAAGTAACCGATGTGCTCAATGAAGGCGACATGGTTTATGTCATGGTGCTGGAAGTTGATCCACGCGGCAAAATCCGCCTCTCACGTCGTATGGTCGACCAAGAAACCGGCGCACGCCGTGAAGGTGTTGAAGCAAAAGAACAACCACCACGTGGCCCACGCCCTGACCGCGGTGATCGTAATGATCGCGGCGACAGAGGCCGTGACCGCAAACGCGCTAGCGGCGAATAAAAAAAGTTAATCTTTTCTTAATAGATGAGTGTTACTCTCTACGGAGCAGTAATACTCATCTAAAGGGAAGTTATGCCTGGACGTAAGGGCGATATACCCGATAAAAGGCTGACCTTTCACGTGTGTCACCCGAACTATTCCTATATTCCGGGATATGTCGATGCCATGCAGGAAATTTTTGAAAGCCTGGCTAAACATCCTCTTAAAATTATAGGGGAGTTTCTTATCCCTACAGCCATAAGGCTTATGCAAGCCCATTCTGCGATGGGGCCTGAAGAAGGTAACGAGCGTGGACCTATGGACACACAAGCTTTCGGCAGGGAGATAGCAGAAAAATACGGGCTTCAAACTTTTATCTCAGGAAAATTTAAACAATATCCTGATTATAATTTTCGTTCTTATGGTGATAGCTTTAAGGCCATATACGGCGAACAATCCATCCCCGATTTCTTTCGGGCTTTTTCTTATCCAGATCAAGAAGGCAAAGAACCATTAGACCTTATGTGGGTTGGAAGCGGAGAAAAGGCGCTTGCTTATCAGAAAACTCTATCACCTACACGGCAGCGCGTTACACAGAACAGCCTAGAAAAATATGTGGTACATACAGAACTTGATCAAGCATTATTTTTTATTCACCCAGCATATAGCAAGGAAGAATATGAGCGTTATCAACAAGCGCTGCTTAAGCCGATTGAAGATATCCAAGCCAACAAGGATGTAAAAGAAAATGTTACAAAAATATATTGGTTACTCGCTCAGGGGACGCCTGTAGAAAGAGGCGGTTCTGCGCTGGCTAATTTGATATTAGGCACTGTTAACAAACCTGTATTTTTATGATATAGGTTATGGCGAAAGGGAGATTTTTGCCATGAACAAGCGCTTATATCCTGTGTCTCGCGAGGTTTTCGATCTTGAAATTC
>CAIJLX010000062.1 GCA_903821695.1 uncultured Alphaproteobacteria bacterium | reverse complement strand
TCACCTCAGCCTGACGCAAATAGCCAATAATTTGCTCCGCTGTATAACGTTTCCTGGCCATAAAAACCCTCCTATAATTGATCCAAAAACTTTCTAGACTGTAACTCTAAAAATGGACCTAATTATAGGGGGCGGGTCAATCCCTGCGCCGCATTAATATTGCAATCAGCTTACACTTCCATTGATGCGCTTGCAGAAGATAGTTATCCGTGGCTACCCACCCATTGGTTACTCAAAGACCATTTTGATTCTCTAAGTAAAATTTCTAATGTTCATGCGCCATTGCTACTGTTCCACGGCGAAAAAGATAGCATTGTGCCTGTTCGTTTGGGTAAAATACTTTTTGAAAAAGCGAATGCTCCTAAAAAATCCATTTATTTCGCGGAATATGAGCACATGGATTTCAATTTGGCCTCTCTAACAAGTTCCCTGATTGTGTTTAGTAAAGAACAAAAGATCATTACTTCTGAATAAGTTCGGCGGATGTTTTTGCGGAACTACTAGGGGTTGTTTTTAAAATGATACAACACACTAGATGTATCAAAAGCCGTCCATTTTGATTGACCTTTTAAAAATGATAGGATAAGATGTTGTTATATGATGAAAACCTTAGGGTTGAAACTTACAAAAGAGGTGACGTGGCTCGTAAAGTAACCACCATCTCTCCTCGGGCAGGGTTGCTAAAAACCTTGATCACGAAATCGCTTGAAGGCGACAAAGCCCAGGACATTATCTGCATCCCACTCAAAGGCAAAAGCGATATCGCTGACTATATGATTATCGCGACTGGAACTTCCAGCCGTCATATCGGTTCCATGGCCAATCACCTTGCTGAAAAAATTTCCGGTTCTGGTCTCTCGACTTTCTCAACAGAAGGTATGGGCGACTCACAATGGGTTGTGCTTGATAGCCCATTCGTCGTGGTGCATCTGTTCATTCCAGAAATGCGCCTGATGTATAATCTCGAAAAAATGTGGAGCGCCGATTTCTCGGAATTCACCCACGCTATGCAGTTTTAATTACGCAGCGACTGCCAAGCTTTGCTTCACTTCACCGTAAGCCCAATCGAGCCATTGTGTGAGTAATTCAATGTCTTTGGTTTCAACCGTTGCGCCACCCCAAATGCGGATGCCTGGGGGAGCGGAGCGGTAGGCGCCGATATCAAATGCCACACCTTCTTTTTCCAATAAGCCGGTGAGTTTTTTCACGGCTTCTTCTTGTGCTTCTTTGGAAAGCTTCTGGAATTCAGGATCAACGACTTTCATGCAGATTGAGGTGCAGGAAATGGTTGCAGGGTCTTCCGCGAGGAAGCCAATCCAACCTGTTTTTTCTGACCATTCTTTGATCACTTTTAAATTATTTTCCGAACGCGCGATCAATGCTTTTACGCCACCGACCGATTCGGTCCATTTGAGACCATCAAGCGCATCTTCAACGCAAATCATCGAAGGTGTGTTGATGGTTTCGCCTTTAAAAATACCTTCAGAAATTTTGCCACCGGATGTGAGGCGGAAAATTTTTGGCAGTGGCCATTTAGGGGTATAGGATTCCAAACGCTCTACTGCTTTTGGCGAGAGGATGATCATGCCATGCGCGCCTTCGCCGCCTAGCACTTTCTGCCAGCTATAGGTCACCACATCGAGTTTTTGCCATGGCAGATCCATCGCGAATACTGCGGAAGTTGCATCACAAATCGTCAAGCCATTACGGTTTGGGCTGATCCAATCGCCATTCGGTACGCGCACGCCAGAGGTAGTGCCGTTCCATGTAAACACGACATCGCGGTTCACGGTATCCACTTTCGAGAGATCAGGCAGTTTGCCATAATCCGCTGTGTGAGTGCGCACGTTGTCGAGTTTCAATTGTTTAACAACATCGGTGATCCAATCTTGGCCAAAGCTTTCCCATGCAACCATATCAGCACCTTTAGCGCCGAGCAGGCTCCACATTGCCATCTCAACAGCGCCGGTATCGGATGCCGGGACAATCCCGATGCGGTAATCCGCCGGAACATTGAGCAATGCGCGGGTGCGGGTGATGACTTCTTCTAATTTCGCTTTGCCGATTTTCGCGCGGTGGCTACGACCCGTTGCTGCGTCCTTCAGTGCTTCAATGGTCCAACCGGGGCGTTTCGCGCAGGGGCCAGAAGAAAAGTGAGGAACGGCTGGTTTTTGGGTCGGTTTCGACATGGGTTCTCTATCCATAAATAAAAATAAGTGGTGATCCCGGCGCGATTCGAACGCGCGACCACCTGATTAAAAGTCAGGTGCTCTACCGGCTGAGCTACGGGATCACAAGGCGCGGGTTATAGCGGAGGGTTTTATAAGATGCAAGAAGTGTTCTTTTATAAAAAAATACGCTATAGAGACCGCATGTTTACAGGGATTATCAGTGATATAGGCACTATTCGCCAATGCGAAGAGCAAAATGGCGGGCTAAAAATCACCATCGAAACGCAGTTATCGATGCAAAATTGGGCCATCGGCGCCTCAATCGCCTGCTCCGGCGCGTGCCTCACTGTCATTGAAAAACAGGCAAAAAGTTTCACGGTCGAGATTTCGCCTGAAACCTTGGCCCGCACCAACCTGGGCCAATGGCAAGTCGGAACCAAGGTAAATCTTGAGCCAGCACTCCGCATGGGTGATGCGCTGGACGGACATTTAGTGGCTGGTCACGTGGATGGTTTGGCAAAATTGCATTCCATTGAGCAAAAGGGAAATAGCTGGCATGTGGTGCTGGATATTCCCGCCGACTTACAAAAATTTATCGCCGAAAAAGGATCTCTCACCGTCGATGGCGTGTCGCTTACTGTTAATGCAGTGCATGATCCGTTGGTCGATTTAATGATTATTCCGCACACTTGGAAGCAGACTTGTTTCCAATATTACAAGGCTGGCGATCTGCTTAATATCGAAGTCGATTTAATGGCACGTTATGCTGCCCGGTTACAGGCAAAAAATTAATCGCGGTCTTCGACTTTTACCATCACTGTCATTTTCAAACCGACGCGCGTTTTTAATATCAATGGAAAACGCTCATGCAATTTGAGCGGCTTTTTCAAATCGAATAACATGACGTGTAAGTCGCCCGGTTCAAATTTCACCAATTGCCCCGGCGCTAATTCCACCGCATTCACTTGCCGCATGCGCATTACACCATTCTCGTGCGTGTGCTCATGTAATTCTGCGCGGGCAGCGATGGGTGTTTCTACAGCTACAACTGCATCCGGTATCGTGCCTTTATTTTGAATATCAAAAAATACCGCGCCGACTTTTAAATCACCCATCGTTGGGTTGGCGAATGCATTGCTAACGGTGATCGATTCTTTGCTTTGTGCAGTACCCATACATTTCAGCAACAGAAACGGCAAGCCAACGCAAATAACCAAAAACAAAATAATTTTTCTCATAAACGTCTCCTGATTTCACTCACGATTTGGGCAGGCGGTGTGCCATGTACAAAATGGGTTAGATATTTTCCATTCTTATCCATTAAATACATATAAGCGGAATGATCCATTGTATAATCATTTACATCCTTACGTGGCACTTTCTGCGCATAGACTTTATACGCCTTAACCGCGCCATCAATCGCCTTCTGATCACCCGTCAACCCTACAATCGGTTGTTTAAAATTTGCGAGATAATTTTTGAGCTGCTTTACAGTATCACGCTCCGGATCTACCGTAATAAAAATAGGCGTCACTTTTGCCGCATCATCGCCCAACTGCACCATCGCGTACGCTATGTTCGTTAAATCCGTCGGGCAAATATCCGGGCAATAGGTAAAGCCGAAATAGACCAGTGCCAGTTTGCCTTTATAATCCGCATCAGTTACCGGTTTTCCATCTTGATTCACCAACGCAAATGGGCCACCGATAGTTACTTCACCCATCTCTTCCATTTTTGGTGCTGACATTTCCCACATCGCATAGGCCGCGATGACTCCAATCACCAATGCTGCAACCAGTGGAATCAGTTTTTTCATAGTGAGCGGAACCCTATATCTTTGCGGTAAAACCCTTCCGGCCAATCAATGAGTGCTGCCGCCTTATAGGCTTTTTCTTTTGCCTCGGCGAGCGTATCGCCAATCGCTGTCACGTTCAGCACCCTTCCGCCATTAGCCAAAATTTTGCCATTTTCCGCTTTGGTGCCAGCATGGAAGATAAATGTATCCGGCAATGCAGCCGCTTTATCCAGGCCGCGAATTTCTGTACCCTTCAACGGCTCACCCGGATAACCTTTCGCCGCCATTACGATGGTCATCGCGGCTCTTTTATCCAGTTCCACTTTTTTATCTTCGAGTTTGCCACCGACACAATTTAGCATCAACATCGCCAAATCCGACTGCAATAATGGCATCAGCGATTGCGTTTCCGGATCACCAAACCGCACGTTATATTCGATCAGCTTCGGTCCATCTTTGGTCACCATCAGCCCAGCAAACAACACCCCTTTATAAGGCATGCCTTTATCGTGCATCGCCTTCAAGGTTGGGCCAATAATTTCGCGCAAGATTCTAGTTTGCAGCGCTGGGTTATAAATCTTCGGCGGCGTATAGGTTCCCATACCACCCGTGTTTGGCCCGGTATCACCATCACCAACACGTTTATGATCTTGCGCAACACCAAATATCAATCCCGACACACCATTACACAGCACGAAGAAGCTCAACTCCTCGCCCTCCATAAATTCCTCGATCACGATCGAGCGGCTAGCATCACCATATTTCCCGTGCAACATTTCATGCGCAGCATCAATCGCCTCCGCCACGGTTTCTGCAACGACCACTCCTTTGCCCGCCGCAAGCCCATCGGCTTTAATCACAATCGGTGCACGGTTTTTACGAATAAAGGCTTCCGCTTCTTTATAATTAGTGAAACGACCATATGCCGCTGTCGGAATATTATGTTCCTTACAGAGATCCTTCACGAACCCTTTAGAGCCTTCCAATATCGATGCCGCTTTGGTCGGGCCAAACGCCGCAATCCCCGCCGCTGTTAAATCATCGACCAGCCCCGCAACCAATGGTGCTTCGGGTCCAATCACGACCAAATCAATCTTTTCGTGCTTACAAAATGCAATCACCGCCGCGTGATTTTCCACCTTGAGGCTGACACATTCGGCTATTTGCGCAATGCCGGGATTACCCGGAATAACAAACAGTTTCGTAGGATTCGATGTTCTTTTGAGTGCTAGGGCCAGGGCATGTTCCCGCCCCCCGCTTCCGATAATGACAATACGCATGGCACACGATATACGGGGTAATAGCTATGGATTCAACAGACTTTTCCCATAATAACCCCGCCTTAAGCGTCTCGGAGCTCTCCCAAGCCCTAAAAGGCGTTGTCGAAAACACCTTTGGCGATGTCCGCGTGCGGGGCGAAATCTCCGGTTTTAAACAAGCCGCCAGCGGCCATATCTACTTCAATTTAAAGGATGAAAACGCGGTTCTGGCCGCCATCTGCTGGAAAGGTGTCAGCCAACGTTTTGCCTTCAAACCGGAAGAAGGCATGGAAGTCATCTGCACCGGCAAACTTTCTACTTATCCCGGCCGCTCCTCCTACCAAATCATCGTCGAATTCATGGAGCCAGCCGGCGCTGGCGCCCTGCTCGCCATGCTCGAAAAGCGTAAAGCCATGTTCGCCGCCGAGGGTCTTTTCGATGCCGCACGCAAAAAACAGCTGCCTTATTTACCCCGCACCATCGGCATCATCACCTCCCCCACCGGCGCTGTCATCCGCGATATCTTGCATCGCCTGCGCGAACGTTTCCCGGTCGAGGTATTAGTCTGGCCTGTGCTTGTGCAAGGCGAAGGTGCCAAAGAACAAATCGCCGCCGCCATCCACGGCTTCAACGCTATGGAAACCAAACCAGACCTCCTCATCGTTGCCCGCGGCGGTGGCAGTCTCGAAGATCTCTGGGCATTCAACGAAGAAATCGTCATCCGCGCCGTCGCCGCCTCAAAAATTCCGCTCATCTCCGCCGTCGGTCATGAAACCGATACGACATTAATCGATTACGTTTCCGACCACCGCGCCCCAACTCCGACCGCTGCTGCCGAACGCGCAGTCCCCGTGCGCTCTGAATTATTTGCATTGCTCAACGCCTATGGCGAGCGGATGAAACCCCAACGCATCCTCGACCCCTTGACCCAAAAGTTAGACGATTGGAGTGAACGCCTCAAAAATGCGCTACCACAATTGCTACAAGTTAAAACCCAGCAATTAGCCACCCTCTCCGCCACATTAAAGCCACAATTATTACTGCTCAACGTCACCAAAATGCAAAGCGACGTAACCCGCATGGGCGAGAAATTAAACCATGCCATTTCATTGTACCAAGAACGCCTAAACACAAAACTAACCCAGCTCTCCCAATTGCTCGCCAGCTACAGCTACGAACACACCCTAAAACGCGGCTTCGCATTAGTGCGTTCCGCAGAAGGTGCCTTAGTCAGCTCCGCCGCACTTGCTAAAACGCAAGCCACACTTCGCCTTAGCTTCCATGATGGCAGCGTCACCACTAATACTGGTAGCAAACCAAGCAAAAAATCCGAGAAAAAACCTACTTCACAAGGCTCCTTGTTTTAAGTACAATAGCCGCATGGAAATTCAGATAAATCGGGAACTTGAAGGCATTATCGCAGCGCGGGTTGCGCAGGGTATGAATCAATCCGCTGATGATGTGCTGCGTGAGGCCCTCTATCTTTTAGTAGAACGTGATCAATTATGGCGTGAACATCCTGATGTTTTAGATCATAAAATTCAAACGGCGATGGATGAAATGGCACGCGGTGAAGGGCTGACCGAAACGCAATTATTGCAGCATATTGAAAACCGCAAAAAAACCTTCTTTTCGGCATCGTGACAGAAGCCTTTATCCTCTCTCCTACTGGCAGGCAGGATATGGACGATATCTGGCTATATATTGCAAAAGATAGCCCCATTATCGCAGATCGAGTTGAGCAGGAATTAATTGCTGCCATGCGCCAGATTGGGAAATATCCACAATCCGGGCATTTTCGTGCTGACCTCACTAGCAAAAATGTGCGCTTTCGAAGTGTCTATAGCTATATGATCATTTACGACCCTTCGACAAAACCTGTACATATTCTACATATCATCAGCTCTTATCGTGATATCAAAAAACAATTGGATTAAAACATGGAAACATTACTCAAAGAAATCACCTTTAACGCCGATGGCCTAGTCGCCGCGATCGCTCAGCAGTTTGATACCAAAGAGGTATTGATGCTAGCGTGGATGAACCGCGAGGCAGTCGAAAAAACCCTCGCTACCGGCGATGTTTGGTATTTTTCGCGCAGTCGGAATAAAATGTGGCAGAAGGGCGAATCTTCGGGCCAGACACAGAAGTTGGTGGAATTCCAAATCGATTGTGATGGCGATACGTTGTTATTGTTGGTCGATCAAAAGGGTGTTGCCTGCCACACCGGGCGGCGGCAGTGCTTTTTCCGTACGTTTAAAAACGGGAAATTGATTGAAAATCAGCCGGTACAGGTCGATCCGGATAAATTATACCTTGCCTGATGCCTTCGCATCCGCCAATTATTACGCCCATGACATTAAAAATAGGTATCGCAGGTTTAGGAACGGTTGGAGCAGGCGTCGCGATGATCCTGCGCCAAAAAGCCGCATTGCTCGCTGAGCGCGCTGGCAAACCTATCGCCCTCAAAGCCGTTTCCGCCCGCAGCCAAAAGAAAGATCGCGGTATCAATTTAAGCACCGTCCAATGGTCGAAAGATCCGCTCGAACTTGCCAAAAGCAAAGATGTTGATGTCGTCGTGGAACTTATCGGTGGCGCAGATGGCGTTGCCTATGACCTCGTCAAAACTGCACTCACCAACGGTAAACATGTCGTCACCGCAAACAAAGCGCTCATCGCCAAACACGGCATCGAACTCGCTAAAATTGCCGAGAAAAAGAACGTGTCGCTCAAATGCGAAGCGGCCGTTGCGGGCGGAATCCCGATTCTCAAAACCTTAAAAGAAGGCCTCGCCGGCAACCAATTCACCCGCGTCGCTGGCATTCTAAACGGCACCTGTAATTACATCCTCACCGTCATGGAAAAAGACGGATATGATTTCGACTTCGTACTCAACGAAGCGCAACGCTTAGGCTACGCTGAAGCCGACCCTGCATTTGATATTGATGGCGTCGATGCCGCCCACAAACTCGCGATCCTCGCCGCGATGGCATTCTCGACAAAAGTGGACATGAAGTCGCTGCACATCGAAGGCATCCGTCACATCACCGCAACCGATATTAATTATGCCGCCGAACTCGGCATGCGCATCAAACTACTCGGCATCGCGCAACTAGCCGAAGGTGGCCTAGAGCTGCGCGTGCACCCTGCCCTTGTGCCGTTGCATTCCCCAATCTCGCGTGTTGATGGCGTATTGAACGCACTCGAAATGCAATGCGATGCGTTGGGTGGATTATTTATGGAAGGCCCAGGCGCTGGCCGTGGCGCAACCGCTTCTGCAGTCGTAGCGGATATTGTCGATATCGCCGCAGAGCGTGGCGGCACACTTTATAATGTCTCCGCGAGCGCACTCAAAACATTGCCTGTTTCACCAATGAAGAAACATTGTGGCGCTTATTATATTCGCCTCACTGTGCTTGATAAACCAGGTGTACTCGCCGATGTCTCCGCAATTTTCCGCGCGAAGAAAATTTCGATCGCGTCCCTCATCCAGAAAAACCGCGAGCCGAATAAGCCTGTTGAAATCGTGCTCACTACGCACGAAACCAATGAAGCAAGCATGATGGAAGCACTGAAAAAAGTCGCCGTCTTGGGGCAAATTATTTCGCCACCACGCTTTATCCGAATTGAAACGCTTTAATTTACTGCGCTGTCCAACCGCCATCCATTGGGAATGGAATGCCGGTGATGTTGATGGCTGCTTCGCTGCATAAAAACACGATCGCCGCACCGATATCCTCTGGCGTAGTGAAACGCTGCGAAGGCTCTTTTTCAGAAAGTAATTCTTTGTTGGCTTGCTCAACAGTGATGCCCTCTTTTTTCGCACGGTCATCAATTTGTTTTTGCACTAATGGCGTTAATACCCAGCCTGGGCAAATTGCATTACACGTAATGTTTTGTTGTGCGTTTTCGAGGGCAACCACTTTGGTCATCCCAACGATGCCATGCTTCGCCGAGACATAAGCAATCTTTTGCGCTGAGGCGACAAGGCCATGTGCGGAAGCGATATTAATAATACGTCCCCAATTGCGCTTTTGCATGCCGGGCAGTGCGGCTTTGATCGCATGGAATGCGCTCGATAAATTGATCGCAATAATCGAATCCCATTTATCTTCTGGGAAGGCTTCGGTACGCGCTGTGAATTGTATGCCGGCGTTGTTAACCAAAATATCGAGCTGTCCGAACGTATCTTCCGCTTGTTTAATCATCGCGCGGATTTGGTCAGGTTTGCTCATATCCGCATTGGAATAAGCCGCCTTCACTTTGAACTTGGTTTCTGTTTCTTTGCGCAATGTTTCAATTTCGTTCGCATCGCCAAAGCCGTTGAACAAAATATTCACCCCTTGCGCCGCGAGAGTGTGAGCAACCCCAAGGCCAATACCACTTGTTGAACCAGTCACAATCGCGGATTTTCCTTTAAGCATATGCACTCCTATAAAAGCGTTGGATATGTAATCTGATATAAATAGTAAATACGCTTATAGCAACCCAGCGCCCGTTTCGGCATCGCTTAACACTTGATATTGGCGAGCATTGAACAACTGATAATGCCACCATTCATTGCGATAAAAATCCCAACCCGCGCAAGTCATAATGCCTAGTAACGTGAAACGATTCTGTTGTGCTTCTTGGCCAATCTCTAAATTTCCGTGATGCGATTTGGGAGTGAAGGCATCAAAGCCTGTCCCCATATCAAGCTCATTTCCTTTCGCGTCAATCAACGTCAAATCAATCGCGACACCCCGGCAATGCGGTGTGCTGCCTACGCCTGGCTCCGATAAAAAATCCGGATCTGGCGTATGGTTCCACAAAGCTTGCTGTGCTTCAAGCGGACGAAAGGCATCAAATATTTTGAAACGCAAACCTAACGTTGCCGCTAGTGTTTGCGCCTTCTTAAAATGCTCGGCCGCAACCGGATGTAAAAAACATTTGCCCGCTTTGTAAACAGGTTTGCCGGTAAAATTATCCGCCGTCGCATAACGAATATCGATCAATAATTCTTTGTTAGGATGAAGCTCTACTAACATTTATACACCCGCGATTTCATTCACTTTAGCAGCCATAATAAAATCATTCTCATGAAGCCCTTTAATCGCATGGGTCGTAAACAACACCGTGCAATAACCCCAACCAAACGTGATGTCCGGATGATGTTTTTCGGTTTCTGCAACAACGCCGATCGCATTCACAAAGGCCAACGAATTTTTAAAATCATCGAACTTAAAACTGCGGATGAGAACTTTACCTTCCTCAGCAATATCCCAGCCCTCAACGAGGCCGAGATACCCGGCCGCTTGTTCTAGTGTGAGTGCCGCCGTCCCTTTTTTGCAAGCTACGCAATCTTTTTGTTTTAGTATAGAGTTTTTCATTTATTTACCTTCTTAATCACATTACCATTTACCGCATAGACATGGCGCTTTGGATAAAAATCTATTAGTTCTTTATTCACCTTTTTCCCTAAATCACGTGCATATATAATCTCAGAATCTTCGCGCGGGGGAAAGGTATAAAACATATAGCGAAAGTGAACATAATCCTGGAAAAATATCAATGCTGGTTTCTCTACTATTTTATTGAGCGCCTCAACATAAGGTGCGCTACCTTCCCAATAATCATTGCTATATAGTCGGTAAAGATTACCAATTAATGGATATGCAGACAAATGAAGTGCTATGACTATTAGACACAGTATGTTGTAAAACGAAGAGCGTTGAAATCGTAATTTTAAACGCCTGCGGCAAATGGCCGGCAGCCGCTTAAGACACAGCGCTGTCAATACAATCAAAATCGTGCTGGTTTCATACAGATAACGTGGTTCAAATATGGGGTCTACGTATGAAGTGATAAGCATCAACCCAAACGCAAGAGACAGACAACTAGCAATCAATAGATTGCCGTATTTTCCTTTGGCGTTGAATACAAACAACAAAAAGACAAAGATAAAACAAGAAATCGGCCAGCAAAACAAAGAAATGTTAAGATTATACACACGATAGGACATACGAACGAAGTCCTGAAAATTAATCCAGAAATGTATGATATTTTGATAATCATAGAGACGCGGCTGCGCTTTTTGGTAACCCATTTGGAATGGGTTACCCGTTGTCTGCCAATTGAAATAAAGCAAAAGGATGCAACAAGGTGCAAACCCAAGCGCCAATAAAAACACTGATTTCCAGGAGCCCTGGCTGCGCTTCACACATTTTAAAAGTAAAAAAATAGCCACAGGTAATAACATCATGAAAGCAGCGTGTGGCCGCGTGATAAATGCATAACCAGCCACGAAGCCAGCTGTCAAAAAGCAGAGTGCATTTTGTTGCCGCATGCCACGAAGGAAGAAAAAGAAAAAAAGCGTTAGCATCAATAATGCGGTTGCATGGTTCATGAATTCTGAAGACATGAAGACAACAAACGGCGACATCAGCATCAGCACAGCAGAAATCCTACCTGTTGCTTCCCCGCCCACTTCTTTACCCAAAAAATAAATAGCGATAATCGTCGCTGATCCTAAAAGCGGATTGATGAGCCATGGCACATTAACCAGATGCCCCAGCGCAAGCATGATAATGTGGCCAGGCGGAAACTGACTATAAAATTTTCCATCATTCACAAAAAATTGAATATCAAAGAAACGCGGAAATTCGTGACTCAAGGCATAAAACCTGCCTTCTTTTACTAGTATATTGGCCTGAGCATATTGCGCATGGCTATCTGCAATATGCGGAATATGCCCGAATAGATCGCCGGACAAATAGGCCGTTAAAGCAAAAAAAACCAATGTCAGAATACCGATAAATACAAAGGCAGGGAGAGCAAGGCACCATTCGCGTATTCTTGTAAAAGAAAGCATTGGTAGATATTTTAGATAGTGCCGCAATCCACTGGAAAAAGGGTGCTCAGCCGGCAATGCCATTACATAAAAGATTCCGCCCAGAAGAAAGAAATTATAGGAATCAAAAAAAAACGTGCGAAGGATGATGAAGTAAGAATAGATAAAGAGAAGAATATCGGACGATTTACCCCCAAGTGCGAACGCTTGGTACATCGCTGTAAATTTATAGGTAGCCGAAATAAAGATAATAACGGAGAGAACTGAAATGATGGGTAGCCGTATTTTACTTAATCTCACCGGCGCATTCATAGAAGATTTCTCACTTTCTCTAAATCTTCTGGCGTATCGACACCCAGTGGCTCTGCTTTCACAATCGCTACATCAATTCGCATACCCGCTTCTAACGCTCGTAATTGTTCCAGCTTTTCTAATTTTTCAAGCGGCGATGGTGGCAGAGATACAAATTTTTCTAACGCTTTGGTGCGATAAGCGTAAATGCCGATGTGGTAATAAAATTCATCATCGCCATGCGGCGCTGCGGCACGCGTGAAATACAGTGCGCGGCCATCTTGGGCTAAAATCGCTTTTACTTTATTTGGGTTTGCTTTGGCGGCGGCGTCTTTGATTGGGGTGACCAATGTCGCAATATCGACCAGCGGATTTTTGAGTGGCTCTAATACTTTTTGTAGCAACGCTGGGTCAATCATCGGCATGTCGCCTTGCAGATTAATAATAATATCATGCTGCATATTGCGCGCGGCATAGTAAATGCGATCGGTGCCGGAAGGTAAATCAGCCGGTGTCAAAATCGCCTTACCGCCCGATTTTTCGACAGCTTCTTTGATTTCCATTTCCGCGCAGGCGACAATCACCTCGCCTAGGCCTGCTTTTTTTGCCTGCTCCATAACGCGCACAATCATAGGTTTACCGCCAATATCCGCGAGCGGTTTACCCGGCAAGCGGGTGGAGCCCATCCGGGCGGGAATAAAAATGGCCGATTTTTCCATTGATTACGATTTTACAGGCGGTTATATCTGGTGGCGGTCAAAGAAGGTTATAAATATGAATGGTTTAGAACTCAATAAAATAGCAGCAGCAATCTTAGTTGCAGGTATCATTGCCATGGTAGCCGGCATTGTTTCGGAAGTGCTTTATGAACCCGAACATCCGAAAACTCGTGGTTTTAGCGTTGCTGTAACGGAAGCCCCTGC
Organism: uncultured Alphaproteobacteria bacterium; assembly: GCA_903821695.1. Taxonomy (GTDB): domain Bacteria; phylum Pseudomonadota; class Alphaproteobacteria; order Rickettsiales; family CAIJLX01; genus CAIJLX01. Next base: position 3,179 of record CAIJLX010000062.1, on the reverse strand, counting down.
TGCTGGCGCCCCTGCTGCACCACAAATTGTTGAGTTAGGCTTGCTGCTTGCTTCCGCAAGCATCGATAAAGGCAAAGACATCGCGAAAAAATGCGCCACCTGCCACACATTCGGTAAAGGTGAAGCAAATAAAATTGGCCCGAACCTGTACGGCATCGTTGGCAGTTCACATGCACATAAAGCAGATTTCACCTATTCCGATGCAATGAAATCATTGCATGAAAAAACCTGGGATATTGAGGCGCTCTATCATTTCATCAATAGCCCGCAAGGCGCAATCAAAGGCACAAAAATGGCGTTTGCAGGCATCAAAAACCCTGAAGAAATGGCCGCTGTGCTGGCTTATTTGAACAGCAACAGCGATTCGCCAAAAGCCCTGCCGAAAGACCTAAAAATTAAGTAGATTGCATTGCTGCACCGCAATGACTTTGCGGCTGTGTTTTCGGCTGGTTTTGTGATAGGATGTTACTCTATTTAAAGGAGTTTTCCATGTCTCATGCTGTTATCGTTGGTTACGCCCGCACCCCATTTACGCTTGCTGGAAAAGGCGCTCTTGCCATGGTCCGGCCCGATACGCTGCTTGGCGAAGTGGTGCGCGGATTGGTGATGAAAACCGGCGTCAATGTGAACGACATTGAAGACCTCATCGTCGGCTGTGCCTTCCCTGAAGGCGAGCAAGGCTTAAACGTTGCTCGTATCGGCGTATTTATGGCTGGGCTGCCACAAAGCGTTGGCGGCGTCACGGTCAATCGTTTCTGCGGTTCCTCGATGCAAGGCATCCACCAAGCGGTTGGCAATATCGCCGCTGGTATGGGCGAAGTATTTATCTGCGCGGGCGTCGAATCCATGACCCGTGTGCCGATGACAGGCTTTAACCCGCTGCCAAACCCGGAGCTCTATGAACGCAAACCGGAAGTGTATGAAAACATGGGCATCACGGCGGAAAACCTCGCGAAAAAATATAATCTCAGCCGCAAAGACCAAGAAGCCTTTGCGCTACGCAGCCAACAAAAAGCCGGCAAAGCAATGGCCGATGGTCGCTTGAAAGATGAAATTATTCCTGTCGCAGGTGTCACCCAAGATGGCTGCCCGCGCCCCGAATCCACGCCTGAAAGCTTGGCAAAATTAGAACCAGCATTTGATTCCAAAGGAACGGTAACTGCGGCAACATCTTCTCCGCTCACTGATGGTGCATCCGCAGTGCTGGTCACCTCAGAAGAATACGCAAAGAAAAACAAACTACCGATCCTCGCGCGGATTAAAAGCTTCGCGATTTCCGGCTGCGCACCTGAAATTATGGGTATCGGCCCCGTCGAATCCACCCGAAAAGCCCTCGCCCGCGCAGGCATTTCAGTGAAAGATTTAGACATTATCGAATTGAACGAAGCCTTCGCTGCCCAAAGTCTCGCCTGTATTAAAGATTTGGGATTGGACGAGAGCAAAATCAACATCGATGGCGGTGCAATCGCCCTCGGCCACCCACTCGGCGCAACCGGTGCCCGCATCACCGGTAAAGCCGCCTCCTTGCTCAAACGCGAAGGCAAAAAATATGCCCTCGCCACCCAATGTATCGGCGGCGGTCAAGGCATCGCGACCATTCTCGAAGCAATATAAGTGACACGCATCTTAGGCATCGACCCCGGCCTCAATATAACCGGCTGGGGGATTATTGATCAGCAGGGCAATCGCTTGTCCTTCATCACAGCTGGGCAAATAAAAACTGATCCGAAGCTGCCGCTCGCTGAACGTTTAAAAACGTTGCACGAGGGTTTAAGCAAGGTGCTGACGTCCTATAAGCCGAATGAAGCCGCAATTGAAGAAACTTTTATGAATACCAATGCGCTTTCGTCGCTGAAACTTGGGCATGCGCGTGGTGCATTAATGCTTTCTGCGTCGATTGAGAATGTGCCGCTTACGGAATATGCCACACGGTTGGTAAAAAAATCGGTGGTTGGGGTTGGTAAAGCGGAAAAGGAACAAGTCGCGGCGATGGTGAAAATGATTTTGCCTGGGGCGAAAATGGAATCGGCCGATGCGTCAGATGCATTAGCGGTCGCGATTTGCCATGCGCATCATCGCGGTGCGCCGCGTTAGTTCATGATTTGCATTAGCCTTGCGCGGGCGGAAGGCAATGGTCGGTGGGCGATATGCTCGCGATGTTTTTCCAGGAAATAGCCGGTGATTTTTAGGCTGTCGATGAGATCTTCAATGGTAGCCGATTGCTGTTGAATCAAGAAACCAGGAAGCTTTAATAATTTATCTTTATAGGGTTCGCCTGCATCGGCGGAAACAGCACGGCCGGATTTGGGCGAAACATAAATCAGATTTTCGCGCGCACCCGTCGAGGCACATTCACTTAAATCTAGGCCATAGCCAAGTTCGATTAATAGCAGATGTTCGAAATCAATATAGGTGCGCTGCCAGGCTTGGCCGCTTGCGAGCTTATCGAGCAATTGCTCTAGCATCACATACATTTCCGGATGCGGATCGCGTTCGGGGAAACTGGTTTCGATGAGCGAGCAGGCGGCGGTGAGTGCGGAAAGTTTGGCCTGGGTTTCCATCACCAACGCCGCATACGGCCGCACTAATTCCACCTGTAACATACCGAGATGTTCCGAAAGCCGTGCTTTCCACGTCGCGTGAATTTTATTGCCGGATTGTAGCTGGCTTAGAATTTTACGGCCCTTCACCAGCCCTGCATGGCGGCCCTGCGCAGGCGTAAATAGCTGCACGATATGGCCGGATTCGCCATGAGAGTGGGCCGAAAGTACAATCGCTTCATCGCTCCATTGCATGGCGGCGAGTATAGCGGTAATAATACCGCGATGGAAAAAGAAAAAACACAACCGCAACCCAAAACCGAACCGAAACCAAAACCGCCCGAAGCCGGCGGCCCCAAAGGTCCCGAACCTACACGCTATAACGATTGGGAAATCGGCGGCAAGTGCGTCGATTTCTAGAATTTTTCTTTCTTTCGTTCATTCATTTCATAAATAACGGAGGCATTACGAAGTGCCTCTAATCCTTTATCAACCAATTGCTTAGGCACTGTTAACAAACCTGTATTTTTATGATATAGGTTATGGCGAAAGGGAGATTTTTGCCATGAACAAGCGCTTATATCCTGTGTCTCGCGAGGTTTTCGATCTTGAAATTCGTCCGATTATTGAGGCGGTGAC
>CAIJLX010000061.1 GCA_903821695.1 uncultured Alphaproteobacteria bacterium | reverse complement strand
TTGCATGGCTTAAAGCGCACCATATTCATGCGGAGATTCCGCCACGAGACAATCGCAAAAATAAGCGATATTATGACAAAACAGTGTATGCCTGGCGAAGACGCAGTGAAAATATGTTCCAGAAAATCAAGGAAAATAGACGGCTTGCACTGAGGGTCGACAAACTCGATTCCACTTTCATGGCATTCCTTGCCCTTGCCTTTATCAAACTTGAGGTTTGTTAACAGTGCCTACACTGGCTCACCGAAAAGATTTCAGCTAAGCGCAGAGATTCGAGAGCTAGTATACTAAGAATTTATGACAGTATGATGACAGCCACAGACAGCTAACTATCTGAATTGGCTCAACAAACTATCAAATATGAACTTCCCGTCGCTGCCACCTAATGCTGGCTCAAAGAGACGTTCGGGGTGGGGCATCATGCCTAGGACGTTGCCTTTTTTGTTGGTGATGCCGGCGATGTTGTCGAGGGCGCCGTTGGGGCTTTCGCCGACATAGCGGAAGGTGATTTGGCCGTTATCGTTCATCGATTTATGCATCTCGGCATCAATATAATAATTGCCATCATGGTGGGCGATCGGCACCCGCAGAACCTGGCCTTTATCGCATTTTTTAGTGAAGGCGGTTTGGTTATTTTCGGTACGGATTTCGACATCTTTACAGACGAATTTGAGGCCTTTATTGCGCATCAATGCACCAGGCAACAAATGCGATTCGACCAAAATTTGGAACCCATTACAGATGCCTAACACCAGCCCGCCTTTATCGACGAAGGCTTTGATCGAGGGCATAATATTGGCGAAATTCGCAATTGCCCCGCAGCGCAGATAATCGCCATAGGAAAACCCACCAGGCAGCACAATCAAATCCAACCCCGGCGGCAACGAATTTTCGCCATGCCACACCATATCCGGCTTTTTGCCAGAGGTTTTTTCCAAAGCGACCGCCACATCGCGATCACAATTAGAGCCAGGGAATACAATTACTGCTGATTTCATGGCGATAGGTTTATTAGAAAAAAAACCGAGATACAAGGGCGGATACGGGCTTTTTATAAATTAGGGGCAATCGCATATATCATCCTTAGGCCGCTCCCGCCAAGCTAGCCAATGCGTCATGAGGCGTATTCATCTACAGGAGAATGATAATGACAAAAGTTGTAACGGGTATTTTTAATACCGCACTCGCCGCTCAGGAAGCACTCTATAAATTGGAAAATGCTGGTTTTAGCCATAACCAAGTGAATTTGGTTGCTGCTGAAGAAACCGCTGGTCCAAATGGCCATAATTTCGGCATTCAAAAAGATTCAAAAGCTGCTGAAGGTGGCACAATTGGTGCTGCTTCCGGCGGTATCATCGGCGCAATCGCCGCTGGTTTGCTCGCAACCGGCAGCATCGCGATTCCAGGCTTGAACCTGCTGGTATGAGGCACTGCAATCGCCGCTATCGCCGGTGCAGGCGCAGGTGCCGCAGCGGGTGGTTTAACCGGCGCCCTGATCGGCCTCGGCATTCCAGAATATGAAGTAAAACAGCTGGAAGGCCACGTGCAAAATGGTGCTGTATTAGTTGCAGTTCAAACCGAAACCGATGTTCAAGAAGCGCAAGCAAAAGACATTTTCAAACGCACCAATGCACAAAGCATTGCAGCGTAATTGAATTCGCCATTTCGAACGTCAGTGAGAAATCTGAGGACATGTGCTTCAGATTTCTCACTTCGTTCGAAATGACAAAAATTATTTAAGAACGCACCTTGACGTAACTACCAGGTGCGCTTTCTAATATGCGGAGTTTGCCGTCGCCGGGTTTGTGGGCGGGGGCTAGTGGGCCGGAATATTTTTTGGTCCATTCTGCCCAATGGGGCCACCAGGAGCCGGGATATTCTTTGGCTTTTTTGAGCCACTCATCGGCGGTCGATTTGGTATTTTCATTGACCCAATATTGATATTTCGGTTTGCCGGGTGGGTTGATGACGCCTGCAACGTGGCCGGAACCTGCGAGCACGAAATGAATATGGCCTTTGAAATATTTGGTTGCTTCGAACGTGCTTTTCCAAGGCGCAATATGGTCTTCGCGGGTGGAAAGCATGAAGGTTGGGGTATCCACGGCGTGAAGATCAATCGGCACGCCGCACATATGAATACCACCGGATTTGATCAATTTGTTTTTCAGATACATATTGCGCAGATAGAAACTATGCATCGCGGCTGGCATACGTGTGGAATCGGCGTTCCAGAATAATAAATCAAATGGGAACGGGTCTTTACCCATCAGATAATTATTGATCACAAACGACCAGATTAAATCATTCGCGCGCAGGGAATTAAAGATCGCCGCCATTTCGCGGCCATCATAATAACCCTGGATTTTCATGCGTTCTTCGAGGTTTTCGAGTTGCCGCTCATCGATGAAAATGCCGAGTTCGCCTGCTTCTTTAAAATCAGTCAACGTGGTGAAATAAGTCACCGATTTTACGCGATCAGACGTCTTTTTGTTTTTCATATAGGCGAGCGTCGCCGACATCAACGTACCGCCTAAACAATAGGCAATAACATTCACATCTTTTTCGCCGGTCGCTTTTTCAATCGCATCAAATGCCGCAAGCGGGCCTTGCAGCATATAATCTTCAAAATTCTTATCTTTCAATTTGGCATCGGGGTTCACCCACGAAATCACAAACACAGTGAAGCCCTGCGCCACCGCCCATTTCACGAACGAATTTTCCGGCTTCAAATCGAGGATATAATATTTATTGATCCATGGCGGGATGATGAGCAGCGGCACTTTATGCGCTTTTTCCGTCGTCGGTTCATATTGAATCAACTGCATCATCGGGTTTTGATAGACCACTTTCCCCGGCGTAATCGCGAGGTTGCGGCCCACTTCAAACGCCTCTGGATTGCTCATCGAAACTTGCAGCATACCCTTGCCACGCTCCAAATCCGACAGCAGATGATCCATCCCCTTAACGAGGTTTTCGCCATTGCTATCGAGCGTCGCGCGCAACACTTCCGGATTGGTCGCAAAGAAATTCGAAGGCGACAGTGCATCGACGGCTTGGCGCGTATAAAACTCCACCTTCTGCCGTGTTTTAGGGTCAATATTTTCGGCATTATGCACCAATTTTTGCACCCATTCGCCGGTTAATAAATAAGCCTGCTTCAACGCATCAAACGCCGCATTTTCTTCCCACACCGCATCTTTAAAACGACGATCGCGATCTGCCGGGCGAATGAGCGGCTCGGTTTCTTCACCGGCGAGTTTGCTCATCGTATGCTTCCAAAGCTCGAAATATTCCTTAGCGAGCTCAACTTGTGCTTCCCACATCGCTTTGGGGTTGGACATCAGCTTCGCACCCACCTCAAAAAATGCGGCAGCGACATCCGGCTGCGGAGTCATAGCCGGTGGGTTTTCGCCTTGCTGGCTCACCATTTGAGCGCTGGCCCGCTGCATCTTTTCCAGAACTAAGCCTAGATTCTTGGAAAACGCTTCAGGATCGTAATTGCTTTGTGCCATACGGGGAATCTGTTTACTTGGGTTTACGGTTTATGGTATGATTCTGGAATCACTCAGAGTAGCAGAGAACATATGCGTTTTTTCACATTTTGCAATGCAGCATTGCTGGTATTGTTAGTAAGCGGCTGTTGCGGAAATGTCGATGTCTCCAGCTTGCCTTGCTATAAAGAGATGTTCACCGATAGCAAAGAAACTGTCCAGAAAAAGGAATATGAACTTGATAAAAAGCGGACACCCCGCTTTAATCAATAGGATATATCCATGAAAAATCGCCAACTTCTGCTCGCCGCACTCCTCACCACCAGCCTCACCAGCTGCGATTGGTATATGCGCCAAGCAGACGCCATCGGCAGCCACATGCCGACTTATAATGATTCCTCGGATAGCGAAAAGCAGGCAACCCCGCCACAACCGCAAGCACAACCTTATAATGACCAGCCTCAACAAAACCGTGCCCCGCGCCGCATGAAAATCCCTGGCAATGCAAGCCAAAGCCCAGAGCCTCTCGCGCCAGGCGATGTGCGGATGCGCCCCCAATTCGTGCAGCAACAGCAGCCACAAGGCTATCCACCTTTCCCACCGCAAAATGATGGCTCACACTATCAACCACAACGAGCTGAAGATAATTCCTCCGGCACTGGTTATCCACCACCGCCACCTCCTCGCCGCCAGCAAGGCGCTCAAGATGATAATTCTTCAGGCCAAGGCGAAGGTTTCCCACCCCCACCACCTCCACGTGGTCAACAGGGTGAAGATGCGAATTCTTCCGGCCAACAAGGAAGTGGCTATCCACCACCTCGCCACCAACAAGGTTATCAAGGTGAAAACTCTTCTGGCCAACAAGGTGGAGGGTTTCCTCCCCCACCTCCGCCACGCCCTCAACAAGGCGAAGCTTCTTCCGGACAGGGGGAATTTCCGCCTCCTCCGGGCTTCCCGCCACCGCCGGACATGCCACCGCCTGGCGCAATGCCCCCTCCACCACCAGGATTCCCACCTGCACCCGCTGCAGGCCAAGGTCCGGGAGGACCTGATCCTGCTGAAGGTTTAAGACGCCTCGAAATGCAACGCCAAGCGCCTGCGCCGCAAGGCAGTGCACCGTCTCTGCCATTTACGGAGCCAGTGCTCGAAAATCCTGAGCCAAAAATGGAAGAAATGGCGGCTATTTTAACCGAAGAAAAACCAGAAAGACGTACTGGTTTCCTAGGTTTTGTAGATAGTGCTTCCGAAGAAATTGGCAGTTGGTTTGGCGATAGCGAAGCAAGCCCATACCCCAGCCTTTCGAGCATCCCTGAGCCCCAAGGCTATAATAAAAATATGCAAGAAATGCAGCAGACCACACAGGAACTAGAATCATACCGTGATGCTGCCCAAAAACAAAGAGCGACCATCACAGATTGGTCGCAACTCGCTGAAGACCCAAAACCTGCGCCCGCAACTGCTGTAACGGAAGAAGAAACACTGCCGCACAAAGCAATCGCGATGCCTGCCACTATTCCTGCGCCAACCCCAACCCCTCAGCCCGAAAAAATCGCAGAGCCTGCCCCCACCATTGTGATTGCCGAACCCACACCTACACCTGTGATTGAGGAACCCGCCCCTGCCCCAGAACCACAGGCGATTGTAATCGACAAAATGGACCGAGCGATCGAAACCCGCCCAGAATATTTACGTGCGCCAACGCCCGCGACAGTTGATTTACTGCCCGCAAACCGCTACGCCACTCATCGTTAGTCAAATTTATGTCACGTGAATTTTATCGCATTTCTCGCCTGCCGCCCTATGTGTTTGCTGAAGTAAACACAATCAAAGCCCGCGCGCGCGCAGAAGGCAGGGATGTGATCGATTTCGGCATGGGCAATCCAGACTCCCCAACCCCACAGCATATTGTCGACAAACTCATCGAAACCGCGAAAGATGGAACCGCCCACGGTTATTCCATCAGCCAAGGCATCAAAGGCCTGCGCAAAGCCCTCGCCGCTTATTATGATCGTCGTTTTAATGTTCAGCTTGATCCTGATAAAGAAGTCGTCTGCACCATCGGCTCGAAAGAAGGCCTAGCATCACTCGCAAAAGCAATCACCCGTCCAGGTGACGTTATCATTGTGCCAAACCCAAGCTACCCAATTCACCCATATGGCTTCATTTTATCCGAAGCGGCAGTCTGGTATCTTGCGAAAGATTTAAATTCGCCAGAGCCGTTTGATTTGATGAAAGAGCTCAAACGCGCGGTGCGAGATTGCAACCCAAAACCAAGCGTATTGGTGCTCAATTATCCGTGCAATCCAACCACCGAAACCGCGACGCTCGAGTTTTACGAGGAAGTGGTTGAGTTCTGCATTGAACATAATATCTGGATCATTTCCGACCTCGCTTATTGCGAAATTTATTTCGATGGCAACCCGCCGCCATCCATTTTGCAAACCAAACGCGGCCGCGAAATCGCAATCGAATTCACGACACTCAGCAAAACTTATTCCATGGCCGGTTGGCGCGTCGGCTTTGCAGCGGGCAATCCAGAACTCGTCGGCGCATTGAAAAAAATTAAATCCTATCTCGATTACGGCACTTTTACCCCGATTCAAGTCGCCGCAACTGCTGCGCTTAATGGCCCACAAGATTGCGTAGCAACCACCCGCGAACTTTACAAAAACCGCATGGAAGTATTGGTGGAAGGTATGCATACGGCGGGCTGGATGGTTGAAAAACCAAAAGCCAGCATGTTCGTTTGGGCGCCCATCCCTGAAAAATATCGCCATTTAGGCTCGCTCGAATTTTCGAAAATGCTGCTCAATGAGGCAGAAATAGCTGTCTCCCCCGGCATAGGCTTTGGACAATATGGAGATACCCATGTCCGCTTCGCCATGATCGAAAACCGCCAACGCACACGGCAAGCGATGCGCAATCTCAAAGAGTTCATGAAGAAATAAAATATGCGATATCTCATATTATCGCTTCTCTTTCTCACTGCTTGCTCTCACCAATATTCGTTTAACAAACAAGATTGCCATAATTTCCCCATGCTGATGACCGATTGCATGACGAAACAATTATGCGGCGTGCGTTATGATAAAGACAATGTGATGTACGAAAGCTGCCGCCTTGAATGCGAAGACACCATTCACAGACAGTGCCTCGTTCCGACAAATAAATAACCCACAAACGACAACGGCCTGACGTTTCTGCTGGATGCAGATGTCAGGCCGTTGTGTTTTCAGGGTTGCGATTTTTTTTCTTGGATTATTTTAATAACAAGATCAGCGAGGTCGCCGGCCTTAGTCATTTTGCTCAACGCCTCTTCGTACAACAAGTGGACTTTGAATTGGCGATCCAGCTGCATATACAGCGACAGTGTATCAACACTGTCTAACCCAAACTCTCCCAGGAGATTGGTCTCTGCAGAAATGTTAACCGCCTTCCCCCGATCCTTCTCGATTAAATCTTCCATGTAGCGGAAGATTTCTTCTCGCCTTTGATCGACAGGAAAAGGTACAATATCTGGGACGACCACCAGCCGCAGATGCTTGCTTTTCTCTTCATTTTTCTTTTTTGCCACTGCCTTTGGCTTTTGTTCTTTGCGCGAGGAAACTTCATTTTTCAGCCCCATCTTTTTCATTATTCTTCCTCAAACGGAGAAATTTTCGTTCGCAACTCTAGCCGAAGGTGAAAACCTTCTGACAATGTAAGAGTGCGAACCCTGTAGCTTCCTCGACACCGACGGTGTCTACAAATCTATGAAGCATGTATAAACAGCATTTTAAGAGAAGATTGTTACAGTTTTATGACAGTTTCCCCCTCTCCCCTTGAGGGTGAGGACCGGGGTGAGGGGATTTCTGTATAAAAACACCCCTCCCCTAACCCCTCCCTCAAGGGGAGGGGGACAAAATGTGGTTTGCTGATAGGAAGTGAGTGGTTTATGACTTTAAACCATGAAATGGCTCAGCACACTTCCCTTAACCGCGAACGATAAAATTGCCGTGATTGATATCGGCTCTAATTCAGTGCGGATGGTGGTGTATGATGGGTTGAAGCGGATGCCGATGCCGCTGTTTAACGAGAAAAGATTGTGCGGGCTCGCGCGCGATCTCGAAAAAACGGGCAAGCTGCATGCAGAAGGCCGCAAACTGGCGGAACATTCGATCGCGCGTTATGTGCGGTTGATTCGGACGATGAAAGTTGAACATATTATCGTGCTCGCGACTTCCGCTGTGCGCGATGCGGATGATGGGCAGGAATTCGCCGCCGGATTAGAGCGCACCCATAAAATTAAAGTGACGATTTTGACAGGTGAAGAGGAAGCGAAATATGCTGGCCTCGGCATTCTTTCCTCATTTTATAAAGCCGATGGCGTATCCGGAGATTTGGGTGGCGGTAGTTTAGAGCTTACACCTGTGAGCAAAGGCAAATTGCAATCTGGCGTTAGTTTCCCAATCGGGCCATTGCGCTTGATGGGCGGGCCGAAAGATCAGAAAAATTCAAAACTGATTATTGATTCCTATTTGAAAGCGCATCCGCTGCTTAAAAAAATGGAAGACAAAACATTTTATGCCGTCGGTGGTGGTTTCCGTACGCTGGCAAAATTATTCATGGATAAGAAAAAATATCCCGTCAAAATTTTGCATGATTACCGGATCCCCGCAAAGGAATGGCGCGAATTATTAGGTCGTGTCGCGGAAACATCGCCCGCCAAACTCGCCCAGATTCACCCCGAAGCCGGCAAACGCGCTGAAACATTAAGCCTCACCGCACAAGTCGGCGAACGCATCCTCGCGTATGGCAAACCAAAGGATGTCATCTTTTCCGTATACGGCATCCGCGAAGGTTTTTTATATGGTATGCTCCCCAGCACCATCCAAAAAGAAGACCCGCTCATTGCCGCCTGCGCCGATATCATCCGCCATCTCTCGCCCGATAACACCGATACCTGGAGCCATTACGGCCATGATCTGTTCAATTGGATGCAGCCACTCTTCCCCAAAGAATCACCAGAGTTCGCGCGCCTACGTTTAGCCGCCTGCATTTTGCTGCGCCTCGCGTGGTATGAACACACCGAATATCGCGGCGAAATCGCCTTCCGTTGGGTGTTGGATGCGCAGTTTGTCGCGCTCAATCACTCTGAACGCATGTTCCTCGCGCTCTGCATTTTCCACCGTTATCACAGCGGTGAGCACAAAGAAATTTATCGCAATGCACTAACATTGCTAGACCGCAAAACCATCCATAAAGCGCGCATCATCGGGCTTTCGATGCGGCTGGGTTACAATATTTCCGGCGGCGGCGCAGGCGTATTAAACGTCACCACCATTTCCATTAAACAACAAAAACTACAACTCGAGATTTTAAAAACATCCTTCGCCGCGCTCTATGGCGACGCCGTACAAAAACGCTTCCACAAACTCGCCAACGCATTACAGCTCAAACCTGTGGTGGTCTGATGTTCATTCATCTGCGCACGCATAGTTCCTATTCGCTTTCCGAAGGTGCGATTAAGTTGGAAGATTTGGTTGCGCGTTCGAAAGAACAAAAAATGCCAGCCGTCGCGGTAACGGATAATTGCAACTTATTTGGCTCGCTCGAATTTACCTATAACGCGACCAGCAAAGGCATTCAGCCGATTATTGGCGCCGAAGTAGAAGTAGTGTTACCGGGCCAAGAAATATCTCGCCACACCACACGCACCGGTAAATTGGTGCTCCTTGCGAAAGATAAAATCGGTTATCAGAATTTAATCAAACTTGTCAGTGTGTGCCAACATCGCAAACTAAGTACACATGCCACACCATTGCTCGAAATCGCAGATTTTACTGGCAGAACGGAAGGATTAATTGCACTCACCGGCGGCGTTGATGGCGTGCTGGGCAAACTCCTCACCGCCAAACAAAATCCGCAAGCCGGCGAAATGTTAGAGCAATTGATCGAATGGTTTGGCGATCGTTTGTATATGGAAATCACGCGGACAAACCATCCGGATGAAGCGATGTTGGAACCAATATTTTTGGATCTCGCCTATCGCAAAAATATTCCGCTCGTCGCTACCAACAATGTATTTTTCCTCACCCGCGAAATGCACGAAGCGGCAAATGCGCTGCTTTGTATCGCGGCAGGTCGTTACATCAGCCAACCCGACCGCCCACAATTTACGCCGGAGCAATATTTCAAAACCTCCGCCGAAATGGAAAAAATATTCGCCGATTTACCAGAAGCGATTTTAAACACCGTCACCATCGCCAAACGTTGTTGCATCGCATCCCCTATGCGCGATCCGATGTTGCCCTCCTTCCCCAGCGAAGAAGGTCGAACTGAAGAAGAAGAGCTCGTATTCCAAGCCCGCCAAGGTTTGGAATTACGCGTGCCGAATGCGCCAGATGAATATAAAGAACGCCTGCAATTTGAGCTTGATGTCATTATCCGGATGAAATTCCCCGGCTACTTCTTGATCGTATCCGACTTCATCCGCTGGGCCAAAAGCGAAGGTATTCCCGTAGGCCCAGGCCGTGGTTCGGGTGCGGGTTCATTGGTTGCATGGTCATTGCAAATTACGGATCTTGATCCCATCCGCTTCGGCCTTCTGTTCGAACGATTCCTCAATCCGGAACGTGTATCGATGCCCGATTTCGACGTCGATTTTTGCCAAGAAAGACGCGACGAAGTAATCGCCTATGTCCGCGAAAAATACGGCATCGATAAAGTCGCACATATTATTACGTTCGGAAAATTGCAAGCCCGCGCGGTATTACGAGATGTCGGGCGTGTACTCCAAATGTCGTATGGACAAGTCGACCGCATTTGCAAACTGATTCCATTTGATCCACAAAATCCCGTCACGCTACAGCAAGCGATTAATCTTGATTTAGAATTACAACGCGAGCGCGACTCCGATCCGGCAGTTGCAAATTTGCTCTCTATTGGTCTGCAGCTCGAAGGTTTACACCGCCATGCATCGATCCACGCTGCGGGTGTCGTAATCGGTAATCGTCCACTCGATGAATTGATTCCGGTTTATTACGATCCACGCACACCACTGCCAATCACGCAATATGCGATGAAGCAGGCCGAACAATCCGGCTTGGTGAAGTTCGACTTTTTGGGATTAAAAACACTGACGGTGATCGCCGAAGCCGTGCGCTTTGTGAATGAAAGTCATCCCGATTTGAAATTTGATATTTCAAATATTCCGCTTGATGACCCGGCTACTTATAAGATGCTCACCGAGGGGAAAGCGACTGGCGTATTCCAGATGGAGAGTGCGGGCATGCGTGATGCGCTGCGCAAAATGAAGCCGGATACGCTGGAAGATATTATCGCGCTCATTTCGCTTTATCGCCCGGGCCCGATGGAAAATATTCCGACTTACATTGCGCGCAAACATGGCCGCGAAAAAGCGGATTATCTGCATCCGTTGCTCGAGCCATGCCTCAAAGAAACATTCGGCGTAATTATTTATCAGGAACAGGTGATGGAAATCGCCAAAGTATTGGCGGGTTATTCGCTGGGCGGTGCGGATTTGCTGCGCCGTGCGATGGGTAAAAAAATTAAAGCGGAGATGGATGCACAATCCGAAACCTTCATCAAAGGCGCGGTCGGACGTGGCGTTGATGCCGACCAAGCCGCCGGTATTTTTAAACTGGTCGATAAATTTGCCGGTTACGGTTTTAACAAATCACACGCCGCCGCCTATGCACTAATCGGCTATCAAACCGCCTATTTAAAAGCGAATTATCCCGTCGAATTTTTGGCTGCCTGCATGAATTTAGATAGCGGCGACACCGATAAACTCGCCGTATTCCGCGAAGAAGCATTGCAAAGCGGCATCAAATTATTACCTGCAGATGTGAATGTTTCCGGCGCGAAATTTACCGTAGAGCAAGGCTGCGTGCGTTATGCATTGGGCGCATTAAAAGGTGTTGGCGCAGCTGCGATGCAAGTGTTGGTCGAGGAGCGCGAAAAACGTGGGCCATATAAAGATATTCTCGATCTCGCAGAACGCCTAGACCCCAAAACATTTACCAAACGGCAAATTGAAAGCTTAGCCAAATCCGGCGGGCTAGATCATCTGCACGCCAACCGCCGGATGGTAGTTGAAAACGCGCCGTTGCTGTCGCGTTATAATGCGGATCGCTGGGAAGAAAAACATAGCAACCAAGTGAGTTTATTCGGCGGCGACACATCGCATTCCACCCGCCCGCAATTGATGGAGCATCTGGATTGGCCACCGGCAGAGCGCTTGCTGCAGGAATATGAAGCAGTCGGTTTTTATTTAGGCAAACACCCGCTAGATGAATATCAAGAACAGTTAAAAACAACATTCGTTGTGCCGATTAAAAATGCTGGCGATAAACTCGTTGAAAAAAGTAGCAAGCTTCGGCTGGCGGGCGTAGTAACCAGCATTACACACCGCATTTCCGGCGCACGGCGATTCACCTATTTTAAACTTTCAGATCCAACCGGATTGATCGAAATTTCAATTTTTGATGATGGATTAATCGCCCGTTCACGCGATTTGCTGGAATCCAAAAAACCGCTGTTGGTGGTCGCCGATGGGCGCAAAGATGAGGGTGGCATTCGCTTGATTGCAGATACGATTACGTTGCTGGATGCGACAATCAAAAAAATTCCGCAGACACTACATCTAGTGGTTTCACAGCCGGAAAAGATTGCAAAACTCATGCCGTTTTTGAAAATGCGGATGGGTGGAGAGGCGCGACTGAAGCTTACTGTTAAACTTGATAATTCGAACGAAATTCTATGTGAATTACCTGATAGTTTTTCCTTACAGGGCAATGAATTAGAAGTTTTCGGCAGCCTACAAACCGCCTCGGGAAAAACATTGCAGTAACGGTTGCGCCAGCATATACTCGCAGGCGATGTGGTTTGGGTCTATCCTTCGTAGTGTGGGAATACTAGCTCTTGTGGTGGCGTCGTCACCGCAACCCTTGCGTGCGCAGGATGCTGGCTTGCCAAAAATTTCTCTTCCACAATTGCCGCCACTACCGGGCGCCGCGCCCGCACCAATTCCACCACCACCCGTTGCTGCAGCACCTAAATTGCCTGAATTAAAAACCATTCCAGAAATTCCGCCGGCAAAACAAGTCGCGGCAGAAGGAACTGTCGAAAAAGGCTGGATGGATAAACTAAAAGATGCGGTTGCAAAATTCCAAGACAAGCCTGCACCAGCGCCCGTGCCGCAAGTGGTGCAAGCACAGCCCAACGCGAACCCAACGGAGCCTCCGAAAACACCTTCTGCTGCTCCGACACCTCCACCGGTTGTTGCTACTGCGCCAATATTGCCACCACCGCCGCCGATGGAACCGCCAGTTGTAGAAGCGTTGAATACGGGAAGTGAAACACCCACAGTTGATCCAGATATTTTTGAATTTGATGCGGTCGGAGAGAAAACAGCGAAGAAGCCGAAAAAACCGAATGCTGTTGTCGCACTACCACCAAAGGCGCGAAAAAATTCTGTGGAGCAAGTCACCGTTCCAGTATTGCCAAATCCTATCAAGCCGGAAAGACTGGCGGTCGCACCACTAGAAGTGCCTGCGCTAAAAACGTTAGCTGCACCTGTTGTTCCACCAGCGCCACTTGCCGCCGTTCCACCCGCGACGCCACCTGTTGCAGATGCTGTTATTCCTACACCGCCCGTTGCAACTGCAGCTATTCCTGCGCCATCGATTGCGCCAAAACCACTGCCTTCTATTGCACCGCCAGCAGCACCATTGGCAAATATACCGGCACCTCTGCCTGTGCCGCCTTTGACAACCGCGCAAAAAGGCCCTTCCGTTCCGTTGCCTGATTTGACCAAAGTGCAGCCTGAACAAGGTTGGTTTGAATCGCTGAAAGATAAAGCAAAAAGCGCAACGGATAAAGTGATCGCAAAAGCGGAAAGCTTTACATCGCCAAAAACAGAAACGGCAGAAATTGCCGCGAAGAATATTGTCGCCGCAAATAAAGACGAGCCGGTAAAATTCATGAAACCAAAACCAGGCATTACGGTTGATGGCGCGACCCCACCACTACCTTCATTACCAAAAACAAGTGTGGCTGATGCAGCTCCTATAGTACCAAAACCAATAGTAACGAAACCGATTGCATCATCTCAAACCATTACGACAACAACACGTATTCCGAGCGAACCAAAAGCTGCCCCTTTCCCAACGCTACCGAAAATCGAATCGGTGGCAGGTACGTTGCTTGATCTACCAAAATCAGAAACACCGAAAAAATCTGAAACGAAAACAGTGATTGCAACAGCACCGATTATTCCGGAGATTAAACTGCCGGAAATTGCGCCATTGCCAAAACCTAAAATAGCAGAAAAAGCGCCGGCACCGGTCATTGCTGCAGCACCGATTATTCCTAAAATTAAACCAATTACACCACCAGCCATCGTAGAAAAAACACCGGAGAAAACACCGGTGATTGCTGCCGCACCGATTTTCCCAGAAATCAAACCGATGGTGCCGTTGCCTGTGCCACCAGCCCCTACAATCGCTGCAAAAGTACCTGAGATGCCGGTTATCGCGGAAGCCCCAATCGTTCCAGAAATTAAGCCGATAGCTCCGCTGCCTTTACCTCCGGCACCTACTATTGCAGAGAAAGCGCCTGTGGTGGTTCCGCCACTTGCACCTCCAGCACCCGTCATCGCGGAAAAAGCACCTGAGATGCCGGTGATTCCAGAAATCAAACCAATAACACCGCCTGCGCCTGTGCTTGCTGAGAAGGCCCCGCCATTACCAGCAATACCATTGCCAAAACCAGAAATGCCCGTGATTGCGGAAGCGCCTGCTATTCCAGAACCTGAAGTCGCTGAAGCGCCAGTGATTCCAGAAATTCAGCCGCTGCCAAAAACTGATCTCCCTTCATTCGTCGCAAAAACACCACTTGCTCCCGCAATGCCCGCGGCACCACCTTTGCCGCAACAAGACGTGGCGGAAAAAACGAATACACCTTCCATTCCAACACTTCCTTCCGCAGCACCAGCAGCGCAGCCCTTGCCTTCACTCGCACTGGGTGATTTAAAATTACCCGGTGATGAAAACCGCCCGGCAGCAGCACCAACCACTCCACCAAAACCTGCAACGCCAGAGGTGGCCGCTGCAAAGAATGATGATGCAACACCAGTGCCAGAAGTATTTGAGTTTGGTGAGCTGAATGATAAAGGTAAAAAAGCAGTAGTGAAAGATCCGGTGGTGGAACCATCAGAGCCCGTTATTGCTGATATCAGCCAAGATGACCCCGCATTTAAATTCTGGAAGAATCATGATTTCCGTACACAAGTATTGCCGGAAGTCATCAACCGCAAAGAATATGAAAGTCGCAACGCACATTTGCCTAAAGCGCTTTATAAGGAAGATCTCCAGCAATTATTATTCGTCGCCGTTGCGCGCGGTGATCTGAATGCGATTCGCTCGTTGCTGAATAATGGTGTGGATGTCGAAGCGAAAAATGCCATTGGCGATACGCCACTGGTGCATGCTTCCGTGAATGGTCAAGCGGGCGCGGTACGAGTGTTGCTGGCGCGCGGTGCCAACCCGAATAATCCAAACGTGCATGGCATGACCGCGATGCAAGTGGCGGCGGAGCGTGGCCGTGAAGATATTATCGATGCGCTGTTTGAAATGGGTGCAAAAGCGACTGCTGATTATCGCAATCCATTAACGCCACTGCAGTCGGGCGTTGGTCGTGGCTATGCCTCGGTTTATAACGCAATGATGGATGGTGAAAATCCGAAGAAGAAACAACTCGACGCTCGCGACCGCGCACTGCAAGCATTGGCTGATGCCGGCCCTGCCCCACGCACCGTTATTTCAAATGGACCTGGCCTAAGCCAACAAATTGTCGACGATCAATCCAAGAAAAAACCTGGCGAGCCGCTTACCTTTGAAGAAATCGAGCGCAAACTGGCTTACCAAGAATATGTCCGCAAAACCGGTGATGACCCAGCTGCCAATGCCATGGCTAATGGCACCATCCCAAAACTTATTTCCCCCGCTGGCGTAAAATCCACCCCAGTTCCAATCCCTTATGCAAGCCCGCAACAAACTTCGACAAACCCACCACCGCCGCCTGGCTATATTCCGCCAGCCGCCGAAGAACCAATCGTAGGCCTCCCGCCTGAGCCGAAATCACGATAAAACCTTGACGCTAACACGTCGGAACACTATTTTTCCCGCTCCCTAGCACCAACCCCCTGTATATATTTATATGACCAGCTCCCACATCAAACATAATCTGCCTAGCCGCCACGTTACCGAAGGGCCTGAGCGTGCGCCGCATCGTAGTTATTATTACGCGATGGGTTTAACGACCGAGCAAATCCACCAGCCGCTCGTCGGCGTAGTTTCAACCTGGAACGAAGCAGCACCTTGTAATACGGCGCTGAAGCACCAGGCAGAGATCGCGAAAAAAGGTGTGTCGGCCAATGGTGGAACACCACGTGAATTTTGTACTATCACCGTAACCGACGGTATCGCGATGGGCCACCAAGGCATGAAATCGTCGCTCGTTTCGCGTGAAGTGATTGCGGATTCGGTTGAGCTTACTATGCGCGGCCATTCCTATGATGCGCTGGTTGGTTTTGCTGGCTGCGATAAATCCTTGCCAGGTTTGATGATGTCCATGCTGCGCCTTAACGTACCTTCCGTATTTGTCTATGGTGGCTCGATTTTACCTGGTGAATTCCAAGGTAAACCAGTCACCGTACAAGATTTGTTCGAAGCAGTTGGTAAATATGCCGCTGGCAAAATGACCAAGGAAGAAGTGGAAGCGCTCGAAAAAGTTGCCTGCCCATCTGATGGTGCATGCGGCGGACAGTTCACCGCCAACACTATGGCTTGCGTCTCCGAAGCAATCGGCCTCGCATTGCCAGATTCCGCTGGAGCACCTGCACCTTACAAAGAGCGTGATCAAATCGCGTTTGATGCTGGCGTTGCGGTGATGAAATTGCTCGAAAAAAATATCCGCCCACGCGATATCGTAACGCGTAAAGCATTAGAAAATGCCGCGGCGATTGTTGCAGCAACCGGTGGCTCCACGAATGCAGCATTGCATTTACCTGCCATCGCGAGCGAAGCAGGTATTGATTTTGATATTCACGCTGTTGGTGAAGTATTCAAACGCACACCATATATTGCCTCGCTCAAACCGGGCGGCGATTATGTTGCGAAAGATTTATTCGATATCGGCGGCGTCAAAATCGTGATGAAAACATTGCTTGATCATGGTTATTTGCATGGCGATTGCATGACCGTTACCGGCAAAACCATCGCTGAAAATTTGAAAGACGTAAAATTCCCAACCGATCAAAAAATCGTTGCACCTGCGAATAAACCATTGCTCGCTACCGGCGGCGTAGTCGTGCTCAAAGGCAACCTCGCACCCGAAGGCGCGATCGTAAAAATCGCCGGGATGCAGAATTTGGTGCATGACGGCACGGCAATTGTATTTGATTGCGAAGAAGATGCGTTTAAAGCCGTGGAAAACAAACAATATAAAGCAGGCGATGTATTCATCATTCGTTACGAAGGCCCGAAAGGCGGCCCCGGCATGCGCGAAATGCTCGCCACCACCGCCGCGATTTACGGCCAAGGCATGGGCGATAAGGTGGCACTCATCACCGATGGTCGCTTTAGCGGCGCAACCCGCGGTTTCTGCATCGGCCACGTTGGGCCAGAAGCAGCAGTCGGCGGCGTAATCGGTCTCATCCAAAACGGTGATAATATTTTGATCGATGCGAATGTCGGCTTGATTCAAGTAAATGTATCAGAAGCAGAACTCGAAAAACGCCGCAAAGAATGGAAACCACGTCAGCATGATTATCAATCTGGCGCGCTGTGGAAATATGCACAAAGCGTTGGCTCGGCTGAAAAAGGTGCGCTCACTCATCCGGGCGCGAGAAAAGAAACGCATATGTATGCGAACATCTAATGGAACTTCTTCTCCTTTCTTTTTTTACAGTTGGCATTGCGGAATTCGGTGATAAATCACAGCTGATTACGCTCTATCTCGCTGGTAAAAATCACCGCAGCTGGCACATGCTGCTCGGTATGGCGACCGCATCGCTCATCAACCATTATATGGCTGCATGGGTCGGTGTGGCGGTGCACGATTGGCTGAGTGGTAATGTGCTGCGCATCATCAGCGGCGCTATTTTTATATTGATCGGCGTGTTCAGTTGGAAACACGAGGACGCGCAAAAAATGACCATCTTTAATAAAAAAATGCCCGCGTTGCTCACCTGCTTCTTGTTTTATTTCGTCGCCGAAGCCGCCGATAAAACCCAAATCGCGACTGCTGCGCTTGCCGCTTATAACCATACGGTATGGATGATTGTATTCGGCGCGACACTCGGCATGATCGCCGCAAATTTGCCGGTGATTTATTTAGGCAAACAATTTGGCAAACGGGTTCCGCTAGATACATTGAAAAAAGTCGCCGCGGTTTTATTTGTCGTGATTGGCGTATTCATGATAGGTAGCCTGTTCTTATGAAAGCAGAAGTTCTCAATTTTATTACCTCGATAGAGCAATCCTTAGGCCTGCTCGGGAGGTATCTTTGACCCTGCGAACATCGAAAAACGCTTAGGTGAACTCGCGCCGTTAATCGAAGATCCCAATTTGTGGAACGACCGCAAAAACGCGCAAAGCCTGATGCGCGAAAAAAATCATCTCGAATTTGCACTCAATGAATTCCGCGGCCTGCAAGGTGATCTACTTTCCTATCGCGAACTCGCCGATATGGCAGATGCCGAAAACGATAATGCAACATTGCTCGAAGCCGAAAAAGCACTCGGCGAACTCGCGACCAAAGCAAAGAAACTAGAAACCGAAGCGCTCTTTTCCGGCGAGGCAGATGCTAATGATTGCTTCATGGAAATCCACGCTGGCGCTGGCGGAACAGAAAGCAATGATTGGGCCGGCATGTTATTGCGCATGTATTTACGTTGGGCAGAATCACACGGTTATAAAACCGATCTGATCGATGAAAATACCGGTGATGAAGCCGGCATCAAATCTGCCACCATCCGCGTTGAAGGCCGCAATGCCTATGGCTGGGCAAAAACGGAAAGTGGTGTGCATCGCCTCGTGCGCATTTCGCCGTTCGATGCCGCTGGCAAACGTCATACGAGTTTCGCAAGCGTGTGGGTTTATCCGGTAATCGATGAATCGATCGACATCGTCGTTGAAGATAAAGATATCCGCGTCGACACCTATCGTGCTTCTGGCGCAGGCGGACAGCATATTAACAAAACCGATAGCGCGATCCGCATCACGCACATTCCGACCAACATCGTCGTGCAATGCCAAAACAGCCGCAGCCAACACCGCAACCGCGCCGAGGCATACACGATGTTGCGCGCACGATTATATGAATTGGAATTACGCAAAAAAGAAGAAGCCCTAAACGCGAGCAACGCCAGCAAAAGTGAAATCGGCTGGGGCCACCAAATCCGTTCGTATGTATTGCAGCCCTACCAGATGGTCAAAGATTTGCGCACCGGCTACGAAACTAGCAACACCGGCGGCGTATTGGACGGCCAAATCGACGACATGATGTCCGCCGCGCTCAGCCAACGGATTGGGAAGAAGGACTAGGCGCCTCCACTTCCACCACCACTTTATGGCTACGGCAGAAATCTAAAATGCGGGCTTCTTGGGTGCCTAACAAATCTCTGCGGACACGCAACACTGTATCAAAACCAAGCGTATCTTCGTGGTTTTCGACATAAATTTCGAGGCAGGCAGGCATTACTTTCGGTAGCTTCACTGCTTCTTTCACTATTATTTTTTGAATATCTTGCCACTCTACACGCAGCGCACCGGTTTTAAATTTGCGCAGGGTCATCCGCTCTTTGCCTTCTAGCAGCGCGAGGCTGATGGTGAGATGTTTTTCATCCATCATCCATTCGCGACCTAAATGTTTGCTCGCGAGTTTGCGTTCATTTTCACTATCAACCACAATCCGGAAACCAACGATCAATACGCCAAGCGACAGCGCAATCATCAAAAAATAAATCAGCCGTAACCATTCCGGCAATGATTCACCCAACACTTGGTACATCATGATCAGCGCCGTAAGCGTCGCTGCCACAATGAACGCACCGCCGACGATCAGCTCATAAAAATAGCGCTGCAAGGCTTGCGGAACGTGGATCACCATTTCTTTAGATTGCGGCAGATCCATCATTAATAGAACCCTCCGGTTCCAAGAGATGCCGGCACTTCTTCTATGCGGCGCGTTGGTGTTTCATTTTCATCCGAGAATGGAACAGGCGCTTGAATCGAAGCTGGGCCACCCTTGTTTGGATCTAGCAAATCACCAAACTCTACCGCGCGATCAGGCACACGCTGCACAGGGAATGCTTCGAAAATCTTATCCTTTACTGGCGTGTTCTTCGTTGGCAAGAAGCCGGTGAAATAATCGATCTGCGCCATGCGCACACCTTGCGGAATGCGGAATGGCGGAACGCTTTTGCCTTTTGTTGCTTCACGCACAAAATCGATAAAGATAGGCAGCGCTGCACTGGCACCGGTTTCTTTATCACCCAATGAGCGCGGTGTATCAAACCCAACATAAACGCCAACCACGATATCGGGCGTGAACCCAACAAACCAGGCATCAAAGTTCTGGTTCGTCGTGCCTGTTTTACCACCAATCGGCAAACCAAGTGCTGCCGCTTTCACCGCAGTTCCGCGCAGCACCACGCCTTGCAACATATTCACCATCAAAAACGCAGCGATAGGATTCGTCACCCGATCGCCTGATTCGCGCAGCGCTGGCGGATTGCGATTAATACCTGTTGAATATTGCGCAAAATTACAGCCTTCGCATGACCGAATATCACTACGATACAGTGTTTGTCCATTGCGATCCTGCACGCGATCGACAAAGGTTGGCACCACGCGCATACCACCATTAGCAATCATTGCATACGCATTGGTGATGCGTAGTAATGTCGTTTCCGTCGCGCCAAGAGCAGCCGAGAAATTACGCTGCGGCTTATCCGTAATGCCGAAGCGTTTCGCAATTTCGGTGATGCGGCTGATGCCGATATCAAGCGCCATGCGAATGGTCATCAAGTTGCGCGACAATTCCAAACCGCGACGCAATGTGGTTGGACCCAAGAAATCGCCGGAATAGTTTTTCGGATTCCAGATTTGCACATTATCGCCACTGCCCCAATAAAGCTCGATCGGCGCATCTTGCACCAAGGTCGCAGGCGTATAGCCGTGTTCCAGCGCCGCGAGATAAGCGAACGGTTTAAATGCTGAACCCGGCTGGCGTAGCGCTTGTGTTGCGCGGTTGAACTGGCTGTCTTCGAATGTATAGCCACCCTGCATCGCAAGCACTTTGCCGGTATGCACATCCTGCACCACGATTGCGCCGCTTACTTCCGGCACTTGGCACAGTTGCAACGTTTTGTCTTTTTTCTCTATCCACACAACATCGCCACGCTTTAAAACATCCGCCATCTTGGTCACTTCATTGCCGAGATGTTGATTAGGCAACCATTTGCGCGCCCATTTGATGTCGGCCAAATTCAGTGTGCCACGTGTACCATCCACGAAACCCATTTCGGCATCTTGCGGACGCAGTTTTAATACCACACCCAACTTCCACTCCGGATCAGGCACCACCTCTTTCATTTTCTTCAATGCGTCGATCCAGTTATCAACCCCATCCAGGTTGGAAATCGGCCCACGCCAACCATGGCGGCGATCATATTCCTCTAAGCCTCTCCGTAGTGCACGTGCGGCAAGATTCTGATACTCAGGATTCACTGTGCCATACACCGTCAATCCACCTTCATACACCTGCTTGGTCGTATAACGCTTTACCAACTCCCGGCGAATTTCTTCCGCAAAAAATGCCGCATTCACGCGCTCTTCCACACTGCGCGTTTTAAGCAGAATTGGCCGCTTCTTCGCCACCTCCACTTCTTCACGCGTAGCCGCACCCACTTCCGCCATCCCATCCAGCACCCAATTTCGGCGCGCTTCTGCGCGCGCATAATTATGGCGCGGATCAAACGCACTCGGCGCTTTCGGCAGTGCCGCGAGCAGGGCTGCTTCTTCCAGCGTTAATTCATCCAATGATTTATTGAAATAATGCAGCGCGGCGGCTGCAATGCCATAAGCCCGGCCACCCAGATAAATTTCATTGAGATAGAGTTCAAGAATTTGATCCTTCGTATACACAGCACTCAAACGATAAGCCAAAATGGCTTCTTTCACTTTACGCGCCAACGTGCGTTCGTTCGTCAGCAGGAAGTTTTTTACTACCTGCTGCGTGATGGTCGAACCACCCATCATACTTTTTTTCTGCCCGACATTCAGCACGTTTTGTATGCCCGCCCGCGCAATCGAGCTTAAATCCACACCCGGGTGATTATAAAAATTTCTATCTTCCGCCGCGAGGAATGCCTGCACCACAATTTTTGGCACGGCTTTGATCGGCACAAAAATCCGCCGCTCTTTGGCATATTCTTCCAGCAATTTCCCATCCGCCGTATAAATGCGCGAAACAACCGGCGGTGCGTAATCCTCAAGCTGTGAATAATCCGGCAGATCACCGGTGAAATAAAAAATAGCCGTGGCCGCGCCGATCATGCAGATCATCAGCGCCATCAACATCATAGAAAAAAGGATTGTGAGAATTTTCATTGCGCTTGTTCTTTGGGTGCATATTGATCGCAGTAAGTATCTACCGCGCGGGCAATTGCATGCACCAGTTTATCCTCATATTCACGGCTAATCAACTGCGCTTCTTCCTTTGGATTGGAAAGATAGCCAAGCTCCACTAGCGCCGAAGGGGTACCCACACCTTTAAGCACCGCAAAACCGGCAAAACGATGACTATTTTTCAGCAATTTCGCCTCTGTTCCCAATTCCGCCACTACTAATTCGGCAAACCGAGCCGAAGTATTTTTGGTGTCGCGCCGGGCTAAATCAATCAGCACCTCGGCGATATCTTTGCTCTCCGCACTTAAGTCCACCCCCGTAATAATATCCTTTTTGTTCTCGCGCTCCGCCAACGCCTCCGCCTCTTTATCCGAAGCATTTTCCGAAAGCGTATAGACCGAAAGCCCGTGCATATTCGCCTCTGGGTGCGAATCGGCATGCAATGAAATAAACAATTGCGCATTCGCATCACGCGATTTTTTCACCCGCCCGCGCAATGGCACATACGCATCGTCACCGCGCGTCAACACCACTTCATAGCGTGAAGTTGCATTCAGCAACTCACGCAAATGTTTGGCATAGCGCAATGTGATTTCTTTTTCCTTCGTGCCCTGTGGTCCAATCGCACCCGGATCAACGCCGCCATGGCCCGGATCAATCACAATCACAAATCGCTCTGGTTTCGAAACCGGCGTAGGAACCGCCGAAGCAGGCTCCATTGGTGGCGGCACCACCAAATCCGGATTCGCCTTTGGTTGTTCTTTTGCTTTTTCCGGAGCAACAATAGGTGCGGGCAATGGTTTTGCAGGTTCAGCGAAATTTCTTTTCGGTGCCTCTGCCTGTAAAAGCTTCATCTGCACAATCAAATAATGTGCATCACCTTTACGGTTAGGCACCTGAATAAAACTATCTTCAATTTTTACCGGCTTCGATACATCCAACACCACACGCAATGTTTCCGGCTCTGGTCTGCCCGCTCGCAATTTTTTGACAAAACCAATTTCGCTTTGTGGCTTCTCCGCTTTCGGCACCACCCATTTCGTGTCTTTAAAATCAATCACTACACGATTTGGATTTTCCAAAGTGAAGGCCTGAAAATCCAACATTTGATCGATTTTCAGGCGGAAAATCATGCTGCCATCTTCATTTGCTTTCAGCTGATAACCTGAAATTTCTGATACCGCCGCGAACGCGGGCATCGCCATCATCAACCATAAAACAGCAGTTGCAAAAAAACGCATAATCTTGGTTATCGTAAAGGCAGGTTCGAGTCTATGAATAATACTTTGCATTTATCATTTTTCGCGATAAAACACACGACATGAAATTTTTCATCGATACTGCAGATATTAAAGAAATTGTAGATTTGGCCGCCACCGGCATGGTTGATGGCGTCACCACAAACCCTACGCTCGCCGCCAAAGAAAGCCGCGATTTTAAAGCCATCATCAAGGAAATCTGCTCGATTATCCCTGGTTCCGTGAGCGCCGAAGTGGTCGCCACCGAACATAAAAAAATGATGAAAGAGGCCGACATCCTCCGCAAAATCGCCAAAAACGTGACGATCAAATTGCCCCTCACCTGGGATGGCCTCAAAACCTGCAAACAATTGACCTCCGAAGGCACCACCGTCAACATGACTCTGTGCTTTTCTGCAACTCAAGCATTACTCGCCGCCAAAGCCGGCGCGACATATGTTTCCCCCTTCATCGGCCGCTTAGATGACGTTGGCCAAGACGGCATGGAACTGATCGCCGACATCATGCAAGTGTTCGAAAATTATCCAGAACTCGAAACCCAAGTATTGGCCGCCAGCATCCGCCACCCAGTGCACGTGCTACAAGCCGCGAAACTCGGCGCACATGTTGCAACATTGCCACCAAAAATCCTCCGTCAGCTGCTCAACCATCCACTGACCGACAAAGGCCTCGCGACCTTCCTAGAAGATTGGAAAAAAACCGGCCAGGTTATCGGCTAAATTACTAGGCCGTTATTCTGTGGGCGCAAAGCGATTCGCAGGATGACAAATATGCTATCGGATAATCGCTGTAACTTCTTCGAGTATTCTCTGCCGCTCCGCTTCGCTTTGCGAAACCACGCTGTAAAATGTTTTAATGGTAACATCCGTAATGCCAACAAAACCGAATGTGCCTTCTTTCATCACCCTATCCATGGCTGGCTGCATCATTTTTTTCAACTCTTCTTCGCTGCCACCTGCGGTTTGAAGGACGATAGCTTTGCGTCCGTTTAATAACCCTCTCCAGCCGCCTTTGGTGCTGAAAGCAAAACCATTCGTGAACACACGGTCGAACCAGCCTTTTAAAATCGCTGGGCGATCCGTCCACCAAATCGGATAAATAAATATCAGCGTATCTGCCCAGCTTACATCCGCTTGTGCCTCTGCAATATCGGGTGAGAGTTTGTGGCGATCAGCTAATTCATCTGCCCGCAACACAGGGTCAAACCTCATCGCATATAAATCCCGCACCCGCGCTTCCGCACCACGAGCAATCAGCGCAGAAGTCACTGCTTCCAATATCGCGTGGTTCAAGCTTTTTGGATTCGGATGGGCGTAGATGATTAGGACTTTTTCTTTCATATACTACGCATACCGGCGAAAGCCGGTATGCAGCAACCAAAAACTGGACCTGGCTTTCGCCAGGACACGGAACGCATGCGTTCCTAATTATTCAAGAACCCGCGCAATTTGCGGCTGCGGCTTGGGTGCTTGAGTTTACGCAAAGCTTTCGCTTCAATCTGACGAATACGTTCGCGTGTTACCGAGAATTGTTGGCCCACTTCTTCCAAAGTATGGTCGGTGTTCATGCCGATACCGAAGCGCATACGCAGAACACGTTCTTCACGTGGTGTGAGGCTTGAAAGCACACGCGTGGTGGTTTCACGTAAGTTCCCGTTGATCGCCGCATCGAGTGGTAGGATCGCGCTTTTATCTTCGATGAAGTCTCCCAAGAAACTGCCTTCTTCGTCACCCACTGGGGTTTCGAGCGAGACGGGTTCTTTCGCGATTTTCATTACTTTGCGCACTTTATCGACTGGCATCACGAGCTTGGTTGCCAATTCTTCCGGCGTTGGCTCGCGGCCCATTTCATGCAGCATCTGGCGGCTGGTACGAACGATTTTGTTGATCGTCTCAATCATGTGCACCGGAATACGGATGGTGCGTGCCTGATCCGCGATGGAACGGGTAATCGCTTGGCGAATCCACCAGGTCGCATAGGTCGAGAATTTATAACCACGGCGATATTCGAATTTATCGACCGCTTTCATCAGGCCGATATTTCCTTCCTGAATCAAATCGAGGAACTGCAGACCACGGTTGGTATATTTTTTCGCGATCGAAATCACCAAGCGCAAATTCGCCTCGATCATTTCTTTCTTCGCTTTGTTGGTCATGCGTTCGCCTTTTTGCACGTTCAGTACAAGACGGCGGAATTCCGCAATATCCACCCCCATATCTTCTGCAACCGAACGAATTTCCAAACGTTGACGTTGGATTTCATCCATTTCGCGCGCCAAGAAATCAGCCAGACCTTTTACTTTGTCTTTCGCAATTGCTTCTTCCCAACCCGGCTCCAATTCGCGGTTCATATAGAGCTTCATGAATTCTTCGCGTTTCAGGCGATGATAATCCGCAGCACGCATCAATTTGCCTTCCGAAGTCATCAGGCGTTTGTTCGCGCTATAGAGTTTCTCGAGCAAATCCTCAACGCTATGCGGGTTCAGGCGCACGTTGATGGTCAAATCAAGCAATTGCTTCACCAATTTTTTATAATCTTTGCTCGCTTGCGAATCGAGAATCGGCTTGCCGGCCAATGCTGCGCTCAAGCGTTTTTCTTGGAAGCTTAAGATTTTTTTGCTGATTTTGCAGATGGCATCCAGGTTTTCCATCACCTTCGGCATCAGTTTTTCTTCCATCGCCGCGAGTGAAACGCCGCCGCCATCTTCTTCATCATCTTCTTCGATGGCTTTTGGTTTTGGCTGGCCGTTTTCGTCGAGCTCTTCCTCTGCAACTTCTTCTTCCTCAACTACTTCTTCTGGCTCTTCGTTTTTCTCAACGTCAGATGGCAGTGCCATGCCGACAGCGTTCATCATTTCAGGGCCCATTTCGGCGGCATAGGTTGCGTCCAAATCAATAATCTGGCGCAGTTGTGTGGTACCGCTCGCCAGTTCATCATACCAGCTCATGAATGCGCGCAAGGTGACTGGGCATTCACAAAGGTTGCCCATCATCAAATCACGGCCTTCTTCGATGCGTTTTGCGATTTCCACTTCACCTTCACGCGAAAGCAATTCGACATTGCCCATTTCGCGCAAATACATCCGCACCGGATCATCCGTACGGCTGGCGGTTGCAACTACCGCGGTTTCTTCGACTTCTTCTTCAACTGCTTTTTCTTCCTCGTCAAAGCCGCCATCTTCTTTTTCAACTACATTCACGCCAGCATCCGAAAGGGTTGAGATGATTCCATCTAACCGATCACCCGAAATTTGCTCCGCCGGAAGTGCCAAATTTAAATCATCGAACGTGACGAAGCCTTTTTCTTTGCCCATCGCCATCAGTTTTTTCGAAAGCGCCGCATCCGCGGTTTTTTCTTCTTTCGTGGTTGGAACAGCAGGATCAGTGTTCTTTACTGCCTTCGCTGCTTTTTCAGCCTTAGGCGCTTTTTCTTTTTTCAATGCTTTTAAATCAAGCGGAAGCTGCTTCGTTGGCTTTTCTGCCTTTTTAGCTGGCTTCGCGGGCGCCACTGCTTTCTTCGCAGGCGCTGCCACTACTTTCTTTTTCGCTTCTGGTTTTTTAGGTGCCAGTTTTTTAACAGGTGCATTTTTTGCGACCGGTTTTTTGGCAATTATTTTTTTCGCAGCCACTTTAGGAGCGGGCTTTTTTGCGGCAACTGGTTTTTTCGGAGCAGGTTTTTTCGCAACGGCTTTTTTCGGAGCAGGTTTTTTGGAGACTGGTTTTTTCACAATTTTTTCTTTCGTCGGAGTTTTGGAAGCGGTTTTTTTGGCAGGCGTCACTTTTTTAGCAGCAGGTGCTGCTTCTTTTTTGGCAGCAGGTTTCCCGCCACCCAGCATTTTTTCGGCGAAGGCAGAGAATGTTTTGCCTAATGAAATTGGTTTTTTAGCCATTTCTTATCCTTTAGTTTTCAAGCCATTGTTCCAATGCGTTTCGGGCTTTAACAGCGGCAGAATCGATTGATTCCTTCTGCTGACGGAAAGCGTCGACTCTTTCCGGATCTGTTCCCCACCATTCACGCACGGCCTGCTCATATTCACTTGTCATCTGCTCCGCCTGACGGGCCACCAAAAGATAGCGCCAGACCGCAAGCGTCAATGTTTCTGCACTAGAGAGCTTTGTTTTGTCAACAAATCTCTGTGATTTTAAAGATTTAAGTAATGCACCGAACCCCATTTTTTCAAGGCCCGCCGCCAAGTTTTCCGCAATTTCGGCCTGATCTTCAGCGGAGCCAGCAAAAAAATCCTTAGATTCCAGATAGTTACGCATTTCCTCAATCAACTGGTTCAGCTCCGGTTTGCCACACTCCAGCGTAACGAAGGCTTCCTCCACTTCCCCATGCAACAACACCTTGGGCGCATCAAGTACCAATGAGACAAGTGCACCTTCGAGCTGCTCACGTTTGGGCGAGGTGGAAATCATCGGCAACACCACGACCACCGAATCCTTCGCCTGCCCCGTCTGTTTTTTGCTCCGTTTTAGCTGCCAGAGCTTATCCTGCATGAATTGCTGATAATGCTCACGCACCGTTTTATCATCGATGCCTTTGACCCGCTCAAACACTGCCTTTTCGAGTGCCGCCCGTTGCTCCGGTGTACCGAGCGAAAAACGCTGTGACTCAAATCGCCACACCATTTCGGCCAGTGGTTCCGTTTTCTCCATTAACTGCATCAACGCCAATGGGCCAGAGGCATTAAGCAGATCATCCGGATCTTTCCCCTCCGGCAAAAATGCAGCCTTCAGCGAGTGCCCAGGCTTGAGCAATGGCAGAGCCAAAAACACCGCCCGCTGCATCGCCCGCAAGCCCGCCGCATCACCATCCAGGCACAAAATCGGCTCCTGCTCGACCGACCATAAACGTTGCAATTGATCTTCCGTTAGCGCAGTCCCCAGTGGTGCAACAGCGCTATGAATCCCCGCCCGATGCAGCGCAATCACATCCATATAGCCTTCGACCACGACCATCCGGTTTTCCGTTTTCGCCGCCGCTCGCGCACGGGCGAAATTATAGAGTTGGCGGCCTTTATGGAACAACGGCGTCTCCGGCGAGTTCAGATATTTCGGCTGCTGCTCATCCTTCAAAGCCCGCCCACCAAACGCGATCACCTTGTTTTTCACATCCGTAATCGGGAACATCACCCGCCCGCGGAATCGGTCATAGGCATCGCCCTGTTCCGGCTGAATCAACATCCCGGCTTCCACCATATCCGCAATCGCCACACCCTTACTCATGAGGTAGGTTTTAAGCGCATCCCGGCTATCGGGCGCATAACCCAGCTGAAACTCCGCAATCACCTCATCGGAGAGCGACCGCCGCTTCAAATATTGCAATGCCTCCGCCCCTGCCCGGCTTTGCAACTGCCCCTGATACCAAGCAGCCGACCACTCCATCAGCTCCTTCAAAATATCCGCCCGCTCGCGATATTGTTTCTGCTGAACCGTCTCTTCTTTCGGCAGTTGAAGCCCTGCCTCCGCCGCCAATTGCGTCACCGCATCCGGAAAGCTAAGCTTCTGAAATTCCATAGTAAATCGAATCACATCGCCATGTGCCCCACAGCCAAAGCAATGGTAAAATTCCTTATCATCACTCACACTAAACGAGGGCGATTTTTCCTTATGAAACGGGCAAAGCGCCATAAATTCCCCCCGCCCCTTAGGAATCAGCCGCAATTCCTTGCCGAGCACCGCCGAAGGCCGCATCCGTTGCCGTATTTCATCTAAAAACGAGGGTGGGAATTGCATGCTGGAGAAAATTGCATAACTCCTCTCCTGGCGCAATCTGGTTTGTGTAGCCTATTCCAATTGAACCATTTTCCGGAAATTGGCTTTGTTACGGAGAGTCCGTAAATCAGAATTTTCATACCAATCTGCAGTAATCATCAGTTTCTGCTCCGCATCTTGGATATTTTTAGAAAAAACGCCCGTTTTTATATCTAATTCACCCATGAATTTTAATGTTCCTGTTACATCATTCGTATGTGGTAGATGAAGTTGGTAGAATCCACTTTCTACATTATTTTTATCGCGTTTGAATGTCCAGTATTCCCCTGTTTTTTGGCGAAGTTCCCTTAAATTTCCAGCATGTCTTTCAAAAAAATGTCGAGTTGATATTTGCAAATGCTCAATAGCAGGAAACGAAAGAGGCGTAAGTTTTTCCAATTTTTTTAAAGCATATTTGTTTGCTAACATTTTTACTGGAATGGCTATCAGTGTTCTCATATCTTATGTTTCCGAAAGTATATCAGATCCACCATCTTGACTTAAGCTCACTATATTTAATTTTTCTTCTAATTCAGCCGCCAGTTGCTCACCGCTATCTTCCGCTTCAGCAAGGAGCCCTCGCCGCCCATCCTCCTCTTCTATATTTCCGGAAAGCGGCAAAAAAGATGAGGAAGAATCTCTAGTAAAATTAAGAATATAATAAAGGCGTAGTTTGCCGCTTTTGGTGGCAATAAAGCGTCCATCATCCCCTTCATAATGGCCAATTGTCACCGTCTCTTCACCAAAGATACGCTGTAACTCTTCTTGTGCTTTTCGAATGTAATCTTGATTCGGCATAAGTGCTTATAATAACAGAAGAAAGTTAACAAATTGTTAACTACACCTGCGGCGGAATGGCTACTTTGTCGCCTGTTTTTAGGCCGAGCTTGTGAATACTACCGGCATTGAGCTGCAATACGGAGCGGACTTCCATTTTAGAGACTATCGGTTTCGTGCCTTTAACCTCGGTTTTATACACCATCTGGCGGATGATGCCTTCTTCGTCCAAGAACAACATATCTTGCGAGAAATAAATGCGATCCAGCGGAATTTCGGCGGTTTGGGTGCGGGGGAAAATGGTGAGTACGCCGGTGCCTTCCATGAATTTATTGCGGGATAAATTATCAGGCAGCACCACCTGCTCATTGCGCAAAATGCGGGCTCGTAAGATGGTCACTTTGGTTGGATCATCTTCAAAATATTCTTCCTTCTCCATCCACGGATAAATCGCGATATCGCCCTGCGAAAATATAATCGGCGAGGCATCAATCAAACTCACCGGCTTGCGACCTTCCGGCACCGGCTTTGGCGCTTCTATCCCCAGAACCTCCATCCCTAATGGCGGTAATACAGGTCGGCGTTGGGAGGCCAGTGGACGGCGGTTTGGTTTTTCTTCCGGTTGCTCCGTTTCGGCATCACCACCCGGCACAGCTGGAGAATTCACTTTCGGCAGTTTTGGTTTTACTGGCGGGGTTATTTCTTGTTTGCGGAAAGGGGTTTCCAGAACCGGTTGGTCTTTTTCCGAATTATGAAACGTAACCGTCCCCTGAACTTCCTGTGCATTTAGGGGCAGAGCACAAAAAATAAGTAGAAAAATCAGTTGCTTCTTGTTTATGATAAGAGGAGATTTGATCCACATGAAGATAGACTTAAATTTTTGGCGGAAGAAAAGCAAGCGCAAGCCCGCCCCGAAACCTGTTTTGAGAAATTACAAACAGCCGGCTTATATCTATCAAAAGCAATATCGCACCACCCAACATACCAGCTTCTGGGATGCGATTTTCCAGCCCTATGACCTCAATATTTTTCTTACTATTTCTTATCTTATTACACTGGTTTTTGTCGCCACATTTCCCCAACCGCTTTTTCTAGACGCCTATTGGCATCCACCATTAGATTTCAACCGCGACGGGTTTTTCACCATCAGCGATGTGTTATCCTGGATACGCTGGCTTTATTTTATGCCCGGCAACGTCATCATCGCCGCCTTCTTGCAATCACCCGGCCTCGCCCTTTTCTTCGAAATCCATACTGGCAGTTACGAAGGTGTCGGCTCCTTCTTTATGTCGATGCTTTATTGGTGGACCACCGGCGGCGCAAACCTCGTATTCCTCTGGCTAGTCCCCATCGGCTTTCAAACATATTTCAGGTAATTCATGGAACTTTTAACCCTCATCCAAGCCGCATTTTTGGGCATCGTCGAAGGCTTGACCGAGTTTATCCCCGTCTCTTCCACCGGCCATTTGATATTGCTGGTCGATCTGCTGGGCTTCAAAGGCCCTTCCGGTAAAGTGTTCGAAATTGTAATTCAATTGGGCGCAATTCTGGCAATCTGCGTCGTTTATTTCCAACGCTTACTGCAAGTCGCGATCACCTTGCCTAAAAGCAAAAAATCCCGGAACTTTGTCCGCGCGATCTTATTCGCTTTCTTACCCGCCATGGTGCTCGGTGCATTGCTGCATGATTTCATCAAAACCGTATTATTCTCGCCTTATGTCGTCTCCATTTCGCTTATCCTTGGCGGTATCGCGATTTTGTGGATCGAACGCCGCAACACCAAACCCAAATATAAAACCATCGAAGAACTTCCGAAATTATTGCCGCTCTATATCGGCCTCGCCCAAGCGGTTGCAATGATCCCCGGCGTTTCCCGCTCCGGCGCCACTATCATGGGCGCAGTTTTGCTCAAAGTAGAACGCAAAGCGGCAACGGAATTTTCCTTCTTCCTCGCCATCCCCACCATGCTCGCCGCAACGGTATTTGATATTTACAAAAACTATCACCAGCTAACCTCTGAGGGTACCACCATCATCGTTGTCGGCTTCCTCTCCGCCTTCATCACCGCATTATTCGTCGTCAAAACCGTGATCAATTTCATCAGCAAACATGGCTTTGCACCCTTCGCCTATTACCGCATTGCCCTGGGTGGCGTGATGCTGCTATTCTTGCTTGCAAGATAATGGCACATATTCACGAACATAAAAAAGACGACACCATCTTCCGCAAAATCCTCTGGCTCTGCCTAGGCCTAAACTTCACCATGTTCATCGTCGATATCCTCGCCTCACATTTGGCAGGCTCCGTCGCGCTGCTGGCCGATGCCATCGATTTCTTCAGCGATTCTGCAAGCTATGCGATTTCTTTATATGTCCTTGGTAAATCCCTCCGCTGGCGCGCAAGTGCCGCGCTCATCAATGCTGGCGGCATGCTAGTAGTTGGCATCTGGGTTGCATACGCCGCTTATGACCGCTTCATGCACCCTATGATTCCCCAAGCGCCACTGATGGGCGCAGTCGGCTTTATCGCACTTTGCGTGAACATGACCTCCGCCGCGTTGCTCTATCGCTTCCGCCAGGGCGATTCCAACGCCCACTCCGTCTGGCTTTGCAGCCGCAACGACGCCATCTTCAACCTCGCCATCATCATCTCTGCGTTTCTGGTTTATTATTTCGCCTCCGGCTGGCCCGACCTCATAGCCGCCGTTTTAATCCTCGGTGCCTCCCTCTATTCCGCCTGGCATGTGTTTGAGCACGCGATGGAAGATTTTCGCAAACGGGCTTAACGTATTTTATCGGCTGGTTTGGTTCGGATTTGCAATAATTCGCAAAGGATCAAAATTTCGGATTTTTAGTTTCCCATCTGTATATGTTGCGACTTGGCCACTTTGATCGGTGTGAATCACTAATGGTGCAAAGTGACCGCCCTTAAACCCAACGCCCGTATTATACATTGTGACGTTTTTGCCACCTGCAGTTTGGAATTCTAAACCATAAATAGCAAGATGGGTGTGCCCAAGAAGCACGACATCGCCATCACGCAATTGGTTATTATCTTCAAGCTTTTGACAACTATCTTTCATGATGCCGATAGGATAAGTTGTGTCTGGTTTTGGAACAAATATCGCATTTCTTGGTCTGTGGGAAAAATAGGATTCTGCTGTGTTTGCTGCACCCTCTTTTGTGCTTAGGCACTGTTAACAAACCTGTATTTTTATGATATAGGTTATGGCGAAAGGGAGATTTTTGCCATGAACAAGCGCTTATATCCTGTGTCTCGCGAGGTTTTCGATCTTGAAATTCGTCCGATTATTGAGGCGGTGAC
>CAIJLX010000060.1 GCA_903821695.1 uncultured Alphaproteobacteria bacterium | reverse complement strand
GTCACCGCCTCAATAATCGGACGAATTTCAAGATCGAAAACCTCGCGAGACACAGGATATAAGCGCTTGTTCATGGCAAAAATCTCCCTTTCGCCATAACCTATATCATAAAAATACAGGTTTGTTAACAGTGCCTAATATACCTCTAACTTTGGGGTCATAGAGATTAATGACGTAAGTTTGATCTCCTTCTGCCGAAAAATGATTGCCTTTTAGAGTTGCTCTTTTTATCTCAATTTCCGGTTTTTGGCCCAAAAGATATTGCAATAGCGCCATATCGTTGTGGACGGCCATTAGTTTTTCAACAGTAGGTAGCAGTGCTCTAAAAATAGCTTCTGCTTCACTTTCGTTCATTTTGCTTAAAACGCTTTCGGGAATATTTATTCCTTGTGTAGGAAATATATTGAATGAAAAGCCCTGATATTGGGGCAGGCTGGCTTTTACTGCCTCAAATCCCTTTAATACTTCTTCGTCAGATAGATGGCGAAGTGGAAACATCCGTTTTGTTTCACCGCCATCCTGATAAACTCTGGCTTCCAGCTTGTTTGTCAATTGGATCCATTTTTCTTTCCAAGAGATATTCTCCTCGATGAGCGCCAACATATTCTTGCCTATGCACCTGATTGAATTGACCTGATTGCTAGACTAGCCTAAAAATGTGACAAAAGTATTACATCGAGATTTTTATGTGGTCCGTAACCCTCCTCACCCTTTTCCCCGAAATGTTCCCCGGCCCGTTAGGGCAGTCGCTTGCTGGCAAGGCAAATGAAAAGGGACTGTGGGAGATTAATGCAATCAATATCAGAGACTTCGCCCCCCCACCGCACAACCGAGTAGATGATAAATCCTTCGGCGGCGGAACCGGCCTCGTGATGCAGCCAGATGTGTTGGGGGCGGCTGTTGAGGCGGCAACCCAGGGCAAAAAGATGAAGAAAATCTATTTTTCGCCTCGGGGGAAGTTGTTTGACCAGAAAATGGCCGAGGAGTTGGTGAAAAACCCAGAGGTGCTCATGCTTTGCGGGCGGTATGAGGGGGTGGATCAGCGGGTTTTGGATTTTTATGAATTTGAAGAGGTGAGTTTGGGCGATTTTATCCTCTCTGGGGGCGAAATTGCGGCACTTTCCGTGATAGATGCTTGTCTTCGGCTCATTCCTGGTGTAATAGGAAAGGATGCTGTTCATGCGGAAGAGAGTTTTTCTGCTGGACTTTTAGAATATCCGCATTATACACGTCCTGCTGTTTGGCAGGGGCTTTCCGTGCCGGAGGTGTTGGTTTCCGGTCATCATGCGAATGTTCGTGAATGGCGGTTGAAACAAGCGGAAGAAATAACCAAAAATCGGCGCCCCGATTTGTGGGAAAAATATAAGAGGAAGTCATGAATACAGTACAAAAATTCGAGCAACGCCAAATCGCACAGCTCACTGAAAGCAAGCAAATCCCAGAGTTTCGCGTTGGCGATACCATCTCGGTGAATGTTAAAATCATCGAAGGCGTATCTGAGCGTCTGCAGGCGTTTGAAGGCGTTTGCATTGCACGCAGCAACAAAGGTGTGAACTCTTCTTTCACCCTTCGAAAAATCAGCCATGGTGAAGGCGTTGAGCGTGTATTCCCGCTTTACAGCCCACGTTTGGAAAACATTAAATTAGTTCGTCGTGGTGAAGTTCGCCGTGCGAAACTTTACTACATGCGCGACCTTACTGGTAAAGCTGCTCGTATTACCGAGAAGCGTGATCCAAAAGTGAATGCTGCAGGTGATAATGTTGCTGTGATTAAAGCGCCCGCTGCGCCAAAAGCAAAAGCGGCTCCTAAAGCAAAAAAAGCAGCTAAAGCGTAACAAAAAGGTTTTTGTACTGGGTTTCCAAGCTAGGGTACCCAGCACCCAAGCAACCCCTCTATGGCAAAAACATTATTTGATAAAATTTGGGACTCGCATTTGGTGGATGAAGCATCGGATGGTACGTCCGTAATCTACATCGATCGCCATTTAGTGCACGAAGTGACCAGCCCGCAAGCCTTCGAAGGCCTGCGCACCACCGGCCGCAAAGTCCGCCGCCCCGAAGCGACACTGGCTGTGGCAGATCACAACGTGCCAACCACGCCAGATCGCAAATACGGCATCAAAGACGAAACCAGCCGCATCCAAGTGCAAACTTTAGAAGATAACGCCCACGAATTTGGCGTCACCTATTTCAAAATGGATGATAAGCGCCAAGGCATCGTGCACATTGTTGGGCCTGAGCAAGGTTTCACCCTTCCGGGCAACACGATTGTATGCGGAGATTCGCATACATCTACGCATGGTGCATTCGGCGCACTTGCCTTCGGCATCGGCACTAGTGAAGTAGAGCACGTACTCGCGACACAAACACTGATCCAAAAACGCGCTAAAAACATGCTGATTTCCGTGAACGGCAAACTCCCATTCGGCGTCACCGCGAAAGATATTACCCTCGCTATCATCGGAAAAATTGGCACCGCAGGCGGTACTGGTTATGTGATCGAATATGCAGGCGATGCCATCCGCAGCCTCTCGATGGAAGGCCGCATGACGGTTTGTAATATGAGCATTGAAGCCGGTGCACGTGCAGGGTTGATTGCGCCAGATGAGACGACATTTAATTATGTCAAAGGCCGCCCACTCGCCCCTAAAGGTGCGGATTGGGATAAGGCGGTGGCATATTGGAAAACGCTGCCATCCGATAAAGGCGCGAAATATGACGTTGAGGTAACCCTCAATGCAGCAGATATCCAACCACAAGTCACCTGGGGCACAAGCCCGCAGGATGTATTGCCGATCGATGGCGTCGTGCCAAATCCTGCGGATGAAAAAGATGCGAATCGCCGTAAAACGGTGGAGCGTTCACTCGAATATATGGGGCTGACCGCTGGCACAAAATTGAGCACGATCCCAATCGATAAAGTATTCATCGGCAGCTGCACAAACGGCCGCATCGAAGATTTCCGCGAAGTCGCCAAATTAGTAAAAGGCAAACACGTCTCCAAAAGCGTGAAGCTGGCGATGATTGTCCCAGGTTCTGGTCTTGTCAAAGAACAAGCCGAGAAAGAAGGCCTCAACACCATATTCACCGACGCCGGCTTCGAATGGCGCGAACCAGGCTGCTCGATGTGCCTTGCGATGAACGCCGATAAATTAGAGCCCGGCGAGCGTTGCGCCAGCACCAGCAACCGCAATTTCGAAGGCAGACAGGGCAGGGGCGGACGCACCCACCTAATGAGCCCCGTTATGGCTGCTGCAGCTGCGATTAAGGGTACGCTCACGGATGTGCGGGATATTCTGTAAGAATGGCCGTTCCCTCGCGGCTTAGCAATTTTACTAAACATAACCACAATAATTTTGATCTGCTGCGATTTTTGGCGGCGGTGATTGTGATTCACGGGCATATTTATGGTCATGAATATCAACCCATTCAGTTCCCGTGGGGGCAGGGGGTTGGCGGGCAATTGGGGGTATTGATATTCTTTTTTATCAGCGGATTTTTAGTAACCCAGAGCTGGATAAAAACGAAGAACACAGCGCATTATTTGTTGAAACGCAGTGCTCGTATATTCCCGGGCCTTATATTAATAGTCATAGTGACAGCGCTAATGATCGGCCCACTAGTGACGGATATTCCAGATTATTGGCGCAAGCAGGAACTCTATATTTACATTGCTTCCAACATCACTCTTTTCTGCCAGCAATATGCGTTGCCGGGCATCACCTATGGCAGCAAAATAAACCCACAATTCTGGACGTTGAGGGTCGAATTTGCGCTTTATTTGGTGGTGCTGGTGCTCGGCTTTTGCAAGCGCTTAAATGTTTTTTTTGTTTTAAGCATTGCGCTATCGCTTAGTTTTTTATTGCCGCTTACGCCAGAGCAAATCAAACTTTTTTCGGCGATACTTTCCTTCTGTTTTGGGGCCAGCGCTTATTTATTGGCTGATAAAATTATGCTCAAAAATAGCTATGCTTTTGCCGCTGCTATTATCCTCGCAAGCTGTTTTTATACTCTGTGTGTGCCGATTGCGGTATTGGCTGTGGGTTACCTTATTTGCTGGGCGGCGGCGGCGCCAGTGAAATGGATGCATCATTTCGGCAAATATGGCGATGCTTCGTATGGCATGTATCTTTCGTCATTCCTTATTCAATGGCTACTGGTGCGCTATGTGCCTATTCACTGGCAGTGTTACAGCTTATTTCCGGCTTCGCTGCTGCTTGCGGCCGGCTATGGCTATCACTCATGGCACATGCTGGAAAAACCGGCGCTGGCCTGGGCAAAGAAGCGCCATTTCTGACTTTACGTGGCACGCAATTAGTGCTACTCCACCCACCCTATCCGTGCCCGGATGGCGGAATTGGCAGACGCACTAGCTTCAGGTGCTAGCGGGAGTAATCCCTTGGAAGTTCGAGTCTTCTTCCGGGCACCAGGCTTCGCCCTACGGACTTCGGGTGGGCAAGCCTATAACTAATTTTTTCCCTGTAAAATTTCTATGACAAAAGCAATCAAAAGAAGAACAAGAAAATTACCTCCTACAGTGGCCGCCATCAAAAATGGTAAAGTGGAGTGGCGTACAAAAGACGGTGTGGATTATAAATTATTGGGTTATTTTTTAACATGCCACCTTGTAATTGAGCATTATGTAGATGAATGTCTAAAGACCTTTTACCCCAAGATAAAATGGGATGCTGCCAAACTAACTTTTGCAAATAGATTGGCTTTATTTGATTTGAATATTGAGAAAAAATTTGACTGCCTTCCGGCAATTAAGCAAATGCATGCACTGCGCAATAAAATTAGTCACCAACTTGATTTTGAGCTTAATCTAATAACACTCAAACCGCTGCTTGATTATCTCAAACAAGTGAATCCGAAATGGCCCTCACGCCTAAAAACCCCCACACAGGTTCTTGATGCATTTGTAATGATGTCTTGTGCAACGCTAGCGGGAGCAATAACCGGTAGGGCGGATATGATAAAACTTACTCGCCCATGAAATAATCTTCACAACCTCTTCTGCCCATCCTTCAGCTCTAACCTTTCCACAATCCCACCGCCCACTAAATGCGTGTCGATAATCTCGTCGATGTCTTCTTTGGATTGGTAGTTGTACCAGGTACCTTCGGGGTAGATGACCATGACGGGGCCTAGTTCGCAGCGGTCTAAACAGCCGGCGCTGTTGATGCGGGTTTGGGGCAGGTTCAAGGCCTTGCAGCGCTCTTTCATATAATCACGCAACGGCTCGCTGCCTTTATCTTTGCAGCAGCCACGTGGATGCCCCGCCTCGCGTTGGTTGGTGCAGCAAAAAATGTGAGAGGTGAAATACATAAGTCTTTGTTATATCGGAATTTGGCTACAGAGAAGTTGTTTTATATAAAAATTTATTAATGATTTATTAATAAATTTAAGGTACAATCCATCTAATACTATTTCGATCTATTATTAGATGGGTATATGAATCTTCGGCGAATGCTAGGATTTTGGGGGATTTGCCTTTTAATGGCGGTTCCGGGGTTGATGGAGGCGGCAACAGCGGC
Organism: uncultured Alphaproteobacteria bacterium; assembly: GCA_903821695.1. GTDB lineage: Bacteria > Pseudomonadota > Alphaproteobacteria > Rickettsiales > CAIJLX01 > CAIJLX01. The sequence goes on along the minus strand of CAIJLX010000060.1, from coordinate 16,734 downwards.
TTCTGCACGTTATTGCCCCAACGGTTATTATGCTTACCGCGAAGACGAGATGCAGGCCAAACCCATGTGCTTAAATGCAGCTGACTTCTTCCAGAAGCAGGCCGATTTACAAAATAAAACTATGAGTTTTGATGTCTATCAGCAAGAATCATTGAAGTTTGCACAAACGGATGTGCAATATGCCGTTTCGGCACGAAAGCTCGGCCTTAATGTTGTACTACCTCAAACACCCGATATTCCTCCGATTCAAGAATGCTCAGGGCAAGCCTGTAAAGATAATTACAAATGGAATGCGAATGCTTGTGCTTGTACATGTATAACGCTGTCTTGCCCCACATTTCAAAAATGGAATGCAGGCACGTGCCAATGTGAAGGCAGCGAACCATCAAGTTCTAGCTCTGGCAGCAGCTCCGGTAATGTAGGGACAGGAGGAGGTTGCATTGCTCCCGCAGTAGTAGGCATAACAGATCACGGGCGTTGTTGGTGCCCATCCGCTGAGCCTTATGCGTTAGAGGAGGGTGACTCTTCGTGCAAATCCAAAACGGGTAAAAATGCTGGTGTCTGTAAAATGTTGGGCCAGGCTGCAGTTGCGGCAGATGGCACTGTATTATGTAAATGCACCGGTGCCATTAATGACAGGCTAGTAGAACTCAGTCAGAAATCCGGCAAAACGGTACAATATTGTAACGCGAAAATTTCGGTCGGTTCTTCCAGTTCCGGTGCCAATAATTGCGCGGCAACAGCAGAGAAAAAGAAAATGTGTGAGTCCTTAGGAAGAAAATATGAAGAATCCCTCTGTGGTTGTGCTGTCTATATGCCAAGCGCAACCCATAATTAACTCAGTGAGAGTACATATGAACGTTCGTCAGTTATTAGGCTTTATTTCGGTTTCTCTACTACTTGTACTACCGGGGTTGCTTAGTGCAGCAACTTCTACACGCTATTGCCCGGCTGGGTATTATGCCTATCGGGAAAACGTAACGCAGGTGAAGCCAAGCTGCCTTAACGCTGCGGATTTTTTCCAAAAGAAACAAAATTTGCAAAACGGAAGCCTAGATTTCGCGACATATGCACAAGAATCATTAAAGTTTTCGCAGACGGAAATGGAGTATATTACAACGGCGAAGAAGCTGAATATAACCGTCGACACTACTACTGCCGCTTCCACTGCACAACTCTCCGAGGATGCCTCCAGTGAGCAATGCCCCGAACGCAGTTGCCGCTCTGGTTATCACTGGAATTCTAATTCCTGCGCATGTGTATGCACCACGCAAAGTTGCCAATCCAATCAAGCATGGAATGCTGCAACCTGTAAATGTGAAGGCAGCGCCGTAACAGTACCAGACTACTGGACTGACCCTAATTATAAACCCGGCGTAAAAACACAGAAGTGCACTAACGCATCATTTGATGATGCTATCGTTCAGTGGAATGACGGCAAATGTGATGTAAAATTATGTGTGGGCCGTGGCGGTGGAAGAATCATTCCGTTGAGCGAGCCTTGTTCAACTCCACCTAAAACATGTGATCGTGGACAAGTACTCTCCGGTGCAGATTGCGTAAGAGATTGCCCAAGCGATGGAAGACCAGATCCAGCAGATCGTGAGCATAGCTGTACGTGTCTCGGGGCTATTAAAAATCCGAATGGGCCTGGCGCAATAAAACCAGTCTATGATCCTGCCACCAACACTTGTGGTGCACCAAAGGCAAATAGCAGTAACGGCTCCAGTTCGGGCGGCACCTGCAGTGCGGTAAATATTTTCTTCTGTAAGGAGCATGGGCGTCCTATCGATCCAATTACCTGCGATTGCCCGGCGCCTGAAGGCACGAGCAGTAGTTCTTCTGGTAATGATGGATGTATTGCGCCAGCCGTAACGAGCGCAACCGATCAATCGCGCTGTTATTGTCACATCGCTCCTTATTTCTCATTAGATAAAGGTGATACCGCCTGCCGAGACAAATCAGGCGATAATGCAAAAGCCTGTACGCGAATCGAGCAAATGGCGGTTCTCGGTGGCATTAAACTTTGTAACTGCCCGGCAACGATTGAAGGATTGGCTACGCAGCTAAGCCCGCGGGGTATGTATTCCAATGATGCTCAATATTGCTTGAGAAAAGTAGATGTCAAAAGCTCATCTAGCTCTGGCGGCGATCAATCCTGCAGCGCAGAAATGGTCAAGTCTTGTTCGTTGAAAGGATATCCACTTGATCTAAAAACATGTAAGTGCGAGCCTGTTACCAGCAGCTCTAGTTCCGGTGGGTCCTGTGTTGCGACGCTAGAAAAAATCCAAAGCTGTGCAGCAAAAAAACAGGTGTATAACGCAGTGAGTTGTGGCTGCGTTGAAAATAAGGTTAGCTCTAGCAGTTCCAGTGCCAGCTCTGGTGGCGTATGTGATTATATGCGAGAATGCCCGGGTGGAAGATGGGATATGGCTCAGTGTAAATGTGTGGGCGGAGGGAGTAGTGCCGGCGGCTCTTCTTCCGGTGCACAACAATGTAATGCGAATGCAAAAACGGCATGTCAGCTGAAAAAAGGGACATGGTTAGATGCTCCTGCTTGTAGCTGTCTCCCGGGCAACGTAGTCTCCTCCGGCAGTTCAGGTTCAAGTACGAGCTCTGGTTCCAGCACAAGTTCTAGCTCCGGCGGTAAAAGCAGTTCGAGCAGTAGTTCTGGCAGTAATGGTGGCCCCACCTGTGGGTTGAATACAGTTGAATTCAGCCAAGGAAACAGCGCAAAAACATGCCGATGTTCGCCAGCGAATTATTCGCTAATGATTCGCAGTGGTATTACCATATGTTGCAAAGATGGCCAAACAGCAAGTGATGATGGTCGTAGCTGTAAAGATCCAGAACCGAAACCATGTACAATTGCTGGTGCAGATAGCCAATGCCGTTGCCCTAATGGACAAAGTGGCCAAGAGGCAAATAAGTCATGGAAATGCTGCGCTCAAAATGAGCATGCGGTTATTACTACTAACGGCGTATTATGCTCACCCCTCTGTACAGGAACTGGCCAAAACAATAGTCGCGTTACAGGTGCATGTGAATGCCCAACTGGTCAAGAATATGTTGCTGCTGGTAACACCTGCAAACCAAAATGCCCAGGCGATCAGGTGCGTGATAAGTATGGTGTCTGCGGCTGTGTTAACGGTGTTATAAATGTGAACACCAAAAATTGCGCTGCTTGCCCGGCTGGCCAAGAATCATGGCAAAGTAAACGTTGCTTTGCGCCATGCGGCACTGGCCAAATACGCAATACGGTAGGGCAATGTTTTTGCCCGGCTCCGCATCCGCGTTGGGTAGCCGAACTCAATAAATGTGTGTAGGGCGGACAAAATCTTCCATCTGCAACACCTGCCCAAAAGGAATCTTTAGCACACCATGGTAGCTCATAATGACAATTCCGCCTTGGTCGCAGCGGGTGGCGATTAGGCTTAGGATAATTTCTACGCTATTATCATCTAAGGAATTGAGTGGTTCGTCGAGTAGCCAGATATCCGTCTGCGCGAGTATCAGGCGGGCGAGGGCGGTGCGGCGTTGCCAGCCGGCGGAGAGTTGGCCGCATGAGGTGTGGAGTTCTTTTTCTAGACGCAAGAAAGCGATAGCAGCGGGGATTAATAATGTTGCATCGTAGAGCTTTCCCCAAAAATCTAAATGCTCTTTGAGGGTCATGTTTTGTTTTAGGCCGGATTGGTGGCCGACATAGCTGACTTCATGTTCCGTTTTGCAACTGCCGGAGGTTGGCTTCAGAAGTCCGGCCAATGTTTTTAGCAGGGTTGTTTTGCCACTTCCGTTCTCGCCGCGGATGATTAGGCACGCGCCAGGAACGAGGCATAGCCCCAAATTTCGGAATATTTCGGTTTCGCCACGCTGGACGGTGAGGGCTTCTATTTCAAACATATTTTCAATCGTTAACGTTTCGGTAAGTTTCTTAAGTTATTCTGACTTGGCATTCCAGTTGTTTTTCACCTCTGATTATGGCATATTCTGACCGCTAACTACTTAATAAATAATCATTATTTTAATAGGAGCCCCCTTTATGACCCTCGGCCACGATACCCTCAAAACCCGCGAAACCTTAAACGTTGCTGGCAAATCCTACGACATTTTCAGCCTGCCAAAAGCAGATAAAGCTCTTGGGGTTGATTTGGCGAAACTGCCATTTTCACTCAAGGTGTTGCTCGAGAATTTGCTCCGTTTTGAAGATGGCCGCTCCGTGACCGTCGATGACATTAAAGCAGTTCCAGCCTGGATCAATGATAAAGGCAAAGCCGGCCATGAAATTGGCTTCAAACCTGCCCGCGTACTCATGCAAGATTTCACCGGCGTTCCAGCCGTGGTTGATTTGGCCGCGATGCGTGATGCGATGAAAGCACTCGGTGGCGACCCAAAGAAAATTAATCCGCTGATTCCAGTGGATCTGGTGATTGACCACTCCGTGATGGTCGATAAATTCGCAACCCCAGAAGCGTTTGAAGAGAACGTAAAAATCGAATTCGAACGCAACCGCGAGCGTTATGAATTCCTGCGTTGGGGCCAAACCGCATTCAATAATTTCCGTGTAGTTCCACCTGGGACCGGCATTTGCCACCAGGTAAATTTGGAATATCTGGCACATGTCGTGTGGACCAATACAATTGATGGCAAAACCATTGCGTATCCCGACACACTCGTAGGCACCGATAGCCATACCACTATGATCAATGGCCTTGCGGTTCTTGGTTGGGGCGTAGGTGGTATTGAGGCAGAAGCAGCGATGCTCGGCCAACCACTCTCGATGTTGATTCCAGAAGTGATCGGCTTCCGCCTGAAGGGCAGACTGAAAGAAGGCACAACCGCGACCGACCTCGTGTTGACCGTTACCCAAATGCTGCGTAAAAAAGGTGTGGTGAACAAGTTCGTTGAATTCTTCGGTGAAGGTTTGAACAACCTGCCACTCGCGGATCGCGCGACGATTGCGAACATGGCACCGGAATATGGCGCGACATGCGGCTTCTTCCCAATTGATATTGAAACCATCAAATATCTCAAACTCTCCGCTCGCCCAGCAGAAACTATTGCGCTGGTTGAAGCCTATGCAAAAGCACAAGGCATGTGGCGCGATGAGAAGACGGTTGATCCTGTATTCACCGATGTACTTGAGCTTGATCTCGGCGAAGTGGTTCCTTCGATTGCCGGTCCAAAACGCCCACAAGATCGCGTGACCTTGGTCGATGCAAGCAAGAGCTTTAAAGATACATTCATCGCTGGTGGCAAGCCAGAAACAGAGCTTAACAAACGTGCTGCGGTTGAAGGTTTGAAACATGATATTGGCAATGGTGATATCGTGATCGCAGCTATCACAAGCTGCACGAATACCTCGAACCCAAGCGTATTAATTGCTGCTGGCCTCGTTGCCAAAAAAGCAAATGCATTGGGCTTAACCCGCAAGCCATGGGTGAAGACTTCGCTCGCACCAGGCTCGAAAGTTGTAACGGAATATTTGGATAAAGCGAACCTGCAGAAAGATTTGGATGCAGTTGGCTTTAACCTCGTTGGTTATGGCTGCACCACTTGCATCGGTAACTCTGGTCCATTATTGCAACCGATTGAAGATAGCATCTCGAAGAACGATCTGACCGTGGCATCCGTGCTTTCGGGCAACCGTAACTTTGAGGGCAGGGTGCATCCGCTGACGAAGGCGAACTACCTGATGTCGCCTCCATTGGTGGTGGCTTATGCGATCGCTGGAAATATGAATATTGATATTTCTAAAGATCCAATTGGCACCAGTAAAGATGGCAAACCGGTTTACCTCAAAGATGTCTGGCCAACGCAAGCGGAAGTCTATGAGGTTGTCTCCAAAGTGGTGACGGCGGAAATGTTTGCTGCGAAATATAGCGATGTGTTTAAGGGTGATAAAGATTGGCAGAACATCAAAATTCCGCAATCGGAAACCTATACCTGGGCGCCTTCAACCTACATTGCAAACCCACCATACTTCGTGGGCATGCAATCGAAAGCGAGTGGCAAACTGAGCGACATCAAAGGTGCAAAAATGCTCGCGCTGCTTGGTGATTCGATCACGACTGACCACATTTCACCCGCTGGTAACATCTCTAAAAAATCACCAGCTGCTGCATTCTTGGGTGGCAAAGATGTGAAGCCGGAAGATTTCAACTCCTATGGTGCACGCCGTGGTAACCACGATGTCATGATGCGCGGAACCTTCGCCAACATCCGCATTAAAAATGAAATGCTGGGTGGCAAAGAAGGTGGCAACACCCTCTTCCAAGGCGAAGAAATGAGCATCTATGACGCTGCCATAAAATACAAACTCGCGGGCACTCCATTGGTGGTCGTCGCTGGCAAAGAATACGGCACCGGCTCCAGCCGAGATTGGGCAGCGAAAGGTACATTGTTACTTGGCGTGAAAGCCGTAATCGCCGAAAGCTTCGAGCGTATTCACCGTTCGAACTTAGTGGGTATGGGCGTATTGCCATTAGTATTTAAAGATGGCCAAACCCGTCAATCACTCGGCCTCACTGGCAATGAAACCATCGACCTTGAAGGCATCTCCGGCGGCATCAAACCGCATATGGATGTGCGGGCGACTTTCACCAAACCAGATGGCACAAAAGTCACCGCAACCTTACTCTGCCGCATCGATACGGTGGATGAAGTCGGCTACTACCAAAACGGCGGCATCTTGCAAAAGGTAATGCGCGATTTGATGGTTGCTTAAACCTATGGCTGATTCCAAGAAAGCGGAGTATGAAATAGATTCATACTCCGTCTCTGTTAGGCTTGGCCGAACCGATTTATATTTTACAATAACAATTCCTGATTATAGCAGCTATATAGCCTCGACCCTTTATGACATTATCGGAATTGAGTTAGATAATGCAGGTGTGAATACGAAGGGATCTAGCAATAATACCCATTTAGGTGTCTTTTCTTTTCGCACTGAACTAGAGGAAGTTGCTAATAACAGAACTGCTTTTGATCTAGCAACATCTGTCGTGGAGGCAGTTCAGGAGAGAGTTCGTGACGGAATGGATATTGAAGCCGCTCTGCAAGCTGTCGGAGGAGTTAACCCCGCAGCCAAGGCATTCAAAAGAGCGTTTTCCGGCTTTCTTCAGGTGGATCCGGATACTGAGAATGTTATTGCTAGAGAAGAGCTAAATGCTGATGGTTTGGCGGCTGCAACTTACAATGATAAACTAAGGGTGATGCTAGGCAAATGTTTGCTAGATGCAAAGGTACCAAAAGACATGATTGCCGCAACTATCGAAAGAATAGTTCGAGAAATTGGTAAAATAAAACAACCTCCAGAAATGGGGCAAGGAAGAAAGTAATGTATCTCATTTTTAAAACACTGACCACGGCTTTGGTCGTGGTCAGTGTTTCCGAATTGGCTAAGCGCCACACATTACTTGCCGCTACCATTGCGGCATTGCCGATTACGTCTATCCTAATTTTCACCTGGATTTATGTGGAGACAAAAGACCCGCAGAAGGTCTCGGCGCTCTGCGAAGGCATCGCATGGTTTATCCTGCCGAGCGTTGTATTTTTTATTGTGCTGCCCTGGCTACTTAAGAAAGATTTTTGATTCTGGTCCGCGATGGGGCTTAGCCTGATTCCTATGCTCGCAGCTTATGCGCTGATGTTTAAAATCCAGAAGTGGTTTTTATAGCGGCATGCTGGAGAAATGCTGTTTTGAGATCAGCAATTTTCCATCTTTATCCTCGAACACCATACTGAAACGAGCAGGCATACGCATGACTCTATCTTTCCCCGCATAAGCAAAATTGACTACGCCAGAGAGGATGGGTGTTTTGCCTTCGTATAGATCGAATACTGTACGTTTTTTTGTGACTTTGAAGTCCGGCACCTTGGCAAGCTTCTCGTAAAATGCCGTTAACTCTTCCGGAGTTTGTAGAAGGCCCTGGCTTGAGGAGGTCATTACCTGCGCTTTCTCAGCATAAAGAGCTGCGATGGCTTTAGGATCTTTGGATTCAATCGCCTTCATCCATTGTTCGTAAACGGCTTCGGTTTTGATCTGGATGGGAGACTTTTCTTTTTCTTCAGCGACTGCAGAAGTTGCAAAAAGAATGACGAGTAAGGTGGCAGCAATGCGTTTCATAAAGCCTCTCTTTGTTTCGGCAATTTTAACGCAGGGCAGGGCCTAATGCAAGAAGTGACGCTTACCCGTAAATACCATGATAATCCCACGATCATCGGCAGCTTTGATCACCTCTTCATCTCGAATTGAGCCACCAGGTTGGATAATGGCATAGACGCCTGCTTGGGCGGCAAGAACCACACCATCGGCGAATGGGAAGAATGCGTCGGAAGCGAGATAAACAGGTGCATCAGAAGGATTTTCGTTCAGGAAAATACGCGCTTTTTCGCTTGCGATGTTAGAGGCATCCACCCGGCTGGTTTGGCCGGCGCCGATGCCGATGGTACCACGTTCGCGTGTGAGGACGATGGCGTTGGATTTGACGTGCTTGCATACACGGAAGGCGAACAACAATTCTTCAAGATCTTCCTGCGTCGGTTGCTTTTTGGAGACAACTTTAAGATCCGCCTTATTCACTAATTCCGCATCACGCTCTTGGATGAGCAGGCCGCTCTCGACGGATTTGATTGTATGGAGTTGGCGTTGCTGATCCGGCAGATGATTGGTCTGCAAAATGCGCAATTTCTTTTTCGTGCGCAAGACGGCCAACGCATCCGGATCCATTTCCGGGGCGATGATGACTTCTACAAATAAGCGAGAAAGACGTTGAGCGGTTTCGACATCGAGTTTGCGGTTGAAGGCGACGATGCCGCCGTAGGCGCTCACGGGGTCGGAGGCTAATGCTTTGTCGTAGGCTTGGGTCAAAGTGCTAGCGGTTGCGAAGCCACAAGGGTTAGCATGTTTGATGATAGCGCAGGATGGCTCGTCAAAATCAGCGACCATGGTGAAGGCGGCGTTGGCATCGGCCAGATTATTATAGCTCAGCGATTCGCCTTGGATGAGTTTTGCTTCGGCGACTGAATGTTTTTCATCGCCGGTAGTATAGAATGCTGCTTTTTGGTGTGGGTTTTCGCCGTAGCGCAATGCGGCACTGCGTTTGGCGGAGAGGATCATGATTTCTGGGAATTCTTCGCCCATCTGGTTGGCGAACCATGTGGCAATGGAGGCATCATAGGCACCCGTGTGGGCGAAGGCTTTAGCGGCCATTTTCTGGCGGAATACGTGGGTGGTTTTGCCTTTGTTGGTGCGGATTTCGCTGATCAGGGCGAGATAATCTAATGGGTCTACGATTACGGCTACGTCGTCGTGATTCTTTGCAGCAGAGCGGATCATGGCTGGGCCACCGATATCGATGTTTTCGATGCAGCTAGCGAAATCGCCCCCACGTTTTACAGTTTCGCGGAAGGGGTATAGATTGACGATCAATAGATCGATAGGTTGGATGCTGTGTTCCTTCATCGAGGCAACATGCTTTGGATTGCTACGAATGCTGAGCAAACCGCCATGCACCATAGGGTGCAATGTTTTTAGGCGGCCATCCATCATCTCCGGAAAGTGAGTGATATCGGAGACGTCTTTAATCTTATGACCTAAGTTTTTTAAATGCGCCGCCGTGCCGCCGGTCGACACCAGTTCAACGCCGAATTCGGTTAAAACACCGGCTAATTCATCCAACCCAGTTTTGTCGGAGACGGAAATAAGGGCTCGGCCTATTATTTTTTGCATAAAAACTCTTTCCAAATGTGTGGTACGTTTTATGGTGGGTCTAACATAAAATACAAGAGGTAAATATGTACGACGAGCAGAATGTGTTTGCGCGGATCCTTCGGGGCGAAATTCCGGCGCAAATTGTGTATGATGACGAATGGTGTGTGGCATTTCATGACATTTCACAAGCCGCCCCCGCCCATATATTAGTTATCCCGAAAAACAAATATCGCAATTTTGCCGAGTTCGTGAAGCAGGCGCCTGAGGAAGAGGTGCATGGTTTTTTTGATTCCGTACGGCATGTCGCTAAGGAGTTGAAAGTCCAGGAAAGTGGCTATCGCTTGATTATGAATTCCGGGGCTGATGCACACCAAACGGTAGAGCATTTCCATGTGCATATTTTGGGTGGCAAAAAACTGGGGCCATTGCTTGCCAGTGATGCGCAGTTGCGCTAAGGGTTAAGGGACATGGTGCCCTATAAAAATATCAAGCTTTCCGGCTGGAATAATTTTCCGAAACAGCTCTGTGCTGTGTTCCGCCCTGAAAAGCAACGCGAGATCAGTTCTATTGTTAGCGAACATCCCTCGAGCGTGATCGCCCGCGGTGCGGGTCGTTCTTATGGCGATGCCGCATTGAATTGGGAAGGTGTCGTCTCGTTTGAGCGACTCAATCGTATTATCAATTTTGATAAAGATAATGGAATTATCACAGCGCAAGCGGGTGTCACCCTCAAAGAAATTTTGGATATCGCAGTTCCGGCTGGTTGGTTCTTACCCGTTATTCCTGGCACAAAATATGTTACGCTCGGTGGCGCCGTTGCCTCCAACGTACATGGCAAAAATGCATTCCGTGCCGGCGAATTTGCGAAACATGTCTATGAGATAAAACTGCGCACGCCGCATCAATTAGTCACCTGCTCACCGACCCAAGAGCCAAGAGTGTTCTGGGCGACGGCTGGCGGAATGGGGATGACGGGTATTATAGAGGAAGTGACGGTCCAGCTAAAGCAGATCGCCTCAACTAATCTAACCAAAGAAACATTCCGCACTCGTAAAATCGCCGATATGCTGGAAGCCTTCCGCCAACGCGAAAAAACGGCGGAATATATGGTTGGCTGGATTGATAATTTTATTACGGGCAGCAAGTTCGGGCAGGGTATATTTGAAAGTGCGATGCATGTAACAAGTGATGACCCGAAAAAACCACTCGCCCAAACCAAACCCGCGCCAGCACCCAAACCATTTCCGGGCGGGAGCTTTATGCTCAATTCCATCACGATGCGATTTTATAATAAACGGCTATTCGGAAAATATACCGAACAACCGAAACAAGAAATCGCCAGCTTCGAAGAATTTTTCCATCCGCTGGATAAATATTCCGATTGGAACAAGCTCTATGGCCCGAAGGGGTTTTTGCAATATCAATTCATCATCCCCGATAGCGACCAAAGTGCGCAGCAAATTCAAACCATCCTGCAGATGATCCAAAATGCGGGCCAGTTTTCCTATCTCGTCGTCGTTAAATATCACGGGGCGCATGAGGGCACGATGTCGTTTTCGATGAAGGGTTTTAGTGTCGCGATTGACCTGCATAACACACCGAAGGTGCATAAAATGCTAGAGCAGCTAGATGCGGAAGTCATCAAATTCGGTGGCCGAGTGTATCTTGCGAAAGATGCCCGCCTCTCGCCCACCAATTTTTATCGCATGTATGCGGCTCATGTGGATGAATGGAAACAATTACTAAACGACCTAGATCCTGAACGAAAAATCAATTCTGCAATGTCACGCCGCCTACAGTTCCGAGGGGAAAGTTTACATGAGCAATAAAAAAGTAATTCGTAATGTATTGGTGGTTGGGGCGACCTCATCGCTCGCGAAACCACTCTGCGTGTTGATGGCCCAACGTGGCTGGAACCTGGTGCTTGCAGGCCGTGATAGCGAAGAACTTGAACGCATGAAAGGCGATATGTCGATCCGCTATACCGCGAAAGTGGAATGCTGCAGCTGCGATTTAACCGATCCCCATTTTTCCGGTGCACAATTATTAGCTGATGCCACCAATTATTTTGAAATCGATTTATTGCTCATCATTGCCGGTGAAATGGGCGATCCAAAATTGCGTGCTGATGATTTCGAAATCGACCGTGTCATCCGCACCAATTATCTCTCCCCTATAAAAGTGATGGCAAATTTTGCCGAGAAAATTGAGGCACGTTTGTCAGGTGATATTATCGTGATCGGATCCGTCGCAGGTGATCGTGGCCGTCAGAGTAATTATACCTATGGCAGCGCAAAAGGTGCATTAGCGCTTTATGCTGCCGGTCTGCGTAATCGCTTGGCCGATAAGAAATGCCATGTGATGACGGTGAAGCCGGGCTTTGTCGATACGCCGATGACCTATAATGTAAATAGTGGCTTGATCGCTCCACGTGAAAAAATTGCGGAGATGATTTTAAAAGCGTTTGATGCACGAAAAAATGAAGTGTATTTACCTGCAATCTGGGGGTTAATTATGCTCATCATCCGCAATATCCCCGAATCCATCTTTAAGAAAATGAAACTGTAATGGCCAAGAAAAAACAAAAACTGAATCCCTTCGCGCTTCTGCTAATGCTGCGCCCCAACCAATGGGTAAAAAACGGCTTCGTGTTTGCGCCGATGATTTTTGCCCTTGGGTTTAATCACCATGAAAACTGGGTGCTCGAAATTATCGCCTGCCTTGCTTTCATTTGCGCCTCTTCTATCGTTTATATTTTGAATGATATTTACGATTTAAAAAGTGATCGTCAGCACCCCGAAAAACGCCTGAGACCACTTGCTTCCGGCCTTGTAAGCGCCCGCCAGGCATTTTTTGTTGCCACTTTTTTAATCGGGATCATGGTTGGTTTAGTCACTGTGCTGCCTTATCAAACGTGGGTGGTACTCAGCCTCTATATTCTGCAAAATGTGCTTTATACCTTCTGGTTAAAGCGCGTCGCGATTGTGGATGTGATGTTGATTGCGCTTGGCTTTGTGCTGCGCGTATTGATGGGTGGTTATGCAGTGAATGTGCCTGTGTCACCATGGTTATTAATCGCAACCCTAATGCTCGCCTCCTTCTTAGGCTTCTCCAAGCGCTACCATGAAGTTCGCCGTCAGGGTACCAGCACCACTACAACATTTGGTGATTATAACTTGAATCTGCTGGATCACATGATTTCCGTCAGCTGCGGTGCGGCATTGCTGACCTATGTATTATATACGGTCGAGATCGCGAATAAATTCCATGATAACCGGATTGTGTATACTACCGTGTTCGTGGTGTTCGGTTTGTTCCGTTATCTGCAATATGTGTTCTATTCGAAAAAAGGCGGCACACCGGAGAAAATTCTCTACAACGATCCGCTCTTTATCGGAAACATTGTGCTGTGGCTGTTTAGTTTGCTGACGATACTTTCAACGCTTTCTTAAACACCGCCCGAACCGCATTCGCAATTCCGTTGGCATCCAAGCCCGCTTCTGTAAGCATCGCCTGAGGCGCATTATGTTCTTGGAATATATCAGGCAGCGTAAGGCTACGGAATTTTAACTTTCCATCCAGCAATCCATTCTGCAGCAAATATTGTGCTACCTGGCTACCAAACCCGCCAACAGAACCTTCCTCAATCGTAATCAGCGCCGCATGATGCTTCACCAATTGCTGAATGAGTTTGGTATCGAGTGGTTTTGCAAACCGTGCATCTGCTACGGTGCAAGAAATCCCCTCGGCCTGTAACATCTTCGCCGCCTGAAGCGTATCTTGCAAACGTGTGCCGTAAGAGAGTAGGGCAACTTCCGTGCCTTCTTGAATGATGCGGCCTTTACCAATTTCGAGAGGTTTTAAAATCGAAGGAATAGAAACGCCTAAGCCCTCACCACGTGGGAACCGGAAAGCACTCGGGCCATCATCAATCGCGAGTGAGGTGGCAACCATCTGTGCAAGCTCCGCCTCATCCGCCGCCGCCATACAAATGAAATGTGGCAGGGAGGCGAGATAGCTAATATCAAATGTTCCGGCGTGCGTTGCACCATCGGCACCAACTAATCCGGCGCGGTCAATTGCAAAGCGTACGGGTAATTTTTGGATCGCTACGTCATGCACTACTTGGTCATAGGCACGTTGCAAGAAGGTCGAATAAATTGCGCAGACTGGCTTTAATCCTTCGGCTGCCAATCCTGCTGCGAAAGTAACCGCATGTTGCTCCGCGATGCCGACATCGTAGCAGCGGTCTGGGAAACGTTTGGCGAATAAATCAAGGCCGGTACCGGAAGGCATTGCTGCCGTAATCGCGATTATTTTTTTATCTTTCTCGGCGAGGTCAATCAGCGTGTTCGCAAATATTTTTGTATAGGTCGGTGCGGTTGCGGCTGGTTTATTTTGTACTAAGGTCAGCGCATCATAACGTTGCACGGCGTGATATTTTTCGGAGCTTGCTTCGGGTGATTTGAAGCCGTGGCCTTTTTCGGTGACTACGTGAATCAAGACTGGGCGTGGATCATTTTCTGCTTTTACATTGCGCAAAATGGGGAGCAGATGGCTCAGGTTATGCCCATCAATCGGCCCAATATAATAAAAGCCCATCTCTTCAAAAATATTCCCGCCACTTACTACTTGCCGGGCTGCCGTTTCCATTCTTGCGGCAACACGTTCAAATGGGGCAGGGAGATGGCTTGCTACTTCGCGTGCAATATTGCGCAGTGAAAGATAAGGCTTCGAGGAAATGAGGCGTGACAGATAAGAGCTCATCGCACCAACAGGTGGCGAGATGGACATTTCGTTGTCGTTCAAAATAACGATCAGCTTGCTCTTGGTCGAGCCGGCATTGTTCATCGCCTCATAGGCCATGCCAGCGCTCATTGCGCCGTCACCGATTACGGCGATTACGTCGTGTGATTCGCCTTTTTTGTCGCGGGCTACGGCCATGCCTAATGCAGCGGAAATAGAGGTCGAGCTATGGCCTGCGCCGAAGGCGTCATATTCGCTTTCGGAGCGTTTGAGGAATCCGGAAAGTCCGCCGCCTTTGCGGAGTGTATGCATTTTATCTCGGCGTCCGGTGAGGATTTTATGTGGGTAAGCTTGGTGGCCAACATCCCAGAGAAGTTTATCTTCCGGCGTATTAAACACCGCATGTAATGCCACCGTAAGCTCCACCACGCCGAGGCCTGCGCCTAGATGGCCGCCAGTTTGGGAGACGATGCGGATTAATTCCTCGCGCAGTTCAACGCTCAGCAGCTCAAGCTCCTGATCGGTAAAGCGTTTGAGATCCGCAGGGCTTAAAACCCTATCTAACAGCGGCGTTTGTGACATAAACCTCTTTAAGTTTCGAATCGCCTCGTTATAACTCGTTTTATGTTAAAAACAATCACGTTAGATGACGTAAAAGCCGCCGCAGCCCGGATTCAGCCGCATTTGCACCGTACCCCGATTTTGGAATCGCACATGCTCAACGAGTGGTTGGGCCATCGGGTGCTGTTTAAGTGCGAAATGTTCCAAAAAATAGGGGCTTACAAGGCCCGTGGCGCACTCAATATGCTGCTGCGGCTGCAAGAAGAAGGCAATTTGCCCGAAAAAGTAGCCGCTTTTTCCTCAGGCAACCATGCACAAGCTGTCGCCTGGGCCTGCTCCAAACTCGGCATAAAACCTACGATTTTCGTGCCTGCGAATAGCTCCGCCATCAAACGTTCTGCTGCGGAAAGCTATGGTGCGGAGGTGATTATTGCCTCTACCCGTGCTGAAGCGGAACGCCGTGCGGCACTTGCGGAAGAGGCGGGTGCGGTGCTCATTCCGCCCTATGACCATGATTATATTATCGGCGGCCAGGCTACGGTTTTGCTGGAATCGTTAGAGGATATCGCCGCCAAACCCGATGCCGTTTTCACGCCAGTCGGAGGAGGGGGCTTGCTCTCTGGTTCGACGATTGTAGGGAAGGCGGTCGGCGGCATGAAGGTGTTTGCAGGTGAGCCGATTCAGGGGAATGATGCAGCACAATCGTTGCGTGATGGGAAAATTTTCCGGTTTGAGCAATCGCCGGAAACAGTTGCGGATGGCGCACGCACACTCGGCATTTCCGAACGCACGTTTAAATATATCCGTCAGTGCGATGGCATTTTTGAAATCACGGAACAGGAAATTCTCTATTGGACGCAATGGATGATGCACATACTTAAAGTAACATGTGAACCTAGTTCTGCGCTCTCAATGGCGGCCGCATTCCGCTGGCTCGAAAGCCAAACCGAACCACAGACGGCGCTCGTCATCCTTTCCGGCGGCAATATCTCGGATGAGTCCTATCGCCAGATCTGGCACAAGAACTACCTCGAAACGATCCCCCGCCTGCAACCTAAGGCTTAATCTGTCCGGTACCCCTATCAGCTTTACCGCTGCCATGTGTGTCACTAAGACCTGTATGCCCACGGTTCCCGCCTGCCCGAGTACTTGTCACTGCTTGCTCTAAAAGAGCAATAATTGCTGGATCAATATTCCTCTTTTTGGCCATCTGTAATGGCGTTTCACCTTGGGTAGTAAAGGCATTCATATCTGCTCCGGCGTCGATTAATAGCCTTACATTATCTATTTTATTACCTATTACAGCATAATGCAGTGGTCTCATCCCATTATCTGTCCATGCATCTAACTCACTATTTGGCACTAAGCGGCTTATAATGTCAGGCCCATAATTTTTTGCTGCGAGATGGAGTAATGTTAAATTGCCGCCCATGGGGCCTTTATAATTTATGTTGTCATCAGGACTACGTTCAAAACGGTAATCGACCCCAGCCTTAATTAGGGCAAGTACAGCTTCTTCATCATTTTTTGTTGGGTTATTTATAGATAGAAAATCCACTAAATCCTGCGTTCTCATTCGACTGGTTTTTGGTATCCAGCTCTCAGTCTGGTTTTTTATCTCTTTTTCATTTGCGTCAGCCATGCAATCCCCCTGATTACTGTTCATGATAGTGACTAGGCACTGTTAACAAACCTGTATTTTTATGATATAGGTT
>CAIJLX010000059.1 GCA_903821695.1 uncultured Alphaproteobacteria bacterium | reverse complement strand
GTCACCGCCTCAATAATCGGACGAATTTCAAGATCGAAAACCTCGCGAGACACAGGATATAAGCGCTTGTTCATGGCAAAAATCTCCCTTTCGCCATAACCTATATCATAAAAATACAGGTTTGTTAACAGTGCCTAATGAAGGATATTGCGGCGTTAAGTGACCAAGCCGGTTTCCTTTCAGGGAAAGTCGGTTTCCTGCTGGATGCCTCTTTGGGTTTGGTTGGTGTACAACAAAACGCAATCATTAAAATTTTCTCCGTAGCCGCCGTCGTCTTTCTGCCGCCGACATTGGTAGCCAGCATTTATGGGATGAACTTCGATTTCATGCCGGAGCTGAAGTGGCAATTAGGCTACCCTTTAGCCATTGTTCTGATGATTCTATCAGCGTGGCTACCATATAAATTATTCAAAAAGAAAAAGTGGCTGTGAACAAAGAACAAACTTTTTGTCTGTAAGCGTATAAGAGTCAGAAAAGGATTAAATCCTGATAGTGCGAAACGTTAGCGAAATTCGGCGTACGCGTTGAATAGTTATTCCATTGTAACGATCTGTTTTCCGCGCTGCGATTGCATGTTGCCACAGATACCGGGCATCACCCGATAGAACGATAAGGCTGCAAGGTTCTAGTAGTGTAGAAACTTTTTGACCGGTTTTGCCGTGGCCTAAGTCCATGACGCAAGTTGAACCGAGACTTAAGGAAGCGATGGTTGGTCCGAAACATGGAATACAGTCAATATGAGCGGAGATACCTTGTCCCGGCTGATATTCATTGACGATAACCTGGTCCGGGATAGCCGGAAATAGCAGGTCGTTCTTTAGTTTTTGGCAGTAAGGTAACAGCCAGTTCGGGATATCGCCTAGTTTTAATTCCGGTGTAACGTTCCGAGCCTTGTAATCATAACGATAGCCGTAATGCTGCACGCGCCGCTTAAGATCCTGCAGCCAAGGCTGAGCATCTATGTTGCCGATTAATTCTTTTTCTATTTTTTTGTCGATGAAATTGGGAATGTATGACAGGCCTGGGATATTAGAAACGGAGGATATGGGCTCTGAAAATAATCCGACCTGCGACAACATATCCACCTATATCCTGAATACCCATGTACTGAACGCATCATGATTCTCAAGCGCTACCAGCCTGATGCGTCATACTGTGTTCATAGCCCGGAAATGCGGAAGGATCAAACGGATCAATTGTCGTTCTATATGCTGAAGTTCTCTGGCTTGTGGCAGAAGACCAAAGTTGAGGCTCTTGTGTATCAACATCTGATTCATCTGTCCCAGATTACAGATAACCGGAATCAGAGAATCGGAGGAAGATGGTAGCGTAACAGGTGGCATGATGAACCTTCAGATTAATTTACCCTGATCAGGAATACACGCTTGTGGCTGCTCCGGAAGTGCGAGAATTATGGGCTGTCTCAGACAATAATTATTCCCTGATAATTCCCTGTTACCATTTTATTAAAATCAAGGCGGAGCCAGCATTTCTCTTCATTTTTGAGATTTCTTCGTGAAACTTGCCTGTTATTTTTACAAAATACCCTGTATTTTCCCCTGTAACAGGGAGAGGCGTTCGTAGTAGACTGCTTCCACCGCCACTTAATCAAAACACATTAGAAAGACAGCTAAATCACCATGCAAAAATCCGCTAGCGCTAGAGAATTCACCTTATTGATGGCGTTGTTGATGTCGGTGGTGGCGATATCGATTGATGCGTTTTTGCCGGCGCTTGGTGTGCTTGGGCGGGAACTGGGTGTTACCAACCCGAACCGGGTGCAGCTGGCTATTGGTTTTATTTTCGCTGGGCTGGCTATTGGTGAGTTGATTGCAGGTCCGCTTTCGGATGCGGTTGGGCGTAAGCCGATTCTGTATGCCGGGATTGGGCTTTATCTGGTCGGTAGTGTCATTTGTTATTTCGCGCAGGATTTTACGATATTGCTGGTTGGCCGCTTTATTCAGGGGCTAGGTGTGGCTGGGCCTTATGTCACCGCCGTTTCCGTTGTGCGTGATAAACATAGCGGGAGTGAAATGGCGCGTGTGATGTCGGTTGTAATGATGATTTTCATTCTGGTGCCTGCGGTTGCCCCGAGTATTGGGCAGGTGATTTTGCATGCGTTTGGCTGGCGCGCGATATTCATTCTCTATATCATCTATTCGATCGTAATTGGGCTCTGGATTATGCTGCGGCTGGAAGAAACATTGCCGCCTGCGCAACGTGTTCCGCTTAAATGGAATGCATTTTCTCATGGATTTTTAAAGGTACTGGGTAATCGCACTACGGTTACCTATATGATTTGTATGGGCTTCTGCTTTGGTATTTTGATCGGTTACCTCGGCGCATCACAGCAAATTTTCCAGGATCATTTCGGCGTCGGTGATGCGTTCTCACTTTATTTTGGTGGGCTGGCATTGGTGATTGGTGCCGCATCGCTGGTTAATTCACGGATTGTTGAGAAATACGGCATGCGTAATATCTGTCTGCATGCGATGGCGATCGTTGTCATTGCGTCGATCGCCTTTTTAGCGCTGCATCTGGTGGTGGCGGAAGTAACATTGCCGATGTTTATTGCCTATGCCGTAATCGTGTTTTTCACCTTTGGATTAATGTTCGGCAATATTAACGCCATCGCTATGGAGCCAATGGGTGACATCGCCGGAATGGCCGCTGCGATCACCGGCGCGGTTTCTTCCGTTCTCTCTTTGGGCTTCGGCACAATCATAGGGCAGCTGTATAATAACACCCTCATTCCCATTGCTTCTGGATTTCTTATCCTTGCTGGTGCAGCCTGGATTTTGATGAAAATGGAACTACGTTGGTATAATGCTGCGCCTCACCGAAATTAAACTTCCGCTCGATCATCCGCCTGAAGCGATTGCGAAGGCGGCGATTGCGCGTTTGAAAATTACGCCGCAGGAGTTGGTTTCATGCACCGTGTTTCGGCGGGCACATGATGCGCGGAAGAAAAATGCGATCGTGTTGATTTATTCGCTGGATGTTGAGGTGAAGGACGAAGCTTCGCTGTTGAAGCGTTTTGCGAAAGATCCGCAGGTGAAGCCGACGCCGGATATTGAATATCGTTATGTTGCGAAAGCACCAGCGAATCTTACCACACGTCCGATCGTGATTGGGGCGGGGCCATGTGGATTATTTGCTGCATTATTATTAGCGCAGATGGGGTTTAAGCCGCTGATTTTGGATCGCGGCAAGGTCGTGCGTGAGCGGACGAAAGATACGTGGAAATTATGGCGTAAATCGGTGCTCGATCCGGAATCGAACGTGCAATATGGCGAAGGAGGGGCAGGCACATTTTCGGATGGCAAACTCTATAGCCAAATTAAAGACCCGCGCCATCTTGGCCGCAAAGTGTTGACTGAATTTGTGAAAGCCGAAGCGCCGGAAGAAATTTTGACCGAAGCGCATCCGCATATCGGTACGTTCCGGTTGGTTAAGATGGTTGAAAATATGCGGGCGACGATCGAATCGCTCGGCGGTGAATATCGTTTTCAATCCAAAGTGATTGATCTCGATCTTGATGATAAACGACAAGTGCGTGGTGTCGTGCTGGAAGGTGGCGAACATATCGCGGCCGATCATGTGGTTTTAGCCATTGGTCATAGCTCACGCGATACATTTGAGATGCTTGAAAAGCGCGATGTTTATATCGAAGCAAAACCATTCTCGATTGGTTTCCGTATCGAACACCCGCAATCACTCATTGATGTCGCGCGGTTTGGTCCTTCGGCTGGTAATCCCATTCTCGGTGCCGCGGATTATAAACTGGTGCACCATGCGAGTAACGGGCGGGATGTTTATAGTTTCTGTATGTGCCCGGGTGGTACTGTCGTCGCTGCTACATCCGATATAGGATGTGTGGCGACCAACGGCATGAGTCAATATTCCCGCGCTGAACGTAATGCGAATGCCGGTATCGTGGTTGGTATTACGCCAGAAGATTATCCCGGTGGCCCACTGGCGGGCATAGCCTTCCAGCGCAAATGGGAAAAAGCGGCGTTTGTTGCAGGTGGTGAAACCTATGCCGCACCTGCCCAATTGGTTGGCGATTTTATTGCGGGCAAAGTATCTACTTCGTTGGGTGATGTTGTTCCTTCTTACAAGCCTGGCGTTACCCCAACCGATCTTTCGAAATGCTTACCTGATTACGCGATCGCTGCGATTCGTGAAGCATTACCTGCCATGGCACGACAGATTAAAGGATATGACATGGCGGATGCGGTGCTCACGGGTGTTGAAACGCGCACTTCATCTCCTATTCGTATTAAGCGTGACGATACATTCCAAAGCCTCAACACAAAGGGATTATTTCCTGCGGGTGAGGGTGCTGGCTATGCTGGAGGTATTCTTTCGGCGGGTGTCGACGGAATTAAAATTGCTGAGGCAGTAGCGCAGAGTATTTTGGCTAACAATTAGAGTAAGCCTAACTCCATCAATTCGCGTTGTAATTTATCATTCGTATTACCTTGGCTTACGGTAACATCCGGTGGCACATCTTTTGTTTCGAGATAGCGCCAACCTTGAAAAGGGCGGCGCGGCTGAGGCTGCACTCTGATCAGTTTTTTGTCATACACCAAACCACAATGATCAACGCCATCTACTTTTAATGTTCGCAGTTCTAGTAACTTTTGACGCGCGACAATGCGACCTTTAATTACCCAATAAATCGAACCGCCATCGAGCAACTCTTCTGCACGCTTTGGTTTATGCTTGGTGATGTGGATGAGTTCAGGTTTTTGCAATGTCAGTTTTTTCTGCAGCAATCGCCTCTTTTGCCAACTCGTGAGTTCGTCCAGGCTTTCAGCGCCTACGCAAAGTTTTATCAAATGAACCGTCATTCAAAACGTATTAAGGCAGATCGGCTAAATGCACTATTCTATTTTTGGCGGCTTCGGTTTTCCTCTTTCTTCCGAGTGAGAAGGAATAAGGCCAGAACGTCCATGTTGCATTTCTTCCTCATAATCATGAGCTCCTATTTCGGACTTTGTCGGATGCGGATGTTTTACATCTTCTTTGTGATCTATGGTCATGGATAAATCCTTTTTTAAATGAAAAGAGCCGGAGAATAGATCAGCGTTGTTATCGAAATGATTTCTCAAACGAATCACATGTGATTATCGCTCCGGCTCCCCTACCGGAAGGGTTGAACTTCGGTAGAAAACATAATCTATGAAAAAATCTGTAAGAAAAAAATTCGCAAGAGAGACGAAAAAAATCAAAAACTCATAAAGGTTTTTTAGCGCACAATAACACGATTATTATACATACGATCATATGCATCGCGCGTTGCTAGTTGTGCATCTTCCCAATTTAAATTAGAGTTACCACGCGCTTTATCCCAACCAGCAGGAAGCTGCGATTGATCGATATCTTCAAAGCGTTTGCCTGGGTTTTTAATATATAATTCGACGCCATAACGATAAGCCGGCTGATAGGCGGTATAATTACGATTGCTATTGGAATAAGGGCGTGAGGTATAATTGCTTCTCCAATAGGTATCTTGTGTGCTCCAATTAATGTCACCGTTATTTGCTGTACCTGTACTGTTTGATAATGATCCAGTCTCATTCATATTGCTGCCCGCCGTTCCGCTATCACCAGCAAGTTGTGCTAGTGCAGAAGCGGAAAAAGCGAGCAGCGCAATCATTGCAATGCTGCCGATGAACAGGTTTACTTTCATACGCTTTATTGATTATTCACTTGGTTATTTGTGTTCATGTTGCTGCCAGTGTCATAAAGGTAGTTGCTCAAACTAGCGCCACTTTTTTCATAAGCGGCATAGCAAGCAATAGCTAAAATTACGACAGCAATAACTGCTAATGCGCTCCAAATAGAGCTATAATCCGTATGATGCATTTTATGTTGGTTTTGACGGGTGACAGTAGCCATAAATCCTCCTTTGGTTAGTGAAAATTGCCAGTGGCCAGAATTCTGACCACTGGCAGGCTTAAATTTACACGTTTTTATTTGGGTTGTTCGCAGCACCTGGCTTGTTACCGTCGGCAAAAGAACCTTGGTTTTTTGCACCTGGCTTTTGGTTTGCCGATTGAGGGTTATTTGTAGCACTCTCATTACGTTGGCTGCGTTCGTTGGAAGACTGCGACCAATTTTTAGAATCAGACATAGGAACTCCTTGTTTTGTTGATTGAACGAAGCATTCTCAACCACAATGCTAAGGTGAAGCTAGGAGTGCATACATCAAATTGCGGTAAGGGAGTGAAGCGGAGGAGATAAAAAAGTGATTAGGATTATTTGCCAATCAATCCATTTACTTGATTGAGAATATTGGCAGGCGTGCCTTTGACAACGCCGGGTAAGGCGCTGATATTTTTCATCAAATCTTGCGTCGCTACATTGCGCGCATTAATGACAATTGTTTTAATCAGCAAATCAGCAATCACCGTGGGTGTTACACCACCATTCGCTTGCCCAATATTAGTAAGACGCGTTGTTGGCAATGCAGTAGATAGTAATTTACCTTGCAGCAGTGGATGAGTGATCTGAACTTGGCCATTACGAATATAAAGATCTTTAATCACTATTTTGCGTGCGGGTGCTGAATTCGTAGTGTTTGTTGGTGCAGCGGGTTGGGCGGCTTTACGCTCCAACGCTTGCAAATTGCTGCCGCCATCTATGGTTGCTTCATACAATACATTCGGTTTTTCAATTATGATTTCGCGGATGATGATTGGACCATTTCCAGTGAGGGAACTGGTATCCACTTTTACCGAAATCAAACCCAACGAGAGTGCATCTGCCGAGCTAAACCCTTCCGGATTACGCACACTTAAACCATTCAAGCTGCCTTCACCAGTGGTTGGCGAAAGTTTGACGCTGTTTACCCGAACTGCTGTATGCGCTGCGGCGGAGCCGTATTTTTCGATGGCTGATTTAACGATGCTATCGAGATTGAGATGCAAATAATAACCTGCACCGGCAATCACGATAACAAGAATAGCAAAACCAATGGCGAGTTTTTTCATGAACTCATTTTAGCCGCTAAGGCGCGCAATTCAAGAATTACTCTTTCGAGATTCTTGAAATCTTTGTGCCCTCGATATTAATGCCAGCCATTAAACCTTGTTGATCAAAGATAAAGGCATAGGCATCTTTTTGAAGGGTGGTTGAAGAAAGGTTTTTCGCGATACCTTCATTCACAACCACAACCGTTGGGCCTACGCCAATTTCCCAGCCATGGCTTTTGCGCACATAATCGACTGCGGAATCATTCATTAAGAAGATCACATAACCATAGGATTGGGCCCCGGCTTGTAAGCCCCACGAAGCAGTCACGGAATTATAATAACTTTGAACAGTTTTGCCTTTTTGCAACACGCCTTCACCATAAGCACCACCGAAAATGAGACCTGCTTTAACGATATTTGGGAAAATCAGCACTGCTTTTGCTTTGCGTGCAACGAGGGCTGCGGAGGGGTTTTTGTCAGTCAACGTACGAAGCGCTTGGTTTGCATCCCGGCTTAAATCTTCCGGCGTTGCTGCCCAGGCCATGTTTGGCAGAGCGGCATAGAGTCCGATGATGGCGGTAAAAAGAGCGATGCGTAATTGTTTCATAACCTATCTCCTGTGAACAAATGATAGGTAAGGAGTAGGTTGAGGCATATAATGATTCTATGTGGGAAGCGGCCCAAAAAATCTTTTTTGCCTAAAGATGGGCTATTCCTCTGATTTCTCGCGATTATTTTAAAATAGACAAGGAATGAAGCATCTTTTATAACCCGAGGCTCTTTATTGGCCCGGATAGCTCAGTCGGTAGAGCAAGGGATTGAAAATCCCTGTGTCGCTGGTTCGATTCCGGCTCCGGGCACCACGCTTCGCCTTCGGCTACGCGTGGCGCAGCCACGTGTGGTCGATCTTAGGCGAAGCAGTGCCCGGCGAAGCCCACGTAGGGCGAAGAGGGGCTGGAATCATTCGCCAAAATTATTGAGACTACTTTTTAGATCGGTTTGTTCGATGTAATACGGGCGGTTGGGGTCGCTTTTTAGCCAATAACCCATGTTCTGATTAGTTTCGGGGATGGCGCCGGTGCCGGTTGGGGCAGTGGGTGTAATGTAATTTTTTCGGGTGGTTGGCGTGCCGTAGGGAAGCAGCGGTGCATTGGTGGGGCCGCCGCCGAAGCTTGTACCTAAGCGGCTGCTGGTGTTGTTGGAGGTGGTTACACTGGGTGAGCCGCGGCCGGTATTATTGCCCAATACACTGCTGCTTAAATTGGGGGCAGTGAGGCTGGGTGAGCGGCTGGTTCTGGCGGTGCCTAGGTTTCTACTGCTGTTGTTTGAGCTGGTCACGCTGGGCGAGCCTCGGCCGGAATTTCCGGAACCGAGGCTGCTACTGCTATTGTTGGAAGTCGTGACGTTGGCTGCTTGCGCAGAGCCATAAACACTAGTGATAATGATCAAAACAAATAGCGTTCTCATTTCTGTCTATTTATCGGACATCGCACTATTGGGCACTAATAATCTTCTTTGAGTTGTTTCACGTGTTTGAGGTGCTCTTTGAGGTGAGGCAAGGTATCTGCCGCAAAATTACGCAGTTTTGGGTTTGCACCATTTTTGGCATAATCTTTAAACAAGCAGACTGCTTCTTTATGTGCGTCTTTTTGCATGGAGAGATATTCTTCATCAAACTCTTTGCCAGAAGTAGCGCGAAGCTCGCTTAGCAATTCCCGGTGTTTTGCATCCAGACCGTTAGTAAGCGTTGCGGAGGAGCCCGAAGTTTGGACGGTTCTTTTTAATTTCTTACTATTTTGCGAATGTTCGCTGATCATCCGTTGTGCGAATGCTCTCACATCTTTATTTTTGGATTTGTTTAGTGCTAGTTTGCTGGATTAGATTTCGAATTCGTTGGCGATCGATGCTTTTTCAACAAAACCCTGGGAGGTGGTGTTCATATGGCTGCAGGCGACGGTAGTAACAAGGGCGATAGCGCCGACAATTCCGGCTCTTAAATAAGAAAAACGGGACATAAAAACTCTCCTAATGGTTGAAAAAGTAATCAGACAGTAAGGAGTGATAGATAAAATTGCGCCGCGATATAGGCGCTCTAAAAATAAAGGCAGCGTGAGTGCGAAGACTCCGATTTTGGGCGGCGTATAAGGGATAAGTAGTACATTTAACCCTTGGAGAACATATGAAGAACATTTCCCTGTTAGCAATCGCGTTAGCCATAGCAGGCGTGAGCGCCACCGCGCAGGCACAGCCTTATTGCCGGGAATATACACAGACGGTGAAAGTGGGCAATACGCTCCAAAAGGGTTATGGCACGGCTTGCATGCAGGCCGATGGTTCCTGGCAGATTATGACGCCGGCGACTACGCAAAATGCTTATGTTGCACCTCAGCCGCAATACACAACCACCTATATCGTAGAGGAAAGACCGGTAGTGTATTATGTGCCGCGCCCACGTCCGCGTTCTGTTGCGGTGGTAGATATTAGGTTTGGTGACAGGCATCATCATGGCGGCCACAGCAATCATCATCGCTCGCATTACGGGTCGAGATGGTAATCTAAATCACGTTTATTTTTTCACCGGAGCCTGCTATTTATCGTCGCAGGCTTTGCGCTGTTCGTGGCCACCCGGTCTACGGAATGTATCGGCGAGGATGGCGCGTTCTTCCGGAGAGAATTGTTCGGCAAGGTCCGCGACGGATTTTGCCATCTGGGCCATTAACTCTGCGCGCAAAGACTGCATGTTTTTCATTTCGGCGAGATAGGCTTGGCGATTGAAAGGCTCGGCTTTTAAGAGGCTCACCGAACGTTTGCGGGCTTCGCGTAATTTATCGCGTACATTACGGTTGGCGTCTTTTCCGCGCTCCATTGTCTCTTGATAGAGTTTGTATTTCTCAGCGGGTAATTGCTTGGCAATTTCTTGCGAAAAACGATCATGCCGCATGAAATGCCGGCTTTCGTAACCGAAGAAAATGCCGATCAGCAATAGGTTGAGCAATATAGAGGCGATGATAAAGGCTTTGATAGGTTTTGTCATAATGTGGCTCCATCGTCGTCGGTGTAAGCGGAAGAAAGGCTGGTGTCATCTTGGGTGGTGGTCATGGTTTGGGTGTTGAGGCCAATGCTGATGCCGAGCACTAACATAGCGGCAATGGCATAGGCCGGACGGGGTATCATGAAATCCGCAAACAATCCGTTTACCCAGGTGGAGAGATTCACCGGCAACTCACGGCGGCGCTGTTTGGCATTGGCGATAATGCGCTCCGCCAGTGAAGGGTGGGCGGGTGTAGCAGAACGTGTGTGCAATGTGTTTTCGAGCGCGCGATATTCTTCTAGCAACTTTTCTAGACCGAACTGATCTTGTATTTGCTTCGCTTTATCGCGAACATCTCGCGGCCATTGGTTGATATCGGTGCCATAGAGCGCGATATGTTGTTCAAATTCTTTAGTGGCTAGGCACATATCATGCTCCTTTTGCATCGATTAGTTTGAGCTTTAACGTCATCTTCGCGCGCATCAATAAGGATTGTAATGCCTTGAGGCGCACACCCATGATGGTTGCTGCTTCCTGATTGCTTAAGCCTTCATAAAAACAGAGGTTTAAGGCAGTCCGTTGGCGTTCTGGCAGCAGTGCGATATGGGTTTCCAATTGCTTTTCCTGCTGCCGCTCGATCATATTTTCTTCCTGTGTCGGGCGTAAATCTGGCACTGGTAAATCTTCAGACAGTGGCAGAGTTTGTTTATTCTTTTTTCGGTCGAGGCATAAATTTACGACTACGCGGTAAAACCAAGTGGTGAAGGCGCTGCCGCCATCGGTGCGCCAACTATCTGGTTTTTCCCATAGTTTGATGAATGCATCCTGTACCACGTCTTCCGCCTCTGTCGGATGGTTCATGAACCGGTACGCCACACGATAAAATCTTGTCGTGTGGCGCCGGACCAATGTAGCAAACGCGGCATCGTCTCCATCCTGCATGCGCGCCAGTAGCGTCGCGTCATCGACGCTTTGCTCTGGCACTGCATGAAGGGCTCGCTGCACGCGATTCGCAGGAAGTTATTGTTACTGTGCATCACCTGCTGGCTTATCATCGCCATCAATTTTCTTGCCATGACGCTCATGTTTTTTACGCATGTTATCCGCAATCGTAGTGCGCTCTTCTTGGGTGAGTGCGCTTAAAGCAGTGGCAAGCGCAGCGCTTTTAGCTTTGTATTTCTTCTCACGCAATACACGAAGCTCTTCTGTTTTTGCCAAATAAGCTGATTTGTCGAACTTCTCAGCCGTCATAATTGCGCGCAATTCCTCATGCAGTTTTTTGCTCTGCTCACGTGATTCTTTGCCTTTTTCATGTGCTTGTTTCAGGGTGTTGCGGAATGCCTCTGCTTTTTGTGGTGGCAATTTAGAAATTGCCTCTTCCATAAAGCGTGCGCCGTGTGGCTTGTCACCATCAGGTGCAGCATGCGCCATGCCGGAGAAGGTGAGGGATAAAACGAGGGCGGTGGTTGAAAGTAATTTATTCATAGTGGGAATCTCCTTGTTGTTGTGTTCCTGCTTATTAATACGAGCCAGCAAAGCAAAGTCTTCGGTAGTATATAAGTATCTGTATTATTGTGCGAATATAATGCCCTGCGCGGTTTGTTTATGATATTCGCCTTGGTAAGTATAACGCCCAGGCGCCAGCGGATGCAGGCGAATAATACCCTCGCTGTTACCAGTGACGACTTTTTGTACTTTCAGATCGCTGCTATTAAACTCCTCTGACTCTGCATCTAAATTCTTGATGCGTAAAATAACAAACCTATTCGCAGGAACCATAATTTTAGCGGGAATGAAGCGATGCTCTTTGAGCACTACGCGGAAAGTCGGCGTCGTATCCGCAGCAGCAGCGAGCGGCAGGGTTAGAAACAAAGCCAGCAAAAACAATACAAAGCGCATAGAGAATATCTATTACACGGGTGAATGACTATCAACTAATTTAGCATCTGCCGATAACACGGAAGGTATAGTATTATTTATTCAAGTGACGCCTCTACGAAGCGGGCGATGTCATCCAGCAGCGGGCTTTTATGGCGGAAGCGGTGGGCAAGGGAGAGGATGATTCCGATATGGCCGGTATCTGGATAAAAATGGGTTTCGACGGGGCTATTTAGTTGTTTTAGGCGGGTGGTTAAGCGGATGGTGTTGCTGGGTTTTACATCGGTATCATCTTCGCCGGTTGCTAGGAAAATGGGTGGGCGGATGCCGTTCATATAATTGATCGGTTGGGTGTCGGCGTCTTTTGTGTTGCTGAATACGGCGGCGATTTTTGGATCGGTGAAGGGGAGGAAATCATAGGGGCCTGCGATGCCGATCGTTCCTTTGACCCACGAAATATTTGCGCCGGCTTGTTTAAGATAATGCGTGTCGGCGGTGAGCATCATCGCGATAAATCCGCCAGCGGAATGGCCCGCCAAAAACACGGCATTTTTATTGCCATGATAGCTTGCGATATGTTGGTGCACCCAATGGAAAGCGCTTGCACCATCTTCCACGAATTGTGGGAAATGCACTTGTGGATACAGCCGATAATCCGCGATGACAGTGATGAATCCTTTAGAGGCAAATGCTTGGCCTAAGAACAGATAATCATCCTTGCTGCCCATCCGCCAACTGCCACCATAAAAAAAGACAATTACCGGTGCATTTTTGGCATGGTCTGGCACATAAATATCAAGCTTCTGGCGCGGGTCTTTATCATAGGCAATATCCTTATGCACCGCATAACCCGAACTCGGAATCGTCGCATTTAAAATCGATGCCGTGCTACAGGCCGAAAGACTGAACACACATACTATCGCACAGATCAATAATTTCATGAGCTTTCTTAAAGGTAATGGTGTGCCCGGAGGGATTCGAACCCCCGACCGTCGGATTAGAAATCCGATGCTCTATCCAGCTGAGCTACGGGCACGTATTTAGGCATTGAAGGCATCTTCCGGAGTGATTTTTAGCCATTCCGGATTTTTTTCGATCGTATCACGGATGCGCATTTTTTCGTTTAAATCTTCTTCTCGGATGCGGATGAGCGGTTTATCAGCTGGCGAGGCGGTAATTTTACGGGCCATCACGCGCAACATCCACCCTTCGCGGGTAACTTCGACTTCACCGAAGCCGAGCGGCGTGAGTTTATGGGGGATAGTGCGTGCAGTGAAGCCGGTATGTGTTTGCGCTTTTTTGTTTCCTGCGCTTAAGGAGACGCGGTGGCCGAATAATAGATCGATCGCGGCAATGGGGCCGGCTGGCGAATTATAAAGCGCATTTTCTAATTTGCCTTGCGCCATTATTTCGCCAATGCGTTGTAAATCAGCCACCTGTAATAACAGCACCCCTTTGGGCTGCAATATACGATAGCACTCTGTGAGCACGGGGACGACTTCATGGGCATATAAATAACTGAGCGAGCCAGCGTTCCAAATGACGTTGCAACTTTCACTAGGCAATGCAGAAAGCTCCCGTATATCCAGCGGTATGGCATTCGTTATTTCTTTGGAAACAACAATTTCCTGCCATTCTTCGGAGCGGAATGCTTTAGGTAATGCCGCACCGGAATTGACGATATTGAGGACAATTTTCTTGCCTTGCTCTAATTTCGGCCAATTAATTTTTTCTTTGTGTTTAGGCATGTTGCTTCGCCGGGAACATATAGGAAGGTTGTGGATTGAAATCAGCGATTTCTTTGGCAGCCGGTGGTGGATTTTTTCCGCTAGCGAGATCGTTGATTAGTTTAAGATGCAGCGGCAATAATTTTTTGAGCGCGAATGTATCAAGTATCGTTTGGCGCGCGGCTTTACCGAGATGTTTCATCCGCTCTGGATGAGCGAAAATTTTATCAACCCAATCGGCAATTTCTGTGTGGTTATAAAAATCAACGACAATGCCGTTGCGCTCATGTTCCAGCACTTCCATCACAGGCGGCGTGTTGGAGCCGATCATCACACATTCTGTTGCCATCGCTTCCATCATCGACCAGGAAAGCACGAACGGAACGGTGAGATAAATATGGGCGGAGGAAATGCGTAACACATTCAGCATCTCTTCATATTTCATATAGCCCAAGAAATGCAGACGGCTCATATCCGGCTTGGTTTCATAGAGCATCATGCGGCGGAATGTGGTGCCGCTCGGTGCATTAGCGCCATAGCTTACACCATCCGCGCCGACGCATAATATATGCGCTTTTGGTCGGCGGCGTTGGATTTCGGCAATCGCGCGCATCACAGTTGGGAAGCCGCGATACGGTTCGAAATTGCGCGAGATATAGGTGATGACTTCGTCTTTGGCGGTTAGCACCAGATTGCCCACTTTTACGGATTCGTTGCCTTTGGCGGGCGTGACGGCGTCGGTATCGATGCCATCGTGTAAGACTGAAATTTTCGGGCGGAATAGTTCTGGATTTTGGATGGCTTGCCAGTGTGTGGGCGAAATGCCCCAGTCACAAATTTCGAGGTTGAACAAATTGCAGGCGTTTTTAATCCGCACACGCGCATCGTCATCAGCCGATTTGGTAACGGGTGCGGTTTTAACGTAATTTTCTCTTAAGTAACTCACATCACCCTGATAGGCGCTGTAATAAAATTCGAGGAAGCTCAAGGTTGGTGTCCCGTGGAAAATATCTTTCACAAACAGTCCATCGCCCCAACCCGGATGCATAATGATGATATCCGGTACAAACCCTTTGGCTTTGAGTTGATTACATACACGCCATGCTTCTTGGCCCTGAAAAATCGCACGCTCGAAATTGATGAGATAGCGGTGGGTGTCGGGCATCACTTCCCGTGTTACCTTATATTCAGCCTTGATCACGTTCGGAATAGAGATATCCGGCTTTTCCTTTGTCAGAAACACGACCTGGTTATTTTTATCTTCCGCCAGAATCCGTGCCAGATGCTTATATTGGCCCGGCATATTGGGGTGAATGAATAGAATTTTCACGCCGCATCCCGTGTTAAATGGCGGAATACATCTTCCAGATCTGGCTCTTGCGAGGAAAGATCCACAATTTCGAGGCCGGATTGGGTGGCCGCCTGCAAGATCGCACCCACGCTCACTTCGCGTGCATGGTAACGAATTTGGATGCCAGTAGGTGGCACAATGCTCGCGTCAAATTTTGCCAGTGCCGCAGGCACTTCAGTCACTGGTTGGCTAAAGCGCAAGGTGAGCAATTTTTCATCGAGACGGCCGATCAAAGAGGATTTTTCCTCACTCGCGATAATTTCGCCATGATTGATAATCGCGATATGGTCGCAGAGCGTTTCGGCTTCTTCCAAGTAATGAGTCGTGAGCAATACGGTTGTGCCTTGGCGATTTAATTCGCGCACATAATTCCACAAACGAATGCGCAAATCGACATCAACCCCAGCGGTTGGTTCATCGAGAATGAGTACGGAAGGCGAATGCACCAACGCCTTCGCGATCAGCACACGGCGCTTCATGCCACCCGAAAGGCGACGCGAGTTGAGGTGGGCTTTATCACTCAGCGCAAGTTTTTCAAGAATTTCAGCTGTTCGGCGCTTAGCTTTTGGCACGCCATAATAACCTGCCTGATATTCTAGCATTTCATTTACAGGAAAAAATGGATCGAGCACCACTTCCTGCGGCACGATGCCGAGCTGACGTTTCGCGGCTTGTTTTTGGGTGTCCATATCCAGGCCGTTAATGAAAATTTTCCCCGCTGTTTTCACCGTCACATCGGCGATGATATTGATAAGCGTGGATTTTCCTGCCCCATTGGGGCCAAGCAAACCGAAAAACGAGCCGCGTGGGATATCGAGATCAATCCCTTTGAGTGCAGTTTTTACATCGCCAGTGCGTGAATTACGGTAGGTTTTTTGTAAGCCTTCAATGCGGAGTGCGGATTCTGTCATAGCCCAAGGTTTTTAGCTGTTGTTTTCCCGCTATACAACCCAATTTATGTATCGACAGAGCCAAACAGCGCATGCTAGATTGGCCGCCATGGAACCTACGTTTTACGCTGACATCCTGTTTTTCGCTGTAATAGCCGGATTTATTGCTTATCGCCTCTATAGCGTGCTCGGCCGTAAAGACGGTACCGAGCAAAACATCACCCATCGCGTCAAAGAAATGTGGGAAGCAAAAGCGGCGCCGAAAGATATGTCTGCAACACCTGAACAAAAGAATAATGTGGTTGCTCTGCTGCCATCACCCGCTCGCGCAAAACGTCCAATGCCCGAAATCAGCCATAAAAATGTAGCTGATGCCGCCAAAGCGGGTGTTGCCGCTATCACCGAAAAAGATCGCACATTTACTACTGAGCATTTCCTCGCCGGCGCTCAATCTGCGTATGATATTATTCTGACTGCGTTTGCAGAAGGCAATAAACCTTACCTCAAAACCTTGCTCGACCCCGTGCTTTATGGCGAGTTTGAGGGAACCATCGATAATCGCTTTGCAGCAGGCGAAACCATGAGCACCTCACTGGTTGCCCTGGTGCGGGCGGAAATTGTGGCTGCTAAACTCGAAAATTCCGTGGCAACAATCACAGTAGCATTTGAAAGTGAGCAAATCTCTTTCACCAAAAATTCGGCGGGTGAAGTTATTTCCGGCAATCCAACCGTTTCCGAACGACTTTATGATAAATGGGTGTTCGAGCGTAATTTAAACAACCGCAATCCTGTGTGGCTGCTCACTGATACCGATGCGACGGAATAGTTTAGCCGCGCTAATTATATTACTCGTGCTTTCCGCATGTACCACGCCGGAAACACTTACTCTCCAGCCACAAACATTTGATGATCTAGACGGCTGGCGTACAGCAAATCACAGCTCTACTCTTTCCGCATTCCGTGAAAGCTGCACGGTGATGATGAAGCGTGATTCGGATGCGAGCCTCGGCCAACAAATGGGCCAAGTGCGTGATTGGGAACCGGCTTGCGCCGCCGCCGTAAAAACACCGAAAGCAAAAGCACGTGCGTTTTTTGAAGAGCATTTCTCACCATTTAAATCCGTTTCTAACTTACGTCCCGACGGTTTATTTACCGGCTATTATGAAATCGAACTCAAAGGCAGTTTGAAAAAGACCAAACGCTTTAAATATCCAATTTATAGTTTACCACCCGAAATTGCTCGCGGCTTTACACGTGCACAAATTAATGCAGGCGCATTAGAAGGCAAAGGCCTCGAATTGCTGTGGGTGGAAGATCCGGTGCGGCTCTTTTTCTTGCATATCCAAGGTTCCGGCATTCTGCGTTTGCCAAATGGAAAAGCCATTCGCATTGGGTATGATGGGCAAAATGGCAAAGCCTATGTTTCTCTCGGCCGTTGGCTGATTGATAATAATTATATGGCGCAAGAAGATGTCGATGCGCCGGCGATTAAACAATGGCTGCGCCAAAATCCAGATCTCGCGCAATATGCGATGGAGCAAAACCCGTCCTATATTTATTTCCGCCGCCGCGATGATCTCTCACGTGCGCAAGGCCCAATCGGCGCACAAACGGTGCCTCTTACGTCCTATTGCTCGCTGGCGATTGATAAACGTTTTTATGGTTATGGTATTCCAATGTGGGTCGAAACCGATTTGCCGAATGGCCGCCCCTTCCGCAAACTCGCGATCTCGCAAGATACCGGTGGCGCGATTCGTGGCGCGATCCGTGCTGACATTTTCTATGGCCACGGAAAAACGGCGGAAACATTGGCCGGATATATGAATCAGCGCGGCAATTTGTGGGTTCTGCTGCCGAAAGAATTGGCAGCGCGCAATGGTGAAAAATAACCTGCCGCCGGAAGATCTCGAAGACTGGCAAGATTTCACCGCCAGCATCAAACCCATCAAACACCGCACCCAACCGCCCGAACTCCCCAACCTCAAATTGCCTAGGTTTTTTGGCGAATCTTCGCCCATTCCTTCTTTTTCTAAACCACTCACACTGCTGCAAGCGGGTGAAAAAAGTGGTGTCGATCGCAATAGTTTTGAACGCTTAAGCAAAGGAAAAACGCCGATCGATGCGAAACTCGATCTACACGGAAAAAATTTCGCGCAAGCCTTTCGCATTTTTAAAAGCTTTATCACCGCCGCTGTCACTGATGGCAAACGCTGCGTCCTCATCATCACCGGCAAAGGCAGACCAGAAGCCGAAAACACATTGCACAGCTCGTTACCCGATTGGATCAACCACGCCGATATCCGCCCATTCATCGTCACTTATACTTCTGCCGCACCGCAGCTTGGTGGCACGGGTGCCTATATATTGCTGCTAAAAAGACAGCGTAATTAATTCACCAATTTTAAAATTTGCGCATGCACACGTGCATCGCCCGCCACGATCAAGCGACCATCGGATTGGGTGGTTATTTCTTTGCCCTCCCAATCAGTGACGATTCCGCCGGAGCCTTTAATCACCGGCACCAATGCACAAAAATCATGGATTTTGAGGCCAGTTTCAATCACCGCATCGACCAATCCATTCGCGAGCAAACCATAGGAATAACAATCACCGCCGAAGCTTGCATATTGCGCCGCCTTGAGCACGCGCTCAAAACAGACTCTATCTTTTTCATTAAATAAATAAGGTGATGTTGTGCAGAGCGTTGCTTTTTTCAAACTATCGCAGCTGCGGGCGCGGATTGGTTCATAATTAAAATTGGTCGCGAAACCCTGCACGCCAATCCAACGTTCGCCTAAAATAGGCTGGTCAATAATCCCCAAAATCGGTACGCCATTTTTAACAAGGCCAATGAGGGTACCAAAAATCGGGCGGCCGATCATGAACGATTGTGTGCCATCAATCGGATCCAACACCCATACATATTCGGCATTATCATTATGTGCGCCAAACTCCTCACCCAAAATTCCATGAGTCGGGAAGGTGTTATGGATTAACGCCCGCATATTTTTCTCGGCTTCTTCATCGGCGATTGTCACCGGCGAAAAATCAGCTTTTTCCTTCAGCGCAATTTGCTGGCGGAAGTAACGACGGATGATCTCGCCAGAGATGTTGGCGAGCTGTTCAGCGAAAGGAATAAATTCTTCGGGTGCGGTGGTCATAAAAATCTTGCTTCTATCCCAGCATAAATAGTAAACGGAGTACATGCAAATCTGTATTTTAGGGGCCGGTGCCCTCGGCGTGATGACCGCCTACTTCCTCGAGCAAAATGGCCACAAGGTGACCATCATCGAACGCCAGCCAGAAGCCGCGATGGAAACGAGCTTCGCCAATGGCGGCCAGCTTTCCTATAGCCACGCCGAACCTTGGGCAAACCCAGCGGTTCTGCCAAAAATCGTCAAATGGATGTTTAAGGAAAATTCGCCGCTGGTGCTTTCAGCAAAAAGCCTAACACCAGAGATGATGGCCTGGGGCCTCAAATTTTTAGGTCAATGCACCACCGCGAAAGCACGCGAAAACACCTTAAATATTTTGCGCCTCGCGCTTTATTCCCGCCAAGTGATGGGTGAATTGCGTGGGCAGACTCCGGTCGAATTTAATTTCCTGCCCAATGGCATTTTACATTTCTTTACCGAGCAAACTTTATTAGAAGGCGCAATAAAACAAGCGGCCTTCCAGGCAGAATATGGCGCTCCTTATCACGTGCTTTCCGCACAACAATGTATTGAGAAAGAACCAGCCCTTGCTGGTTTAGCATCACAATTAGTCGGCGGTGTTTTCCATCCGGAAGATGAAAGCGGCGACATTCATTATTTTACCAAAGGCCTCGCTGCACAACTTAAAAACACTGAATTCCATTATAACACCCAGGTTGTCTCTCTAGAGCGCGATGGCAGGAGAATCCGCGCCGTGCGCACGAATAAAAATCGCATCGAAGCGGATCGATTTGTGATGTCGCTCGGTTCTTATAGCCAGAAGTTTTTGCAACCGCTGGGTATTCGTAGCAATATTTATCCGATGAAAGGCTATAGTATTTCTGTGCCGATCAACGGCAAAAAAGCACCGAATTTGAGCATTACGGATCAAGGCAGTAAAATTGTGTATAGCCGCTTGGGCAATATTTTCAGAGCAGCAGGCACCGCCGAATTCGCAGGCCACGATACGACGATTACGCCAAAGCGTATTGAGCACATGAAATCTGAAATGAAGCGTGTGTTTGGTGATTGCGGTGATTTTGATAAAGCAACCGGCTGGGCATGTTTGCGCCCACAAACGCCATCGGGTGCGCCAGTGTTGGGTGAAACACCTTATGATAATTTATACCTCAATACCGGTCACGGCACGTTGGGCTGGACGCTTGGGGCAGGCAGTGCCAAAATTGTGGCAGATATGATTGAAGGCAAATCGACCGCTATTTCGCTAAGTGGTTTAACGTTATAACAATGCCGCTTTAAGAAGCGCTTTGGTATAATCTTCCTGCGGATGTTTGAATAATTTCTCAGTCGCCGCACGCTCCACAATTTTGCCGGACTTCAGCACAATCACCTCATGCGCGATGGAGCGGATGACGCGTAAATCGTGGCTGATGAAAATATAAGAAAGTTTTTGTTGTTCCTGGAAATGCTTGAGCAGCTCCAGAATTTCACTTTGCACGGAAACATCAAGCGCGGAAGTCGGTTCATCTAACACCAGCAATTTTGGTTTCAGCACCAACGCGCGTGCCAGTGCAATACGCTGCCGTTGCCCGCCGGAAAATGCATGCGGATAACGGTTAAGCATGCTTTCTTTCAGGCCCATTTGTTTCAGCGCTTCAGCCGCCATTGCGCGGCGTTCTTCCAGAGTACGGCCAATTTCATGTGCGCGCAAACCTTCAGTGATAATTTGCTCCACCTTCATCCGCGGGTTTAGCGAGGCATATGGATCCTGGAACACAATTTGCATATCCTTACGCAGGTTGCGCAGTGCTTCGCCTTCCAGCAAACGCGTATAACGCTCATCAAATTTGATCATCCCCTTGGAAGGGATCAGCCGCAGCAACGCAAGTGCGAGCGACGTTTTGCCGCTACCGCTTTCGCCGACTAATCCTAACGTATGGCCTTTTGGTAAATTGAGGCGAATATCGGAACAAACGATTTGCTCTTCGGCTTTCGCAAACCAACCGTGTTTTTTTGGGAAGGAGACGACCACATCGCTCATCTCCAAAATATTTTTCGATTTTTCCGGCACGGAAACGGCCGAGCCATGTGGAATCGCGGCGATCAGTTTTTTGGTATAAGCATGTTTTGGTGAGGCGAATACGGTTTTGGTAACACCTTTTTCAACAATTTCGCCTTGCGACATCACCGCAACTTTATCCGAGAATTTGCGGACGATATCGAGATCGTGCGTGATAAATAACACCGCCATATCGAGTTTTTTCTGCAAATCTTTGATGAGTTCCAGAATTTGCAATTGAGTGGTTACATCAAGCGCAGTTGTTGGTTCATCTGCAATCAATAATTCCGGATCATTGGCAATGGCCATCGCGATTACCACGCGCTGCCGCTGCCCGCCGGAAAGTTCGTGCGGAAATGCGTTGAGGCGAGTTTTTAAACCGGGCAATGCTACGAGATCGAGCAACGAATCTACTTTTGCGGCGAGTTTTTTTGGAGTTATATTTTGATGTAGCGTAATTGCTTCAGCAATTTGTTTGCCGATGGAGTGTAGGGGATTGAGCGACGTCATCGGCTCTTGGAAAATCAAGCCGATACGTTTGCCGCGCAGGTCGCTCATTTCGGTCGGGGATAAATCTAAAATTTCGGTGCTGCCGAGATGCACTTCCGAATCTTTATCAATCGTTGCTTCTGGCAACAGACGCATAATGGAAAGCGCAGTTACAGTTTTGCCGCTGCCGCTTTCGCCAACCAGCGCGAGCATTTTGCCATGCGTCAAATCAAACGATACATCCTGCACCACATCTGTCACACCAAATTTGACGGAGAGGTTTTTAACTTTCAGAACAGGAAGGGTTTTTGTGGCCACGCCACTTTATGCCACGTTACGCGATTCCAAGCAAGGATTCGGCGAAATGATTTGCATCAAACGCCTGCAAATCTTCGACCCCTTCGCCGACGCCAATCGCATGTATCGGCAACTTGAATTGATCGGCCAATGCCACCACCACGCCACCCTTCGCAGAGCCATCAAGCTTCGTTACAATTAACCCCGTTACCTGCACCATTTCCTGAAACACTTGCACTTGGCTAACCGCATTTTGTCCGGTCGTTGCATCCAGCACCATCAGCGTTTGGTGTGGCTGCACCACGCGGGTGATTTTGACCAATTCTT
The DNA here is from genome assembly GCA_903821695.1 of uncultured Alphaproteobacteria bacterium. Classification (GTDB taxonomy): domain Bacteria; phylum Pseudomonadota; class Alphaproteobacteria; order Rickettsiales; family CAIJLX01; genus CAIJLX01. Next base: position 6,046 of record CAIJLX010000059.1, on the reverse strand, counting down.
CCATCAGCCCTTTTTTGTTTTGCAATCGCCCGGCGGTATCGAGCAACAATACATCCACACCTTCCGCTTTCGCTTTTTCAACCGCTTGAAATGCGACACTAGCCGGATCGACATTTTCGGCGCCGCGGACAAAGCCAGAGCCGGTGCGTTCTGCCCAAAGTGCCAATTGCTCGACCGCCGCCGCGCGGAAGGTATCGCAGGCGGCGACCATTACTTTTTTGCCCTCGGAACGGAATTGTGCGGCGAGTTTGCCGATAGTGGTGGTTTTGCCGTTGCCGTTTACTCCGACCACTAAAATCAATTCCGGCGAGTGGGTAATGGTGAGTGGCTTCATCAGCGGCTTTAGGCGTTCGGCGATACATCCAGCCAACGCTTTTTTGATGAGGATGCTGTCGCCCTCTTTTTCGAATTTCTGTTTACTTAGTTCGGCGGCGAGTGATGCCGCGGTTTTTACACCCATATCGGCGCTGATTAGCAACTCCTCTAACGCTTCTAAAGTTTCGTCATCCAGCTTCTGGTGCGTGAAAATTTTGGTGATGCCGTCGCCGAGTTTATTCGCGCTTAAGCCCAGCCCTGATTTTAGTTTTTGAAAGAATGCCATGTGGGTCTATATAAAGAACGATGAGCCATGCCGCAATTCTTCTTCCACGGGCCGTAAATAAGCCATTCGATTATCGGATTCCTGAGGGAATGCAGGTCACCGAGGGCAGTTATGTGCAAGTTCCGGTAGGAAAAACAACGGAATGGGGCGTGGTATGGCAATTATTGGCCATGAGCGATGTGCCGCCGGAAAAGATAAAACCCATCCAAAACCTCTCCACCCTGCCGCCGATGCCGGCTTTAACTCGGCAATTTATCGAATGGGTCGCCAATTATACCCTAAGCCCACTTGGCAATGTGCTGACCATGGCGATGCGAGTGCCGACGATCTTTGAAAAAGACCGCGTCTATGCCCCTAAAAATCTTATCACGAAAGAAATGCCCGTCACATTGTCTGATGAACAAACACAAGCAGCGGATATTTTGCGGGCAGCCGTTGATGCAAAAAAATACGCGGCCTTTTTATTGGATGGCATAACTGGCTCTGGCAAAACGGAAGTCTATCTCGAAGCTATCAAAGCAGGATTGAAACAAGGGCTACAGGTATTGGTATTGGTGCCAGAGATTGTGCTCACTCAGCCTTTAATCCAGCGGCTAGAAGAGCGCCTACAACTTCCTGCCACCAGCTGGCATTCGAACCTTACACCGAAGCAGCGCGCCGAGCGTTGGCAGGCGATTGCTAAAGGCGAAGCGCGGTTGATTGTGGGTGCGCGCTCTGCGTTGTTTCTGCCGTTTCCAAAACTGGGCCTCATTATTGTTGATGAAGAGCATGAGCATAGTTTCAAGCAGGAAGAAGGTGTGCTGTATCATGGCCGCGATATGGCGGTGGTGCGAGCGCATTTAGAGCAACTGCCCATCATATTGGTTTCTGCAACACCATCGCTTGAAACCGAAACCAATTGCCAGAGTGGGAAATATACACGGCTGCTGTTAAAGGCGCGGCATGGCGGCGCGACATTGCCGCCGATTGAAACCATCGATATGCGTCAACACCGCATGCCCGCAAAGCAATTTGTTTCGCCACACTTGATTAAAGCGATTGCAGAAACGATTGAAAAACGGGAACAAGTGTTATTGTTCCTAAACCGCCGCGGTTATGCACCGCTCACGCTCTGCCGCACTTGCGGGCATCGTTTGAAATGCCCTAATTGCTCGGCATGGATTGTGGAACATCGTGCACTTGGAAAATTGCAATGCCATCATTGCGGTTATCAATCGCGCTCGCCGAAAAATTGCCCCGAATGCAAAGCGGAAGATTCGCTGCATGCGGTTGGCCCTGGTGTGGAGCGTTTGCAGGAAGAAATTGTCGAACATTTTCCGAATGCGCGCGTTGCGCTTTTTACCAGCGACCATATCGCAACACCGAAACAAGCAGAAAAGTTACTATCCGAAATTGATGCAGGAAAAATCGACATCATCATCGGCACACAAATGGTTGCCAAAGGTCACCACTTCCCAAACCTCACTTTAGTCGGCGTAATCGATGCAGATTTGGGGTTAGAAGGAGGCGATCTTCGCGCCTCCGAAAAATCATTCCAGATGATGACCCAAGTTTCCGGCCGGGCGGGAAGGGCCGAGAAAAAAGGCAAAGTATTACTGCAAACCTACAACCCTGATCACCCCGTCATGAAAGCACTCATCGCTGGTGATCGCGAAAACTTTCTCAAGCGCGAAGCCGAATATCGTCGCGCTGCTGCTGTGCCACCATTTGGTCGCTTCGCTGCGATTATTTTTTCTGGCCGGAATGAATCCGAAGTAAAGCAGGCCGCAACCCAACTGCGTAATGCTGCGCCAAAACAGGCCGGCACCCAGGTTCTAGGCCCCGCGCCCGCGCCCATGACACAATTAAAGGGCAAATATCGCTACCGATTATTAGTAAAGTCATTAAAAAACAGCAACTTACAACAATATCTCCGCCAGTGGTTAGCGCTAGCCCCGCCACCTTCAGCCATACAAATGAAAGTGGATATCGACCCCTATTCGTTCATGTAAGCCTTTTAACGGTTTATTAAGGCCTTTCCCCGTAAAATGGGGGATGCCTAAGCCAAAAACCATATTAGAATTGATAATTGCGGCCCTGTTCAATCCCGCAGATAATTTTGGCGCGACGCATGAGATTTATAAATTATCGCGCGAAGGCGGAGATGTATTTAAGCCATTCGGTTTAAGAATTCATACGCCATTTATTGAAACAGAGAAAGGATCAATCAATAGATTTGCACCAACTATTCCCAAAACCATTAGTGATGAAGCACACACTGCTTTAAACAAACGAACATTATTAGATAAGCTTTCAGAAACCACTTCATTGCAAACGACCTATTATGGCCCATACGGTATTCCCAGCCAGCCACTACTTGAGCACAAAGATTTAGACCTACAGATTATTCCGTGGATTGAAGGACCGTCACTCCGGGAAATGTTTTTTGACGAAAAAACAGGATTGGGTGCGGCCACATGGGAAAAGCTCGCAGCGATTGAGCAGAAGGAGTATATAGAGCTATTTATTCAGCTCCGCAATTGGCGGCAAGACGGAAAAGTGGCTGATTTACAGCATTCAGGCAATATAATGGCCAATCCAAATGCAAAAGAACTGCCAGTTTTTAACTTGGTAGACAATAGTAGTAACAACCAACCCGAAAAAGCACGGCAGCGTAATACGCCGGAAAGTTTGATCCGCTTATTTTTCCCCAGCGTTGCAGGACATGGAGCTTACTCAAAAGAGCAGCAGATAGTGTTGGATAAATTGGTGATTGCTGCAAGCCAAACTGGCATGAATGCGGCTCATACTAAAAATGCAATAGACCGGCTGGCGGTAGATTATATGCATAAGGATAGTTCTGAGACGCTTACAACATTAACGAATAGTCAGCGCATAATAACTGGAATAGTATTAAACCATATTATGCCTTATGTAGCTCAGACTGAAGACAACATACGGCCGACTGAATTGCCGCTCATAACATTAGGTCAATCCGTAGATGACTTGCTAGGCTTGCTAAAGTTGGCCCAAAAACAGCGCCAGGAACAACGCCGTAATGGCTGCTTGTAAGTGCGCGAAGCACTATAGAAAGTACCAGCAATTAATTTGCTGCACTGCTTCAGGCAATTGCTGCGCCGCAGCCATGAATTATGGCGTTGCAGCAACGAATCTGCCTGCTCGAAGGGGCCAATTTTGCTATAATGAAATCATATCCAAGGAGGATATTTATGGACAAAACTTTAACCAAAGTAACTACGCTTTTCATCGTAATCGGTGCCTTGCATTTAGGACTTATGGGTGTGCTAGGTATTGATCTGATCGGTACCATTTTCGGAACCGGTGTACTTGTGAAAACAGTATATATGCTGGTCGGCGTTAGCGCGCTTCTCCATATTTATACTGACTTCTTCAAGCACATTTTTAGCAAGACAACGAAGTAACGAATGTCATTAAAGTTGGAGGGGGCACCGCAAGGTGCCCCCTCTTTCTCAATTCAAATATGAATTGCGCGGCCGGCAACGGCGAGGGCCGCTTCTTTAATCGCTTCATGTAAATCTGGGTGGCTGTGGCAAGTGCGCGCGATATCTTCGGCGCTTGCTTTAAATTCCATCGCAAGTGCCGCTTCCATGATCATCGTTCCCGCTTGTGGGCCGATAATGTGCACGCCCAAAACTTCATCACTATTCGCATCCGCGATAATTTTCACGAAACCATCGGTCTGGCCCATAGCACGCGCGCGGCTGTTGGCGAGGAATGGGAATTTGCCGACTTTATACTGCACGCCTTCCGCTTTTAATTTCTCTTCCGTTTTGCCGACAGAGGCAACTTCCGGATGCGTATAAATCACGCCCGGTACGAGATTATAATCGACATGTGCTTTTTGGCCAGCGATGCTTTCGACGCACGCGACACCATCTTCTTCCGCTTTATGCGCAAGCATGGGCCCGGCAATCACATCACCAATCGCGTAAATACCTTCAACATTGGTGCGGAAATGATCATCAACGATAATCCGCCCACGCTCATCCACCGCGACACCACTTTCGGTGAGGCCCAATTTATCCGTATGTGCTTTGCGGCCAACAGCCACCAACACATAATCCGCTTTCAACGTTTCCGTTTTGCCACTTTCTTTTGCTTCAACCGTAAGCTCAACATTTTTCGGACTAGATTTTGCACCCGTTACTTTGCTTGCGAGCTTAAATTGCATGCCCTGTTTTTCGAGAATTTTCTGAAACTGTCTGGATACTTCTGCATCCTGACCCGGCGTAATATGATCCATAAATTCAACCACCGTCACCTGCGCACCCAAACGGCGGAACACGCTGCCAAGTTCTAAGCCAATTACCCCCGCGCCAATCACCACCAGCGAACCAGGCACTTCTGTCAGCTCCAATGCTTCGCGCGAAGTGAGAATGCGCTTACCATCCACTTCAACGCCTGGCAATTTCGCTACTTCCGAACCGGTTGCAATAATGATGTGTTTCGCTTTGATGGATTCCGGCGTACCGCCTTCTTTCTTCACCGCGACTTCGCCTTTACCCATCACAATGCCGTGACCAATCACGTAAGTAACTTTATTTTTCTTAAATAGGCCTTCAATGCCTTTGGTGAGGTTTTCGACAACGCCTTTTTTGCGTGTCTGCATTGCTTTATAATCCGCCTTCAAACCGCTGGCGATAATGCCATGTTCGCGGCCTTCATGCGAAATATGTTCGAACACTTCCGAATCATGCAGCAATGCTTTGGATGGAATGCAACCCTCATTCAAACAGGTGCCGCCCAGTGCGCCACGTTGTTCCACACAAGCCGTTTTAAACCCCAGCTGCGCCGAGCGAATCGCCGCCACATAACCCGCAGGTCCACCACCAATAATCACCACATCAAATTGCTCAGACATATTATGCTCCTATGATGTCATAGGTTGTGCACGAGAGAGCAAGTTTCGTCAAGTTTGGCTTAGAATAAGTTGCGAGGAAGTTTTGTTGTTCTTGCTTTATGGTCTGGGCTTATTTCGGTCAGTCCCTGAGAGGGTGATCGTGCAGCAGATGTTCTTTCTTCCACAAGAGCCACATTAAAGCCTACACAAAAACGGGTTTCCCCATTGATCATAATACGATTAATCGGTTTCTCAGAGGTAGTTGCATGCAATATCGAACAAGCTTCCCACACTAAAACAGCATCTTTCTTTTTTTGAAAATAATAGGCACATTCATTGGCTGAATTTGGCTCAGAGCAAATTTCGCCCTCTGCAATACTCATTATCTTTTTTGGTTTCTTTTTGGTTTCATCATATTGGTAATTCTTCTTTGCTCCTTTTGTTACTTTTGAAATTTGTTTCTCTTTTGTGCTTTCGTTTTTGTTAATGTTTGTTAGCCCCGACTTTTATATATTTTGGGGCGTATCTTTGGCCTTCCTCCATTCTTTACCTTTTGAAGGCCGCCTTTGTTTTTGTTGTGTTTT
>CAIJLX010000058.1 GCA_903821695.1 uncultured Alphaproteobacteria bacterium | reverse complement strand
GTCACCGCCTCAATAATCGGACGAATTTCAAGATCGAAAACCTCGCGAGACACAGGATATAAGCGCTTGTTCATGGCAAAAATCTCCCTTTCGCCATAACCTATATCATAAAAATACAGGTTTGTTAACAGTGCCTAATGATAACGAAGGTTATCGCCTTTGTTTATAAGGGTAACGAAGGTTGCCCCCTTTCTTTCAAGAGCCGTTTAGCGGCTCGTTTAATATCTTCATGCCGAAGGGCTATCTATTTTAGGATATAGTTAATTCACTGACTTATATGCCTTGAATAGCCTTCATATACATAGAAAGCTTTTTCCATTATTCAGGTATAATCAGGTGCATATTCCGGTAGACATTCGGGTATAATCCGGTATATAATCGGGTATTATGAAAACAGAAACCATCAAAATAACTCAGGAAATGCTGACGCTTTTATCAGAAATCGATGAATTCAAGGGTGCATGGCGATCTTTAGGTACGCTCGCGCCTGAACGCCTTAAGGCGCTGCGGCATATTGCTACCATCGAAAGCATAGGCTCTTCCACTCGCATTGAAGGAAGTAAACTCACGGATCGTCAAGTCGAGCAGTTGCTTGCCAAGCTAGAAATAAAGAAATTCGGCACCCGCGATGAACAGGAAGTTGCTGGTTATGCGGAGGTGATGGAAACGGTTTTTCGCGCATGGCAGGATATTCCCGTTACAGAGAATCATATCAAGCAGCTTCACCGCGATCTATTGCAATATAGCGCCAAGGATGAGCGGCATCGCGGCGAATATAAAACGCTTCGCAACGATGTCGGCGCTTTCGATGCAGACGGCAAGATGATTGGCATTGTTTTTGAAACGGCTACTCCCTTTGATACGCCGCGCCGTATGCAAGAGCTTGTTGCATGGCTGAATGAAGCGCGTGAATTGCGCCGCCTTCATCCCTTGCTGATTATTGCTATATTTATCGTCGTATTTTTAGAAATTCACCCGTTTCAGGACGGCAACGGACGCTTAAGCCGTATTCTAACAACATTGCTGTTATTACAGGCTGGCTATGCTTACGTGCCTTACTCATCGCTCGAAAGCGTGGTTGAAAATAGCAAGGAAGGCTATTATCTCGCCTTGCGCCAAACGCAAAGCACGATTCATAAAAATAAACCCAACTGGCAGCCGTGGATTTTATTTTTCCTGCGCGCCCTCCAGCAGCAGAAACGCCGCTTGGCCGCGAAAGTAGAACGGGAAAAAATTGTGCTTACCTCGCTGTCGGAACTTGCCGTGCAGATACTGGATCATGTGCGCGACCATGGCCGCGTTACCACACGCGACATGGTGCGCGAAAACGGCGCAAGCCCGAATACACTCAAAGTAACCTTCTCTGCATTAGTCGAAAAAGGCCTTCTCACACGGCACGGTGGCGGGCGATCCACATGGTATAGCTTGCCCTGATATTTATCTGTAGTTTTTCATCCAATATATCGTCGGAATTGAGCACTAATTTGCAGTGATAAACAGAGCTAAAACTTTCACATAGACTTACACATACACAGGTTTTCGAGTTAAAATAACATTATTAATCAATGGTTTATAAAAATCTAAAGGGGAATCATAATCCCTTGGTCGGGTGTTCAAATCACCCCCGAGCCACCATATTTTTCACTGATATTTAGGATTCGTGCTTTTCTGCTGCTTGCTGTGTAGGCGGATTATATCCTTTTTTGAATCCATCGCGTACTCCACGTACACCCGAACCTACTCCTTCTGCAATGCTACTACAGCCGGAAATGAGGAGAGAAAGAAGCAATACGCTAGATAATAAATTACGCACAGTTCATCTCCTTAGTGTGGTTCTATCAGTATTATATCAGAATTTTGTGTGGGGGAACAGTTGGAGAGGGTGAAGGGATTCGAACCCTCGACCCCGACCTTGGCAAGGTTGGAAGCTTTGTTTTCGATAAGTCCCTCTGAATTCCGCTGCGTGTAAATAGCATTGTATTCATTGAGTTTTGTCATTCTATTCTTTCCGTTGTGTTCCGCCTTTTTGATGCTAGTGTGATTACTCCGTGCTTACTGGAACGGTTTTTTCATTTCAGTAAGCACATTTCTAACGGAGATTAGAATTATGCCATCGGATAAAATAGCCAAGCGGACGGTAGATTCCTTGCAGCCAGAAGGCAAGGTTGATTACTTGTGGGATACGGAACTCTCTGGTTTTGGTGTCAAAGTACTACCTTCGGGGAAGAAAACCTATTTAGTGCAGTATCGTCTGGGCGGTCGAGGCGGTAGGACGCGGCGATATACAATAGGTAAGCACGGGTCACCATGGACACCGGATACAGCCCGGGCAGAAGCGAAAAAGATACTTGGAGCGGTCGCCAAAGGGGAAGATCCGGCAGAAGAGAAAACCATCAAACGCAATGATGTTACCGTGGCTCAGTTATGCGATGTCTATCTTGAAAAAGGGGTGGCAACCAAAAAAGCCTCTACTGTCCTGATGGATAAAGCGCGTATTGAGCGTCACGTAAAACCATTGCTTGGTAACCGTAAGGTTCGTCAAATCACCCGACGGGATATGGAACAGTTCATGCTGGACGTGGCTTCTGGTAAAACAGCGCGTAGCATGAAAACGGAAGCCAAGCGGGGAAAATCGGTTGTTAAGGGTGGAAAAGGTGCTGCAAGCCGTGTGATAGGCATGGTCGGGGGTATTTTTAGCTTTGCAATTAATCACGGCTATTGTGACATCAATCCCGTCCGGGGAGTTAAACGTTTTCCAGATAATAAATGTGAGCGATTCCTCTCGGATAAAGAGTTGCAGAAATTGGGCGAAGTACTTTTCCAGGCAGAGAAACAGGGCAAAAATATGAGTGGTATCGCTGCCATCCGTCTGCTTTTATTGACGGGCTGTCGCAAGAGCGAAATTCTAAGTCTGAAATGGTCTTACATTGATGAAGAAAGAGGTTATTTGAATCTTCCAGATTCAAAAACCGGAAGGCGCTGCATTAGATTAGGGGCGTCTGCGCTGGATCTACTGTCAAATCTTCCACGTTTTAAGAACAATCTCTATGTGTTACCAGGGGATACAGAGGGGAGTCATTATGTTGGTTTACAAAAATTATGGTCTGAACTGCGCGAACATGCCGGACTGGTAGATGTTCGTGTGCATGACCTACGCCATTCTTTTGCATCGACAAGCCTCAATAACGGCGGCAATCTCTATATCATTGGCAAGTTGCTCGGTCATAAAAATGCCGCCTCCACGCAGCGATATGCTCATCTTGCTGACCAACCTCTGCAAAAAGAGGCTGATCGCGTAGCATCCCATATTTCTTCAATCTTTGAACTCCCAAAATCTGGCAACATTATTAAATTTAAGGGGTGATGCCAGAAATTCGGTGACGTCTTGGGAAGAATTTTAAAATACTCAGCAGCGGCTTTTCAGTGCGACGTGCAATTCAACCGAGAATTTAATGACGGAGAACTTTGTTGGGATCCAGGCTGTCTTTTGCCTTTCCTATGAGGGTCTTTAGCTGGTGGGCGCGTAAAGGAAGTTACGGAGTGCATGATGCTCTCCCAAACTCCATCCTTGTCTTCACCGCACCACGCAATCCCCAGTTCTCCTGTTAGCTTATGTAGGGGTTAGAACGCCGGATAATCCACTACCGCTCGTTTTTAGGTGAAGACCCTCTATTCTTACTTATAGAACCGATGCGTTCGGCCAATGTTGGATGTTGGTGAGATTTGCGTAATAATTGCTGTGCGGCGCTTTTTGCCTTTTCTAGTTCAGTGGCAGTTTTATAAGGCTCTAATTTTTTGTTTCTTTTTTCTAACATCTCATCAGTCTGACGATTAATTTCATCTGCCGCAGATAGCTGAGGGCAATTTTCTATCCTTATTCTTAGATTGGAATTTAGCTTTTGTATTTTTTTTAGCGCCGTACCAGAAATGTTGGCACAATCTTCGATATGTAACTCGCGCAGCGATTGCAATGACTCAATCATTGCAATGAACATTTCATCTTTAATAGGAGAGCGTCTTATACCCAATCCCTTTATTCCGTCTTTGTTTAAAAAAGCATTCCATTGTTTTGGCGTAATGTCTTCTTCATGCACCACAATGATACCCGATGGGGATTCTCGAAGTATTGACTTTTCTTCTGCATCGGAAGAGTGTGTGCCCCCCCCCCCCGTGGCTTTGGTGCTACGCGTGGCCTTTGGTAGACTCAGCCTTTGACGTTCAATCAGAACATCAATGCCCCTTTGGGTAATAGAGTAAACAATATCATTGTTAGCTTCTGTAAAAGCTACATATCCTTCAATTTGCTGGTCACCCTTTACGGTATAAGCCATGTCATCAATTGCGTCATGCAACTGATCTATATTCTTCGGAGTAATGGTCAACGTTCCGCTCCTATCTTTGATAGTAACAGGCGCTTTAAATACCTGCGCGAAATCTCTTAGACTCATCTTACCCTCGGGATTTTTAGCTAATTGATAAAGTAGCGCCAACTGTATTGCGCTGCTTTCACTCAATGCACTTATTCGCCGAGATATTCCTGTTTCCACTTGTGCATGAAGTTCTGCTTCTTCACGTGCCATCTGTTCGGCCTCGGCATCAGAAATCTGGGGGATTGATTCTGTCCTTGATTTTGCTGAAAATGCAGGTTCACCCATCTTGATTGATGGCCCCTTAGTAGCATTTACGATAGCAGCTTGGGGTACAGTGGCAGATTGGTTGAAATCATACTTCTCATCTTCTAATGCTGCCTTTAATGCATCTCTGCCTAAAGTGGTGATTTT
>CAIJLX010000057.1 GCA_903821695.1 uncultured Alphaproteobacteria bacterium | reverse complement strand
GTCACCGCCTCAATAATCGGACGAATTTCAAGATCGAAAACCTCGCGAGACACAGGATATAAGCGCTTGTTCATGGCAAAAATCTCCCTTTCGCCATAACCTATATCATAAAAATACAGGTTTGTTAACAGTGCCTAATGCGTGGCGCTATATTTGCAGCGTTAAATTCTCTGACTACTTGATGCAGGTTCATAGCTCTTTATCTTAAAATACAATTATTAATAAATTATTAACTTGTGCGTGATATGCTTTTTGAATGCCAGATAAAGACAGCAAAAAGCTTGAATTCATGCGCAAATTTATTTCCGTATTACCGGAGGAGAATCTGGCGGCGATGCTGCGGATGATTATGGCGGAGGAGCAGAAAAAAGACCCGCGCCGTTTCCCTACACAGCCAAAAAAATAAATGGTATAATCCCGCCCATGCAGCGTGCACGGGATATTATTGAGGCGGCGACTAAGCATAAGGTTACGATTGCGACTGCCGAATCTTGCACGGGTGGGAAAGTGGCGGCGGCGTTGACGGCGATTCCGGGTGCCTCCGCAGTGTTTCAATCCGGATTGATTACTTATTCCAATGAGTCGAAACAGGAATTGCTCTCTGTGCCGAAGGCGATGCTCGCTAAACACGGCGCGGTGAGTGAGGAAGTGGCGAGGGCAATGGCGGAAGCGATGCGGATGAAAGCGAAAACAACCTTTGCGATTAGCGTGACGGGGATCGCAGGACCGGGTGGTGGAAGCCCAGAAAAGCCGGTTGGCACTGTCTACATTGCGCTTGCCGGGGAAGACCATTCAGTGTGTCGGCACCATGTTTTTTCAGGCACACGGCGGGAAATTCGTCTCAAAGCGCTGCAAAAAGCACTCGATTTACTTTATGAGCCGCTTGCGTTACTATCCTCTTGATTTGTTTGCGTTTTCTTAACCATTGCTGTGCTATGGTCTAAGTTCTTCAACAACTAAAGAGTGTAATATTATGATGCCCCAATCTAGTGAATATATGTATCAGATGCTCGAGATGAGCCGCGCGGCGATGGTGCCGTTTAATCTGATGGCGAAGGGCATGCAGAATTTTTCTGGCAGCCCGTTTAACCCGATGTCTTATACGGAACATGGCCGTATGTTCGGCGCGACGTTTGAGCTGATGGAACGCATCACCCGCGATTATAAAAAACCGGAATTCGGTATTACACATACCAAAATCGATAATGTGAGCGTTCCGGTTACCGAAAAAATCGTGATGCGCAAAACATTTTGCAATCTGCTGCATTTTGAAAAAAAGAATAAAGCGAAACAGCCTACATTATTGATCGCAGCGCCGATGTCTGGGCATTACGCGACCTTGCTGCGCGGCACAGTGGAAGCGGTGTTGCCGTATTATGATGTGTATATCACCGATTGGTTGAACATTCGCGATGTGCCGATGAATGATGGCGTGTTTGATCTCGATAGTTATGTCGCTTATACGATCGCGTTTATTGAAGAATTAGGTCCTGATGTGCATGTGATGGCGGTGTGTCAGCCTTCGGTGCCGGTGATGGGTGCTGTGGCGTTGATGTCTGCGGCGAAAAATCCGAAAACGCCACGTAGCATGATTTTGATCGGTGGGCCGATTGATACGCGCCGTAACCCAACGCAGGTGAATCACTTCGCCGAATATCGCCCGATCGAATGGTTTGAACGCCATGTGATTTCGCGTGTGCCGATGAATTATGCGGGTGCGATGCGCCGTGTTTATCCTGGGTTTGTGCAGTTGACCGGCTTTATGTCGATGAACATGGAGCGCCATATGGGCGAGCATTTCAACCTGTTCCTGAACCTGGTGAAGGGCGATGGCGAAAGCGCGACGAGTCATAAGAAATTCTATAATGAATATCTCTCGGTGATGGATTTGCCGGCAGAGTTTTATCTGCAAACCCTGCAAGTGGTGTTCAAAGACCATGCGCTGCCACGCGGCAAATGGGAATGCTTGGGCAAAATTGTTGATCCGAATGCGATTACTAAAACAGGCATCATCGCGATTGAGGGTGAGCTGGATGACATTTCAGGCCTTGGCCAAACGAAGGCCGCGCTCAAAATCACGAAGAATTTGGCGGAAAGCAAAAAGCATTATCACATGCAAAAAGGCGTCGGTCATTACGGCAGCTTTAACGGCCGCAAATTCCGCGATCAGATTCTGCCGGTGATCCGCAAATTCACCGCCTCGCAAGAAAAATGAGCCAGCCGCTCATAAGCGTTGTCGTTCCGATGTATAATGAATCGGAAGCAGTGGAAGCCTTTTTCGCTGCAACGATTCCTGTACTTGAAAAAGTGACCAGCGAATGGGAAATCATCGCTATTGATGATGGTAGTAAAGACGACACGTTCGTGCGTTTGCAAAAGCAACATGCCAAGGATGCGCGCGTAAAAGTGCTTAGCTTCAGCCGCAATTTTGGCAAGGAAGCGGCGATGACGGCGGGGATTGATCATGCGAGCGGCAAAGCGACCATTATGTTGGATGCGGATTTACAAGATCCGCCTTCATTAATTCCGCAAATGGTCGAAAAATGGCGCGAAGGATATAAAGTCGTGCTGGGCCAGCGTAAGTCGCGCAAGGGTGAATCGGTTTTTAAAATTTTGCCAGCTGCACTGTTTTATTGGCTGATGAATAAAGTGAGCCTTGTGCCGATTATTCCTAATACGGGCGATTTCCGTTTGATGGATAGGGAAGTGATTCTCGCTGCCCGGCATTTGAAGGAGCGTGCGCGGTTTATGCGCGGCATTATGGGCTGGAGCGGGCATGAAACCTATCTGTTGCCATTTGATCGCCCGGTGCGGTCTATTGGCGCGCCAAAGCAAACCTTGCCCAAACTGTTTGCCCTAGCGATGGATGCGTTTATTTCGCTTTCCAATACGCCGCTGCGTGTGCCGAGTGTTATCGGGTTGGTGATTTGCGTGCTTTCGGTTTGCTCGCTGTTTTTTTCCGTGCCGCTAGTTTTTTCACTGTTGTTTTTTTGCGTGGGGCTGCAGTTTTTATGTCTTGGCTTGCTGGGCGAGTATTTATCGCGAGTGTATCGTGAGACGCGTAACCAGCCTTTATATTACGTAACGGCAACCCTAGGGCACGTGGAAAAAGCTCCAGGAAATGACCCAGCGGCGTCTTCCCCGAAGGGTTTTTAAGCGCCTGCCAGAGTAACGGCAGGGCAAAGATAAACAGTGGCTCAAACGGTTTGCGATAACGCCCTTCCATAACGCCCGTAGACTGTAGATACATCAGCAACGTAATAACAAACGCGATTCCAACAATATAAGCAGCCTCCTGCCGCAGCCGCACCAGCGGGAACAAGACTAAAATGCCGATAATCAGCGGTGGCCATGTCCAGCGTAGATCATGGTTCCACATCCAAATCTTGCGATTATCATAACCGCGGTTTGCATCCGGCCAGGTGCCGCCAAACGTGAAGAATATGATGTTATCGAGCACATCGTTCAAGCGATGTTCCCAGGTATAGGCTGCTTTTAATTTTGCCAATTCTGCGGCCCAAGGTGCATAACCATCCGCTTTGCGGAAAGTAAAAGCATACATTTGAGGAACGGATTTCTCACGATAAGTGCCATATTCCGAAAACGGCTGAAGCGGGCGCGAATCCAGTGTCGGCGAACTCCAGCCATACGTATATTCATCCAGAATATGCAGTTCATAGCCGCGCGCGCCGCTGTAATAATAAACTTGTGTCGGCGCGGTGACCATGAAGGGTGATAAAATGTGGACTTGTTTATAAGTGTAAATCGCCGATGGGATGGCGGCGATGAAGAACAAGGCTGCCGTAATGCCCAGTGCTTTTTTGCGATCATGCACCAAAAATGCCAACATAAAAAAGAAGCTGATCGCTGCGACAGGTATCAGCACATTGCGCGTTAACGCCGCCAATATCCAAACCAGCATTGCACCTGCAAAAGCCTGCCATGTTTTTTTACGCCGCATGCGCAACGTAAGCCATACACCAAGGCCCATGAGAGGAATAGCCAGGGTTTCGGTCATGAATAGGCTGTAAATGACGAGCAGCGAAGGATGTATCCAGATGATGCTGCTGAGGATGAGGGCGAGCTGTTTTGGGAATAACTCGCGCGCGGCTTTATACCAAATAATTGCGGAACCGGCGCATAAAAGGCCGGTAAGAAAGAGAACCACATATTGGTTGATCGAAAGAGTTTGTGACAGAAACCACGCAAAAAGTTGGTAAAACTTGGCATCAATCCCATTCATGAACATGGGGCCGGAGAAAAAACGGATGCCGTTATACCAATGGCGCGCCGGGTCCGAAAAAATATTATCCATTGGGCTGTAAATGAAGGGGAACAAGAAGCGATAAAACAGCACGTATTGAAAAAGAATCGGCGGTAATTTCTGCTTCTGTTTAGCGACGAATGCGTCGAATTTCTTCATAGCCTCTTCCAAACGCCCAGATGATAAAAAACACAAAGAACGCACAACAAATATAATAATTCTGAATCAAGTCGTCTCTGTCTAGCTGGGTGGCGCATTGCAAAAAGCCCCACAGGACAAACAAAGCGACGAAGATAACATTACGCATACGGCTTTTTTGCGCTGCGAGCAACACTACTGCGACCATCGGGAAATAAATGTAATAATAATTGGCTGGGATCGCGAAGAAAAATAACACCACGCCACCAAATAATAAGGTGCTTTCTTCCGCTTTAATATTGCGTGCGGCGAACAGGTTGCTTGCGATGGTAAGCAGCATCAATGGTAATTGTGACCATTTGAGATGTTCCCATTTCGTTGCCAACCGATCATTCCACATCGCCATTCGGCGCAGCCCATCGCCCCACCAGAAATCTTGACCAGGTACCAAATCATCAAACACCGCAATCCGCCGATAACCAATATGGTGCACGAAGAAGAGGTTTTTATGAATATTGATTTTGGTAAAAAATGCACTCCATGCATCAAGCCCAAATAGCGCGAGGCTGAGCAAGAATAATACCGAAACCGCGATGCCAAAACCGGTTAGATACTGCGCTATTGGTTTATAATTTTTCCGATTCATCCACCATTGATATGCCAGCGGCAATGCAGCGCCGGTGGCAAACACGATTGGGAAAATGCGGTCAATGGATGTAAGGCCTAAAAATATGCCAGCGAGCAAATAGCGTTTTTCTTTGAGCATGCAGATGCCTGCTATAAGCCCGAATAGCCAGGTGTAACGGAAAAATGAGCCGCTGATCCACATATAATTGGCAACATAGCTGGTGCTGAATAATATAACGAAGGCGGCGAATGCCTCAAAACCGAAGGCGCGGTAAATGAGGGCGAGGGCGATGAAGAGCATCAGCACATCAAACAGCGGCAACAATTCGATCATATACCAATGCGGCCTGCCATCGACCCATGCATTTGCTTGATCGATGGGGATTAAATTCGCGATCGGATAACCAAACACCGCCCAGCTTGGTGGTGGGTTATAGCCAGCGTCAAACAATGCGGTATCCATCCAGCCACCATCGGCGAGAGATTTAAATTGCTCAACATCGCGGGTGAATTTTTGCCAGCGTGCATCGGTAAATTTCGGGCGGAATTCTTCACGCGCGCGCTGTAAACCTTCATTTGCACTAATCGGTTTTTTGGGTTCACGTAACGAGCGCAGCTCAGCTTGGCGATACGAAAAATTGCCGGATTCGTAATCGGCTAACAATACCGTTTCATAGAGGCCGTTATAGCCAAGCTCTGGAAAATATTTGGCGCCGAGATAATAATTGAACACTTCGTGCCAATGCACATAGGCTTTAAGTGGCTTAGTGCCTCGCCCCTCTTGATACACCGCATCTTTCGGCCAGAGCGAAAACCATTGCCATTGGCCGCTGTAAAAATAAATGCAGCTGAGCAGCGTGATGCCGGTGAGTGCGGTCACGAGGATATTGCGTTTATAGCGCAGCAGATAAAGCTGAATGCAAAGCCCGATAGAAATCAGTGCTAATGCATCAACCATTCTGATCTAGAAATGCAGCAATTTTACTTTTTTCACGCTTGGCAATGCAGCGATTTTTTTCACTACATCTTCTGCGACTGGCTGGTCTACTTCGACCAACGCAATGGCATCTGTTTTTGCTTCGTTACGGCCAAGGTTAAAGTTGGCGATATTGATGCCAGCATCGCCGAGCAACTTGCCAAGCCCGCCGATCAAGCCCGGTTTGTCTTCGTTGTTAACATACAGCATATGCCCGCTCAAACCTGCTTCCATTTTGATGCCGCCAACGGAAACTACGCGTGGGTGTTTGCCGGCAAACAAGGTGCCGGAAACTTCACGGTCGCCACGTTCGGTAACAACGGTTAGGCGAATGACTGATTGATAATCAGATGGGCGATCATGTTTGGATTCGCTGATTTCGATGTTGCGTTCCTTCGCAACGACAGGTGCATTCACCATGTTCACGCCTTCGATCAATGGCGAGAACAGGCCTTTCAGCAATACAGCGGTGATTGGCTTGGTGTTCAATTTCGCGACGCTTCCTTCGTAATCAATTTTCACTTTTTTGAGTGCGGTTTCGGTCAGCTGGCCGGCGAAGCTGCCGATTTGATCGGCGAGTTCGAGATAGGGCTTCAATTTCACGGCTTCTTCGGTTGAGACTGAAGGCATGTTCACGGCATTCATAATCGTGCCGCTGTTCAAATAATCAGACATTTGCTCAGCAACTTGCAGCGCAACGTTTTCCTGCGCTTCGTTGGTGGATGCACCCAAATGCGGGGTGCAAACGATTTGCTCTAAGCCGAAGAGTGGGTTGGAAGTAGCAGGTTCTACTTCAAATACATCGAGTGCAGCACCAGCAACTTGGCCGCTTTCGATCGCAGCTTTGAGGGCCTTTTCATCAATCAAGCCACCACGTGCGCAGTTTACAATCCGTACGCCTTTTTTGCATTTTTTAAGCGAATCAGCGTTCAAGATATTGCGTGTGGAATCATTGAGCGGTGTGTGCAGTGTAATGAAATCAGCACGCGAGAGCAGTGTATCGAGTTCGACTTTCTCAACGTTAATGTCTTTCGCTTTTTCTGGGGTCAAGAATGGATCAAACGCGATCACTTTCATTTTTAAGCCATGTGCGCGATCAGCAACAATAGAACCGATATTCCCGCATCCAATTAAGCCCAATGTTTTCGCGGTGAGTTCGGTGCCCATGAAGCGGTTTTTTTCCCATTTGCCAGCGTGGGTGCTAGCAGATGCTTCCGGAATCTGGCGGGCGAGAGCGAACATCATCGCGATGGCGTGTTCAGCAGTAGTGATCGAGTTTCCGAACGGTGTGTTCATGACCACAACGCCACGAGCCGTTGCAGCAGGAACATCAACGTTATCCACGCCAATACCCGCACGGCCGATCACTTTCAGTTTTTTCGCGGCACGCAGAACTTCAGCGGTTACTTTCGTGGCTGAGCGAATCGCGAGACCATCGTAATCACCGATAATGGCGAGAAGTTCTTCTGGTTTCAGACCTGTTTTTACGTCTACTTCTACTTTGTTATTTTTGAAAATCTCTACTGCTGCAGGAGAGAGTTTGTCAGAAACCAGTACTTTTGCCATTGTTCGTTGTCCGTTTGTTCGCTTGTTAAATGTTTAGTGGTTGCAATCTGGGCCGTGTACGTGCCCTGGTGCGCCATGATCATGTTGATCGTGCCATGCGCTAACAGGTACGTTCTTCGTTTTCTTGGTGACGTTACCCAGCAAATAATCGACGACTTTTTCTTCCAGAATTGGTCCGCGCAGGCTTTCCGCCATTTGTGGGTTTTTCTGGTAGAAATCGACCACCTGGCGTTCTTGGCCTGGGTATTGGCGTGCTTGCTCAATCACCGCTTGGCGCAATTCGCCTTGGTCGACTTCGATTTTCTGTTTTTCACCGATTGAAGCGAGCAAAATGCCCAAACGTACGCGACGTTCTGCCATGCGCTGATATTCTTTTTTGAGCTCCGCTTCGGATTTCTTTTTCTCAGCAAATTCTGGGGATTTCTGGAATTGTTCCCAAATAGCCGAAAACTCACCTTCTACCATGCTTTCTGGAATTTCGAAGGTCAGAGTTTCATCCAGCGCATCGAACAGATCTTTTTTCATGCGAGTACGGGTGAGGCCGGAATAATCATCTTCAAACTGGCGTTTGAGCGCATCTTTCAGTTTGTCGATGGTTTCAAAGCCAATTTGTTTCGCGAATGAATCATCCTGCTTGCCAGCTGTCGCTTCGCGTACTTCCTGAACAGTCACTTCAAACACGGTTGCTTTACCGGCTAAGTCTTTGCTGTGATATTCTTTAGGGAAGGTGAGGTCAAGGTCGCGTTTATCGCCTGCTTTCACGCCAACGAGTTTTTCTTCAAAGCCTGGAATAAATTGGTTTGAGCCAAGCACGAGCTGGGTGCCGTTGCCGGTGCCACCTGGGAAAGGTACGCCGTCTTTTTTGCCAACGAAATCGATGATGACAGCGTCACCATTCTTCGCAGCGCGGTCTACTTTTTCATATTGTTTGAATTGTTCACCGAGGCGGCCTAAGCCTTCAGCGATATCTTCATCGGTGACATCGGTTTTCCATTCTTCGACTTTGATTTTTTTGAAATCAACATCTGGCACTTCTGGCAGTACTTCAAATTCGAGCGAGAATTCGAAATCTTTGCCTTCTTCGAATGTTTTAACATCGACCTTCGGGCGCATCGCAGGGCGGAAGCCTTGTTGGGTCATTGCTTCGCGGGTCGAATCTTGCACGACGGTTTCGAGCACTTCAGCCATCACCGATTCGCCATAATTTTTTTCAACCACGCTCATCGGCACTTTGCCGGGGCGGAAACCATCCAGTTTCACTTTTTTGGCGATATCTTTGAGTTTCTTCTGTTTTTCGGTGGTAATCGCCTTGAAAGGCACCACTACATTCAGTTCTCTTTTCAGTTTATCTGATTTTGCGACATTAACCTTCATATTCACTCTCTTTCTTCAAATTCCTACGATGGAAGGAAGGTCTAGAGGATTGGAATATGCTTTTCAAGGCTTTTAGGAACTTAATTGTCATCCCCGTGAAGGCAGGGATGACAAGCAAATTTAGATGCGCATTGGCATGACGACGTAGAGTGCGGTCGCGTCGGCTGGGTCACGCAGCAGGGCTGGTGATGCGCCGTCGGAGAGCAGCATTTGCGCCGTGTCACCTTCAAATTGGCTCAATACTTCCAGCATGTAGCGGGAATTAAAGCCAATTTCGATGAGGTCCGCTGCATAATTTGCAGGAACTTCTTCTTGCGCGCTGCCATTTTCAGGGCTCGAAGCGGCGAGGGTGATGTTGCCTTTGTTAAGGCTGAATTTGATGCCACGGGTTTTTTCGGTCGAGATCGTGGAAACGCGGTCGATCGCCTGGGAAAGAACTTTCACTGGCAATTCGAGCAATTTGCTGTTCGCGGTTGGGATCACGCGTTCATAATCTGGGAAGGTGCCGTCTATCAGCTTCGAAACGAGGGTCACATTGCCGCAGACGAAGCGGATTTTGCTCTCGGAGAGCGAAATTTGAACCACTTCTGCCGATTCTTCGATCAGTTTACGCAATTCCGAAACGGCTTTGCGTGGAACGATAACGCCGGGCATATCTTTCGCGCCGGCTGGCAATGGCACTTCGATACGCGCCAAGCGGTGGCCATCGGTCGCGACTGCTTTCAGGCTTTGCTGGCCTTTGATGCCGCTAAATTCGCTGGCAACGCCTACATGGAGATACACCCCATTCAAATAATAGCGGGTTTCTTCAGTCGACATAGCAAAACGTGCTTTGTCGATCAAATTTACGCACTCTTTTGGTGAGAGTGAGAAATTATGTGGCATTTCGCCTTCGCTCAACACTGGGAAATCAGCCGCCGAGAGGCAAGAGAGCGAGAATTTTGCGTTGCCGCCAGTGATTTTCACTTGGCCTTTTGCGGAATCGACATCCAATGTAACCGTCGCATTTTCGGTGAATTTGCGGACGATGTCATAGAAGGTGTGAGCAGGAACGGTGACTGCGCCTTTTTTCTCAACCGTCGCTTCAATTTTTTCAACAGCGGCGAGATCCATATCGGTTGCAGAAAGCGTCAGCGTGGTGCCGGCTGCTTCGAGTTTGATGTGGGAAAGAATTGGAATCGTGTTACGTTTTTCAACGATGCTCTGCAGACGGGCGAGGCTTTTTAGCAGCGGCGCGCGCTCGAGTTTAATTTTGAATTCGCCAATGGCGGTTACTGGTGCTTCAGCTTTGGAAAGTGCAACCATATCTGGCTCCGTTTATTTTTGGTTAAGAAAGTTATAAAGATTTTATAAAGAAGGTTTCCACACTCTGCAAGAGAGATATTTAGAAAAACACAGTCAGGAATCAAGCCACGCTTTGACTTTGGAAATTTGATCTTTCGCCATCAACGCTGGCGCGTGGCCGATATTGGGAAATTCAACCACTTCCACATTTGGCCGCGAATTTTTCATGCGCTCTGCGGTTGCACTGGTGAGCAAATCGGAATTACTGCCGCGCAACACGAGCACGGGGCATTTCACCTGGCTCCACAAATCCCACATATCTAGATCGCCATCGACCGCGAAAAACGCTTGTTTGATATCCGGATCATAATTCAGCACCAATTTACCAGCAGCCTGCCGGAAACTATCTTCCGCAATATGCCGCCAATGCCAGCGATCAGTAATGCCCCACGGTGCCAAAATCGCCTGCATATATTTTTCGGCTTCTTCAATCGTATCAAACGACACTTCCCTGCCGACATATTCGCCGAGGCGCTTTAAGGCCGATTCAGGAATAAACGGCCCAATATCATTCATTACCAATTTCTTGATATATTCAGGATAGGTTGCTGCCATCACCATGCCAATCAGCCCCCCCATCGAAGTGCCGATCCAGTCTACGTCTTTTAGCTGTAATTTATCAAAAAACGTAATCATATCGGCCACGTAGGTCCCATAATGGTAAGAGCCTTTATCCTTCAGCCATTCGCTTTTGCCACGCCCGACAATATCCGGCGCGAGCACCCGATAATCCTTACCAATTTCCTGGGCTAAATAATCAAAATCCCGCCCGTTGCGGGTAAGGCCATGCACACACACCATCGTTTTTTTCGCAGTAGGGCTTTGCCAGTCTACATAAGCCAGCTGATGCGTCCCTTTCCCGCCAGGGTTAGGGCAATCCAAAGTAAGGGTAGGCACCTGTTGCATAAGGTTTTTCTAATCGATCTGTGGTGGCAGGTAAATGTTTTACTCAGATTTTTATACAAGATTGACAGATAGCACCAAGTAAAGTTAGGTCTTGAGATGAGCAACAAATGAAAGGCTAATAATGGTTGCTGGTCACGCTCTTACTGGAGAATTAAAAAGTGATGTTGATCTAATGACATTGATTAATTTTCATGAAAATTTTTACTATGATTGGAACCGTCTTGATGAAGCAGATAGGTACAGTTCTCTGAGAGCGGCATCATCGCCCATTCCTGATTTAACTCCTGCAACGAATGCTTCTCTTGATATTTGGGGTGTGCTGGCAGATGTTATTGGTGCACAAGCGCAGCTAGCATTTTATGGCCCCTCAGTGGACTTGAACTATGAGCTGGGGGATAATATGTTTTATGGCACTGATGGTCCTGGACCTAATCAGCATGCTATTGATCTTCTGCGTAAAATTTACAAGGAAAAACCTAATGATTTTGCCCTTGTACCTGAATCACGTGATAGAATAAATGAGGTATTGCCTGGTCTTGCGGAATATGCCGCTTGGGGAATGGCGATTTTTGATAAAAAAGGTGATGCTTATATTGGCGCCTCGAGGTCTAATGATTTTTTAATGTCTTCCGTAACTTTTTATCCGCCCGGCGGCTATCCGAAACTGATGATAGAAACCAGAGCAGCCGTAGCCGCTGCAACGCCATCGCGCGCACCCTGATTCTTCTATTTTCTATTTCTATCGTATGTTTTACTAGGCAATTGATGTTTTCTTTTCTATATCAACCGCAACATGAATTCTGAAAACATCCGCAATTTTTCCATCATCGCGCATATCGACCACGGCAAATCTACGTTGGCGGATAGGTTGATTGAGCATACAGGCGGGCTCGAAAAGCGAGAGATGAGCGCGCAGATTCTGGATTCGATGGATATCGAGAAGGAACGGGGCATTACCATTAAATCGCAAACCGTGCGGCTGAATTATAAGGCTAGCGACGGTAAAACTTATATTTTGAACCTGATGGATACACCGGGTCACGTCGATTTCGCGTATGAAGTCTCACGCTGTTTGGCGGCGTGTGAGGGTTCACTTCTTGTTGTCGATGCGGCGCAAGGGGTTGAGGCGCAAACGCTCGCGAATGTGTATCAGGCGATTGATAATAATCATGAAATTATCACGGTGCTCAATAAAGTTGATTTGCCGGCGGCGGAGCCCGATCGCGTAAAGCAGCAGATTGAAGATGTAATTGGGCTGGATACCTCTGAGGCCGTATTAATTTCGGCAAAAACGGGGTTGAATATTGAAGGCGTGCTTGAGGCCGTCGTCAAAAAAATTCCGGCGCCAAAGGGTGATCCGGATGCGCCGCTTAAGGCATTGTTAGTGGATGGTTGGTATGATGCGTATCTTGGTGTAGTATTATTAGTGCGTATTATAGATGGTACGCTTTCGGTGAAGCAGCGCATCAAAATGATGGCCGAAGGCAGCACGCATGATGTTGATCGCGTAGGTGTATTCACACCGAAAAAAGTGGCCGTCGATACATTAGGGCCGGGCGAAGTGGGCTTTATCACCGCTTCCATCAAACAAATTACCGATTGCAAAGTGGGTGACACGATTACGGATGATCGCCGCCCATGCGCCGAAGCGCTGCCGGGCTTTAAGCAGGTTCAGCCGGTGGTGTTCTGCGGCATGTTCCCAATTGATGCCGATGATTATGAAAAACTCCGCGAAAGCCTAAGTAAACTCCGCTTGAATGATTCCAGCTTTGATTATGAAGCTGAAAGCTCGAACGCATTGGGCTTCGGTTTCCGCTGCGGATTCCTTGGGTTGCTCCACATGGAAATTGTGCAGGAGCGGTTGGAACGCGAGTTCGATCTTGATCTGATTACGACTGCACCAAGCGTGGTCTATCGCCTGACCCGCACCAATGGTGAGGTGTTCGAGCTGCATAACCCGGCCGATATGCCAGACCCGAATTTCATCGTGAAGATGGAAGAACCTTGGATCAAAGCGACCATCATGGTGCCAGATGATTATCTCGGCAAAGTGCTCGATCTCTGCACCACCCGCCGTGGTCAGCAAGTTGATCTCACTTATGTCGGCAACCGCGCAATGGCCATTTACCGTTTGCCGCTCAACGAAGTGGTATTCGATTTTTATGACAAACTTAAAAGCGGCACCAAAGGCTATGCGAGCTTCGATTGGCATATGGATGGCTATGAAGAAGCCGATCTCGTGAAATTATCGATATTAGTAAATGCCGAGCCGGTGGATGCGCTTTCCAGCATCGTACATAAAGGCCGTGCTGATTTACGTGGCCGCCAATTCTGCGAAAAACTCAAAGAATTAATCCCAAGACAGATGTTCCAAATCGCGATCCAAGCCTCGATCGGCAGCCGCATCATCGCCCGCGAAACCATCAGCGCCATGCGTAAAGACGTTCTCGCGAAATGCTACGGCGGCGACGTAAGCCGCAAACGCAAACTGCTGGAAAAGCAGAAAAAAGGCAAAAAACGCATGCGTTCGGTGGGGAATGTGGAAATTCCACAATCTGCATTCTTGGCTGTTTTAAAAGTCGGCGATTAACGAATTGTTAAGTTAATAGCGCTATAATCATATGGTTAGGGATTATGCCATGACCGATGATTCAAACGAATTAACGCCTATTTCTTCTCCTCCCAAGGAAGCAGAGCTTCTGGGGATAGTGTTTGATTCGGCAAAGGTTGCGGAGCTGCGCCGGCGCTTGGTTTCAGCAGTGCTGGAGGCCATAGATCCGGCAAATATCAAACTTCATGATCAAAGAATCAGCGATATATATTCAAACGAACATCCGCTCAAATTTAATGTATGGGATGCGGAAGTTTTTGTAAAAGCGCCAGAGCTGCCGGATCATTCCACAGCTAATGTGCTTGTTTATAACCATAACCCAGACTGCCTTGAAAGCACACGCGTATATGCAGAGCATGATTGGTTTGGCCATGACAGGCAGAAAGGCATGATGGAAGTGGAAATCGTCGTAGAAAGTGACTCGGTGCAAGTACTTTCGTTTATGAAGGACAAACAGAAGCGTATTATGCACACGCCTGGCGGTGATGAAATTATTGAACAAATTCCACTTGCAACGGAAGCATCCGGAATTTTTGAAGGTAGGCAGATTAAAGGTGGCAGAGCCGCTTTTTGTGAGCTTGTAGAACGAATTATCCGAGAGGATGTTGTGCCACCAGAGTTTGAGCGAGTTGAATATAAAGAAAATATTCGACCAAACCAATATCTGGTTACTACCAGCGCCGCTGTAATAGATGAATCACGAGATGATGGCCGTCATAAGGGTATGCAGTCCACAGAAGCTATTTCTGTTCGTAATGAAAATTTGGCTACCTGGCGTGAACATCTCCAAGAAAAATTGAGGTCACTTCCGGTGAGCAGCACTGGGGCTTCGGACACTGGCTTAAAAAAGCTCAGTACGCCTCAAACTATTTACCTAAAATAGTACAAAATTATCCCGCCATCATCCAAAAAATAAGCGTGGGCCAGCGCTTTGGCGGGAGAGGACAATACTCTTGAAACCAATTGAAAAACAGGTATTATCTGCAACCAGTAGTAAATAGAAAACTCTCTGCGACAAGGACCCCTATGCTTCGTTTTCCTCCACTTCGTCTCACCTTTTTGCTGGGATTTTTTGCATTTTTAGTTGTGGCTTCACCTGCGCTGGCGGATAGTTTGCCGCGCCCTTGGCAGCTTGGTTTTCCAGAAGCGGCTTCACCGGTCAAAGAGCAGATGGATCATTTCCATGACATTCTGATGGTGGTGATCACGTTGATTACTATTTTTGTAACTGTATTACTTGCTTATACCTGCATCCGCTTCCGCGCAAAACGTAATCCGGTTCCTAGCAAAACAACGCATAATACATTGATTGAGATCATCTGGACCGCGATTCCGGTAATTATTTTGGTGTTGATCGCGATTCCGTCGATCCGCTTGCTGTATTATTCTGACCATATCGAAAAACCGGACATGACCCTCAAAGTCATCGGCTATCAATGGTATTGGGGTTATGTCTATCCGGACAATGGCAACATCGCGTTTGAAAGCTATTTGGTGAAGGATGAAGATTTGAAGCCGGGCCAAATTCGCCTGCTGGACGTGGATAAAGAGGTGGTGCTGCCGATTGATACAAACGTGCGCGTGTTGATGACGGCGTCCGATGTGATCCATGCCTGGGCGGTGCCTGCGCTTGGGGTGAAGAAGGATGCGGTGCCGGGGCGTTTGAATGAAACATGGCTGCGGATTACGAAGCCGGGTGTTTATTACGGTCAGTGCTCGGAGCTTTGCGGCCAGGGTCATGGGTTTATGCCAATTAAGGTGCGTGCAGTAACGAAGCCGGAGTTCGCGGCCTGGGTTGCTTCGCATGGCGGTGCACCGGCTGCGAAAGCGCCTGTTGTTGCGCCACAAGAGGAGATTGTTATGCCTGCTGCTAAAAGCGCTGAGTAATTATGGTCCAGAAAAAGAAAGCTTCGCCTAAATCGAAACCGAAAACAAAGAAATCTTCTCCGAAAAAAGTTACTAAAGGTAAAACTATGGCCGCCGCAACTGCACACCACGCTCACCACGCACATGATGACCACACGCCAACCGGCTGGAAGCGGTGGGTCTACTCCACGAACCATAAAGATATCGGCACGCTCTATATTATTTTCTCTATCGTCGCAGGTTTGGTCGGGGCGGTTTTTTCGCTTATGTTGCGCGCGCAGCTCTCGCACCCAGGTGGCACATTCTTTAACGGCGACTATCAATTTTATAACGTAATCCTGACCGCTCACGCCTTGGTGATGGTGTTCTTCATGATCATGCCGGGCTTGATTGGTGGTTTCGGAAACTGGTTTGTGCCAATGATGATTGGTGCGCCAGATATGGCATTTCCACGCATGAACAATATCAGCTTCTGGCTGTTAATTCCTTCTTTCACCTTGCTGCTCGCTTCTGCGTTTGTCGATGGTGGCGCGGGAACGGGTTGGACGATTTATCCACCACTTTCTGGACACGTGTCACATGGTGGTATGGCCGTTGATATGGCGATTTTCAGCCTTCACTTGGCAGGGATTTCTTCGATTTTGGGCGCGATCAACTTTATCGTGACTATCTTCAACATGCGCGCAAAAGGCATGGGCTTCCACCAAATGCCGCTGTTTGTTTGGTCAATTTTGGTGACTGCATTCTTGCTGTTGCTCGCTCTTCCAGTATTGGGCGGCGCGATCACGATGTTGCTGACGGACCGTAACTTCGGCACCACGTTCTTCGATCCTGCTGGCGGTGGCGATGTGATCTTGTTCCAGCATTTGTTCTGGTTCTTCGGTCACCCTGAAGTATATGTGATCATTCTGCCTGCATTCGGCATTATCAGCCAAATCGTTTCGACCTTCTCGAAAAAGCCTGTGTTTGGTTATTTGGGAATGGCTTATGCGATGGCGTCAATCGGTGCTGTTGGCTTCGTCGTTTGGGCGCACCATATGTTCACTGTTGGGATGGGTGTCGATGCGCGCGCGTATTTCACGATTGCGACCATGGTGATTGCAGTGCCAACGGGTATCAAAATCTTCAGCTGGATTGCGACCATGTGGGGCGGCTCCATTACGTTTGATACACCGATGCTCTATGCGGTTGGGTTCATCTTCCTGTTCGTAGTAGGTGGCGTGACGGGCGTGGTGCTTTCCAATGCTTCGATCGACGTTGTGTTGCAGGATACCTATTATGTCGTGGCGCATTTCCACTATGTAATGAGCCTGGGTGCATTGTTCGGTTTGTTTGCGGCGTTCTATTATTGGTTCGGCAAAATGTCTGGCCGCCAATATCCAGAATGGATGGGCAAACTGCATTTCTGGATTACGTTTATTGGTGCGAACGTGACCTTCTTCCCGCAACATTTCTTGGGTCTTGCAGGCATGCCACGTCGTATTCCTGATTATCCGGCGGTGTTTGCAGGCTGGAACCATGTCTCGACGATCGGTTCTTACATCACCTTCTCCGGTGCGTTGTTCTTCCTCTTTATCATTTTCTACACGTTGAAATTTGGTAAGAAAGTGCCGAATAACCCATGGGGTTCAGGTGCGACGACATTGGAATGGACCGTTCCTTCGCCTCCGGCTTTCCACACGTTTGAAAAAACGCCTGTCTTTACCAAATCTGCTTCCCACCATTAAACTTAGAGGATTTATATGAAACAATGCCCTTATGGCCGCGGAATTATCGGTGGTTTGGTTGTCGGACTCTATGGCTGGTTAGTTGGCGGTCTGGTGTGGAAGAAAATATTTGGCGGCGCGATGGAAAACTATGCCCATCTCTGGCGCCCTATGGATGAGCCAGGTGTCATGAAATGCTTGGTCATCGCCTATCTGATTTTCGGCGTGTTTTATTCGCTGTTGTTTGGCAAACTGGGCAATTCCTTAAGCTGCATCAATTGCCGCGTTCAGCGTGGCTTGGCGTTTGGTTTCTTGTGCTGGTTGCCATTTGGTTTTGCATGCGGTCTGTTCTGGTACGCGCTGTCGCCAATCTCGGTTGACCTGTTGTTTGCGGCTTGGCTGGATAAAGCATTGTTCTTAATCGGCGGTGGTTTGATCCTGAGCTTGATTTATGGCGATAGAATTCTCTGTGGTGAAAATGCAGCAGAATGCAAAATGCCTGAGCCAAAGAAAACAATCGCTGCAACTGCTGCGCCAAAAGCAAAAAAGAAAGCGGTAGCGAAGAAGAAAAAGAAAAAATAATCGTGGCGACTGCAGAATCCCTTCATAACGTCGCACCAGCGATGGAATCTACCGTCCGTGATTTCTTTCGGCTGTTAAAGCCGGGAGTCATGTCACTGGTGGTATTTTCCGGTGCGGCCGGGATGGTTGTTGCTCCTGGTCATTTACATCCGTTTTTGGCTTTAGTTGCACTGCTTTGTATTGCACTAGGATCTGGCGCAAGCGGCGCAATTAACATGTGGTATGACCGCGATATCGACGCCATCATGCGCCGTACACAAAACCGGCCGATTCCTTCTGGTAAAATTCTCCCTGAAACCGCCCTTGCTTTTGGTGTGATCGGTGCGGCAGGTTCGGTGATCTTAATGGCGGTCGCGCTCAATTTTATGGCCGCTGCATTATTGCTCGCGGCGATTTTGTTTTATGTGTTTATTTACACGATGGGCCTTAAACGCCGTACGCCGCAAAATATCGTGATCGGCGGTGCGGCTGGGGCCTTTCCACCAGTGATTGGTTGGGCAGCGGTGACGGGTGATACGAGCCTTTACCCATGGTTGTTGTTCCTGATTATTTTCCTATGGACTCCGCCACATTTCTGGGCGCTGGCGCTGTATCGCAATGAAGATTATCGCAAGGCGAATATCCCGATGTTGCCAGTGGTCGCTGGGGCGAAAACAACCAAGCGTCATATGCTTGCCTATACGTTGTTGATGATCGCGAGCACATTGGCGCCTTATTTCCTTGGATTTGCTGGGGTGACGTATGGGCTTGGAGCGCTGGTATTGGGTGCGATCTTTTTGGGGCATAATATTCGCGTGATACTGACAGATGATGGCAAAATCGCGATGGCGATGTTTGGCTTTTCGATCCTTTATTTATTTGCGTTATTTGCGCTATTAATGGTAGATTACTGGCTATGACAAGTACTGCGAATTTACAAGCTTCAACCCTCTTTTTTGAACGTTTTCCATGGGAAAGAAATAAAGTCGAACGCATCGCGTTTGAGGCACTTTCCGGCATGGATGATGGAGAATTGTTCCTTGAATTCAACCAATCCGAAAATCTGTTGTTTGATGATGGCCGCTTAAAAAATGCTGGCTTTAACACGACCTCTGGTTTCGGCCTACGTGGCGTAATGGGTACGGCAACCGCTTTTGCCCATGCTTCCGACTTAAGCGAGGGCGCATTGAAACGTGCAGCGGATACGGTGCGGGCGATTAAAGCGGGGCATGTTGGCACCAGCGCCATTGGCGTAGGGCCAAGTCCACATGCGGCGGTGCTGTATAAAGATTTTAATCCACTCGAGGAAGTGCCGTTCGTCAAAAAAGTGAAACTGCTGCAGACGATTGATACCTATATCCGCGAGAAAGATTCGCGCGTGCGGCAAGTGACAATTTCGCTGGCCGGCGAATGGCAGGCGATTCAAATTCTGCGCCCGGGCACACCGGAAGCCGGCGATATACGCCCGCTGATCCGCTTAAATATTTCCGTATTGCTCGAAGAAAATGGCCGCACCGAGCGCGGTAGTTTTGGCGGCGGCGGACGTGTTTCTTATCATGATTATTTGAAGCCTTCTGCTTGGCAGCCAATGGCGGATGAAGCATTGCGGCAGGCATCAGTAAATTTAAAATCCGTACCGGCGCCAGCGGGTGCGATGGATGTGGTGTTAGGCCCTGGCTGGCCGGGTGTGTTGCTGCATGAAGCGGTGGGCCATGGGCTTGAGGGTGATTTCAACCGCAAAGAAACATCGTGCTTCACCGGCAAAACTGGTCAGCAAGTTGCAGCGCGGGGCGTTACCGTGGTGGATGACGGCACGATGCTTGATCGCCGTGGCTCGCTCAATATTGATGATG
Organism: uncultured Alphaproteobacteria bacterium; assembly: GCA_903821695.1. Lineage (GTDB taxonomy): Bacteria > Pseudomonadota > Alphaproteobacteria > Rickettsiales > CAIJLX01 > CAIJLX01. The sequence goes on along the minus strand of CAIJLX010000057.1, from coordinate 27,453 downwards.
AGGGAATGCCGACTGAAAATACGACGCTCATCGAAGACGGTATTCTGGTTGGTTATATGCAGGATCGGATGAACTCGCGGTTAATGGGAGTACGTCCGACCGGCAATGGTCGCCGCGAATCCTATGCGCATCAGCCAATGCCACGTATGACGAATACCTATATGCTCGCCGGCAATAAAACGCCGGAAGAAATTATCAGCGGTGTGAAAAACGGCATTTACGCGACAAACTTCGGCGGCGGACAGGTGGATATTACCAGCGGAAAATTCGTATTCTCGGCATCCGAAGCCTATAAAATCGAAAATGGCAAAGTCACAGTACCAATTAAAGGTGCTACACTGATTGGCCAGGGTGCGGAAGTGATGAAAAATATCGCGGCAATCGGCAATGATGTACAGCTTGATCCCGGCATCGGCACTTGCGGCAAAGATGGACAATCTGTCCCCGTCGGCGTCGGCCAGCCTACGCTGCTGGTAAAGGGTATTACCGTCGGCGGTACGGAAGTCTAACTATTTAAAAACGAACCCTTTTTTATGGGGGGCAGTTATGCTAATTGTCTTGGGCGATGCAAATTCTTTTTCAATATTTTCCACCCCTTTCCTTGGCGGCGGTTTTATCTAGTTATTTGATCGGGTCGATTCCGTTTGGTTATGTGATTGGTATCGTATGCGGACTCGGGGATATTCGCAAGCAAGGCTCTGGCAATATTGGCGCGACGAATATGTTGCGGGTGGGTAATCGCCTGCTTGCGTTTGTGACATTGTTTTCCGATAGCGGCAAAGGGGTGCTAGCCGTGTTTTTGGCTAGACATTATATGGGCGAGAGCAATGCATCGCTGGCAGCGATTGCTGTGGTGTGCGGGCATATATTCCCGTTATGGCTTGGGTTTAAGGGCGGCAAGGGTGTGGCGACGACATTAGGCGCGCTCACGATGTTATATTGGCCGCTGGGAATTTTTATGTGCCTGGCGTGGTTGCTGGTGTTTACGCTGACCGGGATTTCTTCGGTTTCGGCGATTGTGGCGATGGCGCTCGCGCCAACGTTCTGCCTTTTTTTTGCGACTCCACCATTGGCGGTTTGTTCCTGCATTTTAGCGGTGCTTGTGATTGCCAAACACCATGCTAATATCCGCCGGTTGATTAGCGGAGAAGAGCATACCATCCGAAAATAAATTACTAGCCACTTTACGATTAGTGCGCAGCGAACGCGTAGGCCCACGCACGTTCGCCAATTTAATGGCACTCTATGTCAGCGCGGAAAATGCGTTAGAAGCAATCCCCAATATCGCGAGCAAAATAAAGCTCTGTTCAGTTGCCGCTGCAGAAAAAGAATTACGTGCTGCCGAAAAATTCGGCGCAGAAATGATTACAGCGGAAGATCCGGATTATCCTGATGCATTGGCCGCAACTGAAGGTGCGCCGCCATTGCTCACCATCAAAGGCAATAAATCGCTGCTGCAAAAATCTTGCATTGGTATCGTTGGTGCACGGAATGCTTCAATGGCGGGCATGAAAATTGCGGCGAGCATTGCGGAGAATTTAGGAAAATCGAATTGCATTGTAGTCTCGGGTTTAGCGCGCGGAATTGATACGGCGGCGCATAAGGCTTCATTAAAAACAGGAACGATTGCAGTGATTGCGGGTGGGATTGATTCCAGCTATCCGCCCGAAAATAAATTGCTGCAGCAACAGATTTACGCCGAGGGATTAGTGATCGCCGAATTGCCATTTGGTGCGGCACCGAAGGCGGAGCATTTCCCACAGCGTAACCGGATTATTTCCGGCATTTCGCAAGGCGTGGCGGTGATTGAGGCGACACTTCGTTCTGGCTCGCTCATCACGGCACGCTTAGCATTAGAGCAGGGCAGGGAAGTGTTTGCGGTGCCTGGTAGCCCGCTGGATCCGCGGGCAGAGGGGCCAAACCGGCTTATTAAGCAAGGCGCAACATTGATTGAATCAGCGGAAGATATTTTGCATCAGATTCAATCGCCGCGTAGTATGCCGTTGTTCCAAGGTGTATCAGAAACACCGGCGGTGGTTGAAGCACCGGAGCAAGCGGATACGCAGACGATTGACGCGATTCGTAATGAAATTCGGAAATTACTTTCTTCTGCGCCAACGCCGATGGATGATCTGCTGCAGCAATTTCCGCGTAATACAAAAGCCTTTTATCTTGCGGTATTAGAGATGGAATTAAACGGTCAAATTGAACGGATGGCCGGAAATAAAATGGTGTTATGCGGGTAATTAAAATCTATACGCAGCCGCGGGTGTTGCTGGTGTTTTTGCTGGGCATACTTTCCGGCCTACCACTCGCGCTGACAGGCTCAACGGTGAGCATTTGGCTCACGGAAGTTGGAGTTAGCAAAGCGGCGATCGGGTTTTTTGCGATGGTGGGAACGCCTTATGCGCTGAAATTTTTATGGGCGCCGTTGGTTGATCATTTGGAGTTGCCTTTGATTGGCCGGTGGGGGCGGCGACGTGCGTGGTTTATACTTAGTCAGCTGGTACTAGTGCTTGCATTACTTGGCATGGCCACAATTCATCCGGCGCTGCATACAGGTTTTTTTGCATTGCTCGCGCTCATTGTTGCGATTGCTTCCGCCACACAAGACACGGTTATTGATGCCTATCGTGTGGAATTATTGCCAGCGGAAGAGCGCGGTGCAGGTGCAGCGGCGATTGTATTTGGTTATCGCGTTGGGATGTTGCTTTCAGGGGCCGGCGCACTGCTTATGGCGGAGGTGTTGCCGTGGAGCGTCGTTTATGTGGTGATGGCGGGCTTGGTGGCAGCTGGCGGTGCAATATTGATTTCGCGGCCGGAGCCTAGAAAAGTAACCCGCACCTCGCATAGCAATATTATGGAATGGATGCGGCGGGCGGTGGTTGAGCCGTTCCATGATTTCACGACGCATAAGGGCTGGTGGCTAATTTTATTATTCGTGATGGCGTTTAAATTAGGCGACGCACTTGCGGGCGTGATGACAGGGCCGTTCCTGATCGAAGTTGGATTTACCAAAACGACGATTGCAACGATTGTGAAAACCTATGGGCTGGCTGCAACCTTGTTCGGTACATTTTTAGGTGGCCTGATTATTGCACGGATGCAGTTGTTCTCAGCACTAATGTTGTGTGGCGTGCTGCAGATGCTTTCAAATGGGCTGTTGGTTGTGCTTGCGATGAAGGGAGCAGATGAAGCCTGGCTGACCCTTGCCATAACGGCAGAGAATTTATGTGGTGGAATGGGTACGGCGGCGTTTGTGGCTTATTTGAGTAGTCTATGTCGGATAGAATATACGGCAACGCAATATGCGCTGTTAAGTTCGCTGGCGTCGGCTGGCCGTACATGGCTTTCGGCGGGCTCCGGTATTCTCGCGCAATCGCTGGGCTGGGTTTGGTTTTTCGCGTTCACGACTGTTGCCGCCTTGCCAGGCCTCATATTGCTCGTTATGTTATCGCGATATGCTAAGTCTCGATAAATTTCCCGTCCTCTTGGTGGAGGATGATGCGGGTTTGAGTGATCTGGTAAAACAGGTGCTGCGCTCGCTTGGGTTTACGAATGTAACAACGGCTGCCAATGGTCGTATTGCGCTGGAGCGATCACTCGAGCGCAATTTCAAAATTATTCTGACCGATTGGGAAATGAAGCCGATGTCGGGTATCGAATTCGTGCGTTATTTGCGCACGTTGGTGCCGCCACCGAATCGCTATGCGCCGGTGTTGATGTTTACGGGGCGTACATCGCTCGAAGATGTGCAATATGCGCGGGATGCGGGCGTAAATGAATTTTTGGCGAAGCCTTTTTCGGCGTCGGAGCTTTCTAAGCGTCTACTGTCGTCGATCCAACATCCGCGTCAGTTTATTACGGCGGAAGAATATGCGGGGCCGGACCGTCGCCGCAAGCGCGAGAATGCACCGGATGGTAAATTTAAGCGAGCGGAGGATATGAAGCCATGACCGATGTATTTCTCCCTGCCTATGATTTTGACCAGTATTTCGGCAAAAAACCGGAAGAATATTTTAATGAAAAGCGCATTGCGGCGGCTGAGAAGGTCTATGCAGAATACATTGCTGAGAAACAGGATGATGTGCTGCATGACATGGTCGAAATGGTCGAAAAAATGCTCGGGCAACTTGGCACGGTTGTGCCTGGTGAAACCATTGAGCCAATTTTAGATAGTATTTACGCCCAGGCCTTCAGCATCAAATGCAACGCGGGAATGTATGGTTATCCACTCGCCACAGCTTTTGCGAACCAGCTGTTTTATTACTGCAAAGAAATTGCAGGCAAACCATTAAATACGCATATTCAGGCCTGTATGAAGGCGCATTTGGATGCATTGCGGATTATTTTCAAGAAGAACATCCGTAGTATGTCGGATCCTGTGGCGCTTGAACTGCTCAAAGAGCTTGAGCGTATTGGCGAGAAATAAGCCTTCTCATTCTGTCATTCCCCGAATTTACTCTTTGCAAATTCTAGGGGAATCCACCCACCTCTGGATCACCTTAGAATCGCTATGCGATTCAGGTGATGACGAGAAGTGATTATTTTTTCTTTTTCCGTTTTGCTTTTTTCTTCTTTTCGTCGCTACCTGGAACCCAGCCCGTAAACGGTGCTGTTTTCTTGTCGCTGGTTTTGCAGAGGGACAGGATTACTGAGCCAAGCAATAATGCAGCGGTGCCGAGCAGGGCGTGCGAAGTTTCAATGATATGCGCCTTATACCAGCCGTTAACCAGCATTTTTGTGCCGATTAGAACGAGCACTAATGAAAGGCCGTATTTGAGATAATGGAAGCGGTGGATGATGCCAGCCAGCGCGAAATAGAGTGAACGCAGACCGAGAATTGCAAATACGTTCGAGGTGAAGACGATGAACGGATCACGCGTGATGGCGAAAATAGCGGGAATCGAATCAATGGCGAAAACGAGGTCCGAAATCTCGATCAATACCAGCACCACAAATAAAGGGGTGATATAGCGTTTGCCTTTCTGGATAACGAAGAATTTATTACCGACGAAGTTCTGCGTAATGCGGAAGCGGCTACGCATAAAGGCGATTACGCGGTTATTTTCCATGTCTGGTTCGGCATCCGCCGCCATCAGCATTTTAATGCCGCTAAAGATCAGGAACCCGCCGAATACATAGATGATCCATTCAAAATGATCGATCAACGCAGTGCCCGCGCCAATCATAATGCCGCGCATGACGAGTGCACCTAAAATACCCCAGAATAAGACGCGGTGCTGGAGTTGCGCAGGAACAGCGAAATGGCTGAAGATGAGGATGAAGACGAAAATATTATCAACACTTAAGGAAAGCTCGATGAGATAACCGGTGAAGAATTCGGTGCCTTTTTGCGGGCCTTCAAAGTGATAGACGCCCGCGCCGAAAATGAGGGCGAGAACAAGGAACCCAAAGCTGCGCCAGAGTGCTTCGGGAACAGGGATTTTTGCTTTACCCTTGCTAAAAAAGCCAAGGTCGACCGCTAGCACGGCCACAACGAATGCAATAAAGCCAGCCCATGCTGCAAATGAATGTCCGGTTGCTTCGATCATTTCGGCAACGCTTCCATCACATAACCGACAGAACGTAAGGTTTTGATGATGTCATCGAGGCCTTTTTTCGTATCGCCCAGAGATTTGCGCAAACGGCGAACATGCACATCGACGGTGCGCAGTTCGACATAAATATCATAGCCCCAGACTGCATCGAGCAATTGCTCGCGCGAGAACACTTGGTTTGGTGTTTCGAGGAAGTGGCAGAGCAGGCGGAATTCGGTTGGGCCTAAATGCACATCTTCTTTGCCGATGCTCACGCGATGGGTATTCAAATCGACCGTGATACCGCCGAAACTTAATGATTTCGATGCAAACACCGGCCGTGTACGGCGCAATAGTGCATTAATTCGTGCAACAAGCTCATTGGGTGAGAAAGGTTTTGTCATGTAATCATCCGCGCCACTATCGAGACCGCGAATACGATCGCTCTCTTCGCCACGGGCGGTGAGCATAATGATTGGGATTAGGCGGGTGTTATCTTTAATGCGCAAACGTTCGCACACTTGCACGCCGGAAATGGAAGGAAGCATCCAGTCCAACAAAATCAAATCTGGTTTTTGTTCGTCAACAGCCATCATGGCTTCTTCGCCATCGGTTGCGACATTTACCCGGAAGCCATTATGCTCCAGATTGTATTTCAGCATTGTAACGATTGCGCTTTCATCCTCAACGACAAGGATTAAAGGTTTTGCGACCGATTCTTTCATTTAAAAAACCCTCTAATTACCAAGATGTTAGCAAGTTATTTTGATGTTGTCACGGCCATAATACACGGCTTTAACCCAAGCATCAACCAAACTTGCCCTGGATGTAATCCGCCGTTTGTTTTTGCTGGGGTTTGCTGAACAATTCGCGTGTTTCGCCAGTTTCGATTATTTTGCCGAGATGGAAGAATGCCGTTAGGTCCGACACACGCTGCGCCTGCGCCATGGAGTGGGTCACGATCACGATCGTATAATTATGTTTCAGCTCGCCGATCAGCTCTTCCACGATGCCGGTTGCGATGGGGTCTAGTGCTGAACAAGGCTCATCCATCAACACCACTTCCGGATTAATCGCAATCGTGCGAGCAATGCAGAGGCGTTGCTGCTGGCCACCGGAAAGCGACACACCGGATTCTTGCAGGCGATCCTTCACTTCGTTCCAGAGGCCCGCTTTTTTAAGCGATGATTCAACCAACGCATCGAGTTCAGCTTTAGTATTTGTTAGGCTATGAATTTTGGGGCCATAGGCCACGTTTTCATAAATCGATTTGGGGAATGGGTTTGGTTTTTGAAACACCATGCCAACACGTTGGCGCAAGAGAACTACATCCACTTTCGGATCATAAATATCGGCATTATCGAGTGTGGTTTTTCCTTGAATGCGGCAGCCGGCGATTGTGTCATTCATGCGGTTTAACGTGCGCAAGAATGTGGATTTTCCGCAGCCGGAAGGGCCGATCAGCGAGGTAACGCGGTTTTTCTGGATGTTAAGCGAGACATCAAACAATGCCTGTTTCGCACCATAAAATAAATTAACTTTTTCAGCCTGCATTTTGTTCATATCTGGCACTTATATCGGGAAATTAATCTCGACGCAATCCTATCGCTGCACGAGCAGGTCCAGGCACAAAAGCGGGCTTTTTTAGGCCATTTATCGGCGCATGCACGCGTTTTTCGGCAAGCACCATCACCACACCGCCAAATGGCAGGCCCAGAAAATGCCCGATGCGCTCTAATAATCGCGAAAAATGCAGCAAACCTCTTATTTGCGTGGGCGGCATGAACAAAGCGTGGGTGGTTTTGACAGGGATGAAGAAGGCTTCCTTCAACGCTTTTTCCAACTGCATGGCGCTATAGGGTCTGCCGTGGCCGAAGGGCGTTTTTTCGGCGCGGCTCCAACATCCGGTGCGACTCGGCACGATGAATAGGGCTTGTCCGCCTGGGGAGAGAATGCGCCAGAGTTCGGGCAAGAATAATTCCATGTCGGTGAATTCAAGCGAGTGGATGATGAGGGTTTTATCGATGCTTTGGTTATGGAAAGGCAATTCGGTTTCTTCGGCGAGGACAGTGAGGTTATCCGTATTATTGCGTGGCCAATGGATGACGCCTTGACCGGCTGGCATTACGGCGCCGATGCGGTTTTTATCTTGTTCCAAAAATGGCAGCAGATAGGGCAGCGCGTAACCGAGGCCGATCATTTGTTGCACGGTGTTTTCTGGTTTACTTGGCAGCAATTGGCGGATGGCCCAACGCAGTGCGCGGCAGGTCGCCATGCCCAAGGGGGTGCTGTAAAAACTGTGCAGATCGGTGACATCGGGGCGGAACATTATGCCTCATTCTCTGTAAAATGCAGACTATCTTCAATCAACCCACGGATGGAAACTTGGCCCGTATAATTGCCGAACAATACGTTGCCCAGCAATGCGCCCCAGCCTTCGCGTGCACGCTGCTGCGCCAGTGCGAGATGGGCGTTATAAAGCGGAATGGCTTTTTCCCAGCGGGTGATATGCATCTTAAGCGGCGGTTGTTTGAGGCCTAAAACTTTATCCAACGCGTCAGTAATAAGAGCTTCAATTTCCGTATCATCTTTATCGATTAATTCCGGATGCGGTGTTCCGCTACATAATACCGTGAGAGATTCGATGCCAATATCAACTACTCGGCCTTCAAAGTTGGAAGAATTAAATAATATGCCAAGAATAGGAATTTGTTCTACTTCCGGGATCAATACCCCCATGCCATTGGGGAAATGCCGCATGGAATCGCGCTCGAGAAACACGGTGACTGTGATCAATGGTGCATATTTCACATCTGCTAATAATGAAGCAGTGTAAGGGTCTTCATCGGCAATTAATTTCGCTGTTATATAAGCGGGCGTAGCGAGAATGCGGTTTTCGCCGGGTTCTAAATAGGTGACTTCGCTTTGGGTATGTAGGGCCACATTGGGCATAGTGCGCAGGGCTGCCTCTAGTTTTTTGACTAGATCGCCCATACCGTATTTGGGTGCGACCATGGGGGCGCTTCCGCGGCCTTTTATTTTTCGCTCAAGCATGTGCGAAAATAAATTGCGGGATGGTTCTAAATTGAAGCGCGGAAATGCTTCGGGCACCTGTAATTCCGAGGGCCGCGCGCCGTAAATGCTGAAGGCCATGGGGGCGAGTAAGTAATCGGTTGCCGGTTTTCCCATATGGCGTAGGCCAAACTCTTCTAGTGTTTTCTTTTCGCCCACCTTCGGCCGGCTGACCATCCGCGCGATCATTGCTAATGTCTCGCCGAAATAAAGGGGCATGCGATGCAATTTTCCATCGCGGAAAATATAAGAAGATTGGCTGCCTTTAAGTGGTGTTAGTTCAACACCAATATCGGCACATAGCTGCAACACGGGTTTGGAGGCGCGAATCGAATGGGCGGATTGTTCGACCATGCCATAGGAATAATGGGTGGTATCTAAAAGCCCGCCGACCCAAGGGCCCTTTTCGTGCAGCGACACTTCGAATCCGCGATCGCCGAGATAATAGGCTGCAAGCATGCCCGAGATGCCGCCGCCGATAATAGTCGCTTGTTCTTTGAGTGGGTTTAAACCGCCGAGCATTAATCTCTTTTACTAAATTAATCGGTGTTTGGCGACTTTCTTGAGAGTTGTCGCCCAGGAGTAGAACTACCTGCCAAAGAACTCGCGCACCAATGTCACAAATTGCTTCACATTTGCTTCCGGCACATCCGGCAGAATGCCGTGTCCAAGCCCGCAAATCCAGCCTTTGCGGCATTCTTGGGGCAGTGCTTTTACTTCCGCGAAAACAGTTTCCAATTTCGGTTTCAACTGCGCCCATGGCAGGCGCATCCATTCGGGGTCGATATTGCCTTGGATCGCATAGCGTGTACCATAATCTTTTAGAGTTTTGGCGAGGTTATTAGTGTGGTCGATCCCTAGGCCATCAATTGGTAAACCCGCCAAGCAATCCCAATATTCGGCGTGGGTGCCTTTGGAATAATACACCAATTGAATATGAGGCATTTGGCCTTTGAAGGCGCAAATGAGGCGGGAGAGGTAGGGCAAATAAATATCCCAATAGTCCTGTTTCGAAATTTTACCGGCGCAGCTATCGAGAATGGCGATGCAGTCAATGCCGGCTTCCGCTTGTACCAACATGTTTTCGATCAATAATGGAATAAGTTTTTCCATGAAGCCGGAGAAGCGGCTGCTCTCAATGCCGGGGATAGGGCCTTCGTTTTTGCCAGACCCGGAAACAGCGAATTGATAAATAGTGAGCGGGCCGCCGACGAAACCGATTAGGCCTTTTTCTGTCGGTAATTTTTGCTTGAGAAGTCTAAGGGCATCAGCTTGGAATTTGAAATAGCTGCGTGGATCTTTTGCTGTTTGGTAATATTTTAGATCGCTGACAGAATGGAGCAAATGGCCGAGATGGGGAGCGGGGTTGAAATCAAGTTCGATGCCCATTGCTTCGAGTGGGAATAAAATATCAGAAAATAAAATTGCAGCGTCGTAATCAAAATCTTGCACTGGGCCCAACGCTGCCTCGACGCTCACCTCGGGTTTTTTGCAGACATCGAGAAAGCTATGTGTTTTACGCAGATTTTGATAATGGGAATGATAACGCCCGGCTTGGCGCATAAACCAGATAGGCGGAATACCCGAATTGTTTTTTCGTTCTAATGTTTGTTGGAATAAGTTCATTCTTCCCTCAATTGATAGCCCACGCTACGGATGCTTTTGATGCTATCGGGGCCGAGCAATTTGCGCAATTTGGAAATAAAATTATCGACCGTGCGGGCGGTGGGGTAAGTTTCGCGGGGCCAAACATGGTTTAAAATTTCATCGCGGCTTACCACTTTTCCGCGGCGATCATAGAGTAGTTTAAGGAGCTTTGCCTCTTTCGCGGCGAGTGGTTTGTCGTTTAATGTGAAGCGCGTGAAATCGACTTTTATGCTGCCAATTTGGGCGATCGGGCTGGTGCTCTGGATATAATCTTTGCGTTTTAAAGCATTTTTAATTCGCAGGGTGAGTTCCTGAAAATGGAACGGCTTGACGATATAATCTTCTGCGCCCAGTTGTAATCCGCGGACACGATGCTCGGGGTCGCTCATCGCGGTGAGGAAAATCATCGCGGTGTTTTGCAAGCTTTCGGCGACTTGAAAACCGGTGCCATCGGGCAAGTTTACATCGAGCAATGCGATATCAAATGGAATCGCTTTAATATCCACCAGCGCATTTTTTTTATCTTTCGCCCAGGTGACGGCATAATGCTCGCCCTCTAATAATTCCTTCAATGTAGCGCCGAGATTTTCTTCATCTTCAACCAACAATAATGGAATTTTTTTTGGCATGTTATACCTTTTGGAAGGTGAGGATAGCGGCGAAACCATCGTCGCCTTTAAATTTAGCACTTCCGCGTTGCGCTCGCATTAATGATTGAATTAAATGCAAACCAAGGCCGGTGCCTTTGGATTGTTTGCCTTTGTAAAATAACTGACCCAATTTTCTTTTATCGCCGATAAAGCCTGCGCCATTATCACGGAAGGTAACCATCACTTGATCATCTTTGGTTTCAGCATGGATAAATATCGAGACTGTTTTTTTGCCGGCATGTGCCAGTGCGTTTTCGATGAGATTGCGGAAAATAACCTGTACGCATTGTTCTTCCGCCAACACGAAGGTGAATTTGCCTTGGGTGATTTTTAGGCGGTTTTGTTCGGAGAGTGGGAACAAAGTGAGCGCACGTTTCCAGCTTTGGGCTAAATCAACTCCGGTGAGCGGCAGCATTTTTCCGCTTTCGACGCGTGCCAATTCCAGGCCGCGTTCGATTTGTGCTTCTAGGCGTGAAGTATCATTAATTAAGCGAGTCGTTATAGGTGATTTTGTTTTTTGAGCTAAGGCTTCCACGCCCAAACGAATGCTTGCAAGGGGATTGCGCAATTCATGTGCCATAGAGGCGAAGAAGGATTTTAATTCGCGAGCGCGGCGGATATCGCGCAAGTAAAACCAGAGCGATAAAAAAGTGCTTAACGAAACGAGTACGATCATGGCGGCGGCTTCACCATAAATCATTTGGCGGTCTTTATTGGCATCAATCAACAGCCAACCCCACCAGATAATGATGGCGAGCATCAATGCGGAGCGCAGCAATTCCAAGAGCACGAGCATGCGCACCCGAACTGTAGGATTAGGTATAGGGCATTTTTTTTGCATATTATTGTTGTTCTTTTAAAACATCTTCAAAAGCGGTGGCGAAGGCGGCGTTGATTTCCGACGTGTGTACTGTTGCCATAAATCCGACTTCAAATCCACTAGGCGCTAAATAAAAACCACGTTTTAATAAGCCATGAAAAATTCCAGCAAAACGTTCCTTATGTTCCGGCGGAATTTGGTTGATGTGGCGCACTGTGCCTTTTGTTTCGCCACAGATCATCCAGAATTTTGAGCCGTGTGATTGCACGGTAATCGGATAAGGCGCATATTTCGCAGCGATTTTTTCTACTGTTTTGCCAAGTGATTCGGTCGCTTTTTGTAAGTTAGCGAATGGTTTTTCGTTTAATAATTTTTTGAGCATGGTGATGCCAGCGGTCATCGCGACAGGGTTGCCAGAGAGGGTGCCTGCTTGATAGACAGGGCCTTGGGGTGCAACTAAATCCATGAGTTCTTTTCTGCCGCCATAGGCCCCTACAGGAAACCCACCGCCGATAATTTTTCCATATGTAATTAGATCGGGCGTGATGCCCGTTTCTTCTGCCATGCCGCCAAAGCCGATGCGGAAACCAGACATCACTTCATCAAAAATCAGCAATGCGCCATAGCGCGTTGTAACCTCGCGTAGGAATTTCAAAAATTCCGGGCGTTGTGGCAGCAGACCATTATTGGCGGGCAAGGGTTCAATAATAAGTGCCGCAATCTCATTGCCATGAGTTTTAAAAATGGTTTCGAGGGCTTGTTCATCATCCAGTGGTGCAACAATAGTATCCCCAGCTTGGGCAGGGGTTACGCCAGCGCTATCGGGCGAAGCCATTTCGGCAAGGCCCGAGCCGGCGCGGATTAAAAGGCTATCGACATGGCCATGATAACAGCCATCGAATTTTACGATTTTCGTGCGTTTGGTGGCACCACGAGCGACGCGTAGGGCGGACATCACGGCTTCGGTGCCTGAATTGACGAAGCGGATTTTTTCAACGCAGGGGATTTCTTTGACGATAAGCTCTGCCAATAACACCGAATAAGGCGAGGCGGTGCCATAGGTCCAGCCTTTGGCCAATGCATCTATAATAGCGGCTTCAATTTCGGCGTCGCGGTGGCCGAACATGAGGGGGCCCCAACTCATGCAATAATCGATATATTTTTTGCCTTCGACATCGGTTAGCGTCGCACCGCTGGCGGATTGCATGAAACGCGGGGTGCCGCCTACGCCTTTAAATGCGCGGACAGGGGAATCAACCCCACCAGGGGTGACGGCTTTGGCTTTCGTGAACCATTCTTCGTTTGAAAATTGCATGGGGATAGTGTTTAGCAGTTTTATTCCTATTGTCATCCTCGGGCTTGACCCGAGGATCTCGTACAACAAGCTGAGGGAGGTCCTCGGGTCAAGCCCGAGGATGACGAAAAAAGCTCCCTCTTGCGCTTAAATACTGAGCCGTTATATCTAGGCAACAAAACAAAGATGAGGCACTTATGGCATTTGACATGAATGATTTGAAAAAACGCATGGATGGGGCACTCCATACATTTCAGGAAGAAATGAAAGGTCTGCGCACCGGCCGGGCTTCTGCTTCGATGTTGGATACCGTGCAAGTGGAAGCCTATGGCGGGATGATGCCGCTTAATCAGTTGGCCTCTGTCAGCGTGCCGGAATCGAGAATGTTGGTTGTGCAGGTATGGGACAGGGCGATGGCGGCTGCGGTTGAAAAAGCGATCCGGATTGCTGGGCTTGGTTTAAACCCAGCGGCGGAAGGGCAGGTGATTCGTGTGCCTACGCCGGAACTTTCCGGTGAGCGCCGTAAGGAGCTGGTGAAAGTCGCGCAGAAATATGGTGAGCAGCAGCGTGTTGCCATCCGCAATATCCGCCGTGATGGGATGGACGATTTGAAGAAAATGGAAAAAGATGGCGGCATTTCTAAAGATGAAATCGCTGGCAAAAGCGAGGAAGTGCAGAAAGTGACTGATAGCTACATCAAGAAAGTTGATGAGATTCTCGTCGCTAAAGAAAAAGATATCATGCAAATTTAAGGTATTAGGTTTGAGGTTATAGGTTTTAGCGATCCTCCAACCTGTAACCTAAAACCTGTAACCTAAAACCTCCTTATGAAACATGTCGCAATTATTATGGATGGCAACGGCCGCTGGGCAGAGGCAAAACGTGTGCCGCGCCTGGAAGGTCACCGCAGAGGTGCAGAAGCGACACGTAAGGCAACGCGTTCCTGCATCGAGCATAAAATTCCGTATCTGACGATTTATGCGTTTTCGGCTGAGAATTGGCAGCGGCCGGAAGAAGAAGTGCGCGATTTGATGGGGCTTCTGCGCCATTATCTGAAAAACGAAATTAAAGAACTGCATGAGAATAATATCCGCTTGCGGGTGATTGGCGACCGCAGCAAGTTCGATAAGGATTTGAATCTACAAATAGAACAGGCGGAAGCGAAAACCATCGCCAATACCGGCCTTAACCTGCAGATTGCACTTAGTTATGGCGGCCGGCAGGAGCTCGAAATGGCGGCGCGGAAAATGGCGGAAAACGGCGGAAAATTAGAGGATTATCTCTATACGGCAGGCATGCCTGACCCGGATTTATTGATCCGCACGGGTGGCGAACTGCGCATCAGCAATTTTTTGTTGTGGCAAATGGCTTATACAGAGTTATATTTCACCGAAACATTATGGCCGGATTTCGATGCGGCTGTATTTGATAAAGCAATAGAGGAGTTTACGCGCCGTGTTAGACGCTTTGGCCGCCGCTAAAAATAGATTCAATACCAAGCTCCCTGATGATTTGGAGGCACGCGTCCGCTCCTCCGTCATGATGGCACCCGTCGTGCTATTTGCGGTTATCGTGGGCGGCTTGTGGTTTAATTTATTAGTGCTGGTGATTGCTGTGTTGATGAGCTTTGAATGGCAGAATATCACAGCAAATATTGAAGGTGATGCCTCCACCCGCCAAAAATGGCACTGGCGCGGTGTAACTTATATCACGATTGCCGGTGCATCCTTATTATGGCTGCGTGGTTTAGAGACCTATCATGGCGGTTGGGTAGTCATCTGGTTATTAAGCGTGGTCTGGGCAACCGATATCGGCGCATTTTTTGCTGGTAGCTTGATTGGCGGTGCGCGGTTAGCGCCTGCAATTAGCCCTGGGAAAACATGGGCGGGATTGATTGGCGGTGCGGTGCTTGCTTCGTTGGTCGGCATTTTATTTGCGATCAGCTCCCATATGCCCAGCATCGGTAAATTATTCTGGCTGAGTGCGGCGACGGCTGTTGTTTCGCAGGGCGGTGATTTGCTCGAATCGTATGTTAAGCGCCTGTGCGGTGTTAAAAATAGTGGCACGTTAATTCCGGGCCATGGCGGGGTGTTGGATCGCGTCGATGGATTTGTGACGGCGGCACCTTTTGTGATGCTCATGTTCATGCTGATGGGAAAACCGTGAGCCGTATTAGCATATTAGGTGCAACGGGTTCGATTGGTAAATCTGCACTGGCTCTCATTGCAGAGCATCCCGAACGTTTTCAAGTGGAAGCTTTGGTCGCGCAATCGAACGCTGCGTTGCTCGCCGAACAAGCCATTAACGCCAAAGCAAAAATCGCCGTTATCGCTGATGAAGCTCATTTTTCTGTCTTACAATCCGCACTCGCCGGTACTGGCATCGAAGCCGCCGCTGGTGAGTCCGCAATTGCCGAAGCGATGGCGCGTAAAGCGGATTGTGTTATTTCCGCCATCGTTGGTGCGGCAGGGTTAAAGCCGACGCTCGCCGCGATTAAAGCAGGCAGCACGATTGCGCTGGCGAATAAAGAATGTCTCGTTTGCGCCGGAGATTTGCTGCAGCAAGAAGCAGAACGGCATGGCGTTAAAATTTTGCCAGTCGATTCGGAACATAATGCATTGTTCCAAGTGTTTGATGCAAAAGCACCACAGGCGATCGAGAAAATAACGCTGACGGCTTCGGGTGGGCCTTTCCTCCACACCCAAAATCTTTCCGCGATTACGCCGGAGCAGGCGGTGAAGCACCCGAACTGGCAGATGGGTGCCAAAATTTCGGTGGATTCGGCGACGTTGATGAACAAAGGCCTTGAAGTGATTGAGGCGTTTTATTTATTTCCGGTAAAGCGCGAGCAAATTGAAGTGGTGATTCATCCGGAATCGATCATTCATGGGCTCGTGCATTATGTCGATGGTTCGGTGCTGGCCGGTTTAAGCCACCCGAATATGATGACGCCGATTGCCTATGCGCTCGCTTATCCACAGCGGATTTCGGCGCCGGTGAAAAATCTCGATCTCGCGGCGATTGGAAAATTGACGTTTTTGGAGGTCGACCACGCGAAATTCCCGGCGCTTCAATTGGCGTATGATGCGCTTAAAACTGGCGGTACTGCTACGATTACGCTCAATGCAGCCAATGAAATCGCGGTGCAAGCATTTTTGGAAAAGCGGATCGGCTTTTTAGATATTACAAAGATAGTTGCGGAAACCCTTGCCAGCATTCCTTCGCATGCAGTATCTTGCCTCGAAGATGTGTTCGCGGCGGATGCTGCAGCGCGCGCTTTAACGCTCAACCTGATTGGAAAAAACAATGGAATGGCTGCCTGAACTGATTCATTCGTTCCTCGCGTTTATCGTCATTATTTCAACGATCGTTTTTGTGCATGAGTTCGGCCATTTCTGGGTCGCGCGCCGTTGCGGCGTACGTGTTGAAACCTTCTCCATTGGCTTCGGAACCGAGCTTTTCGGCTGGAACGATAAACACGGCACGCGTTGGAAAATATCGCTG
Organism: uncultured Alphaproteobacteria bacterium; assembly: GCA_903821695.1. Classification (GTDB taxonomy): domain Bacteria; phylum Pseudomonadota; class Alphaproteobacteria; order Rickettsiales; family CAIJLX01; genus CAIJLX01. The sequence continues at coordinate 10,926 of CAIJLX010000057.1, read as the reverse complement.
CTGCCACTCGGTGGTTACGTCAAAATGTATGGCGACGGCAATGCGGCGAGCGCACCCGATCGCGCAGTATTAACCAAAATGACCAAGGCACAAAAAGCCGTGTCGTTTTACCACAAGAATTTGAAGCAAAAAGCTGCGATCGTTGTTGCAGGCCCTCTGTTTAACTTCATCTTCGCCATTGTTATCCTCACCGGATTTTTCCTGTTTTATGGTCGCCCCGAAACCGCACCTGAAATTGGCGGCGTCTCACGTGAGAGCGCAGCGGAACTCATTGGCCTCAAAAAAGGCGACATGATTAAAAAATTGAACGGCACGGATATAGTGCGGTTTGAAGATTTGCGCGCGATCGCGAATATGCATCCGGGCGAGAAGTTGGAAATTGTATTTGTCCGCGATAACCAAATCATCCGCCGCTTCATCACGCCGAAATTGACTGAGACCACCGATGTTTTCGGCAATAAAGTTCGCGTTGGGCTGCTTGGGATTAGTTCTTCGTCGGTGATTTATAAACCTATGGGTGTAACGGAAGCGATTCCGGCTGGGGTTGTCGAAGTGTATAATATCTCTGCCAATACACTCAAAGCCATCGGTCAAATGATTGTGGGTGCGCGTAGTTCGGATGAGCTTTCAGGCATTTTGCGCATTGGGCAATATTCGGGGCAGGCTGCGAATAAAGGGTTGTCTGTCGTGCTGTGGTTTATGGCGGTGCTGTCGGTAAATTTGGGGTTGATTAACTTGCTGCCAATTCCCGTTTTAGATGGTGGGCATCTTTTATTTTACGGCGTAGAGGCTGTAAAAGGCCGGCCAATGGCAGAGCGCGTGCAGGAGTGGGGATACCGTGTTGGCTTTTCGCTTTTAGTTCTGCTAATGGTGTTTGCAACCTATAACGATCTGCGGCATTTGAATGTTTTTTAGACTAGTTTTTTTCTTCCTTTTTGTTGCACTTACGCCGCTTGTTAGCTTTGCGGCGAACGATCAGGTGATTCAATCGATCGCGGTTGAGGGCAACCAGCGCATCGAGCAAGGCACCATCCTTTCTTATATCGGTATCAAACCCGGCGATATGTATGACCCGATCAAGGTCGATGCGGCGATTGCAGCGCTTTATGAGACCAAGCTGTTTGATGATGTGGTTATCGAGCGCCGTGGCTCTGTCGTGACGATAAAAGTAAAAGAAAACCCGGTCATCAATGAGATTGCGTTTGAAGGCAATAAGCGCATTGATAAGGGTGATCTCGAAAAAGAAATGCGCCTTAAACCGCGTTCGGTGCTCACCAAATCGGATTTGCAAAATGATGTGAACCGGTTGCTGGCGGTTTATCAAAAAAGCGGGCGGTTCTTGGCGGAAGTGACACCGAAAGTGATTCAGCTTGATCAAAACCGGGTGAATCTGGTGTTTGAAATTAGCGAAGGCGATAAATCGCTAGTGCGTCGTATTCGCTTTGTCGGCAACAAATATTATAGCGCAGGCACATTACGCAATTCTATCCAGACCAAGGAAACTGCGTGGTATCGCTTCCTTTCGAGCGATGATAGCTATGATCCGGATCGTTTGGATTTCGATAAAGAATTACTGCGCCGTTATTATATTTCGAAAGGCTTTGCCGATTTCAAAGTATTATCGGCCGTATCGGAACTAACGCCGGAAAAAGATTCGTTCTACATCACATTCACGATTGAAGAAGGTCAGCGTTACACCTTCGGCAAAATGAGTGTGCAAAGCCATATTGAGAAAGTGAAAATAGAGCCACTGCAGGAAATTATTGCGAGCACGCCAGGCGAGATATTTAACGCTGAGGAAATTGACCAAACCGTTGATAAAATGACCGAAGCGCTCGGTGAACAGGGTTATGCGTTCGTGAATATCGATCCACAATATAACCGCGATCCGAAAGCGCGCACGATCGGCATTAATTATGCGATCGCGGAAACGCCACGGGTCTATGTGGACAAAATCAACATCACTGGCAACGTACGCACCAAAGATGAGGTAATTCGCCGCGAATTCCGTTTGGCGGAGGGCGATCCGTATAACGTTTCCAAGCTCCGTCGTTCACAGCAACGCTTGAAGAATTTGGGCTATTTCACCAATGTCGATATCCAGAATCAGAAGGGTGCAACGCCTGATAAAATGAACATCAACGTCAATGTTGAAGAAAAATCGACCGGCGAATTGACGATTGGTGGCGGTTATTCGACGAGTGATGGCGTGCTTTCGGATATCAGCGTTACCGAGCGCAACTTGATGGGTAGCGGGCAGTTCTTGAAAGTGAGTGGCACTTTGGCCGCACGTCGTCAGGAAGTTGGCTTAAGTTATACCGAACCTTATTTCTTGGGTCGCGAAATTGCGGCCGGGTTTGATATCTTTGACCAACGTCGCGATCGCCAATCGGAAAGTTCGTTTGATAGTGACAGTAAGGGCGTCACCTTGCGCGCGGCCTATCCATTTACCGAGCATTTGACCCATTCGGTGCATTATAGCTTGCGCGATGACCAGATTACGAACGTGCTTGATACCGCATCACGCTTCATTAAAGATCAAGAGGGCCAAACCGTTACTTCGCTCGTCGGCCAGAGCTTTATTTATGACAAGCGCGACAATAAATTTGATCCTTCCGAAGGTTATTACATCCGCGTGAACCAGGATGTGGCGGGCTTGGGTGGCGATGCGAAACATTTGATGCATGAATTGCGCGGGTCTTATTATATCCCAACGATCAGCGATAAATGGGTGTTAAGCTTTACCGGTCGTGGTGGTTATATTTTCGGCCTCGGCAGTGAAGATGTGCGGATTAACAACCGCTTCTTTATCGGTGGTAATTATATCCGTGGCTTTGAAACAGATGGTATTGGCCCACGCGATACAACGACATTGGATTCGCTCGGTGGTAATATTTATTATACCGGTTCGACCGAGTTTAAGTTCCCATTGGGCACGCCAGATGAATTGGGGCTTTCGGGATCGGTGTTTATGGATGCGGGCTCGCTCTATAATGTGGATTCGACGGGGCCTGAAATTGCGGATGATTCGACATTAAGGGCTTCGTTTGGTGCAGGTGTTAGCTGGGCATCGCCAGTGGGGCCGATCCGTATTGATATGGCCCATGCCTTCCGCAAAAATCAGTTTGACCAAACACAAAGCTTGCGCTTTAGTTTCGGCACACGTTTATAAATTTTTAACCTAAGGAGTCTCTATGAAACGTCTATTAAGCCTTGCTGTTATTATGTTACTTGCTGCTTTCCAGGCACAAGCAGCCGATGCACCAAAAATCGCGATTGTTGATATCCAGAAAATCGTGTCGGAATCAACCGCGACTAAAGATATCAATAAGCAACTCGAGAAAAAGAAGAACGAATTCCAGGCGCAAATCAACAAGCAGGAAGAAAGCCTGATGAAAGAAGATCAAGCACTTGGCAAACAAAAAGCATCGCTTTCCGCTGATGCGTTCGAGAAAAAGCGTAAAGAATTCCAAGAAAAAGTAGCTGGCGTGCAACGCGATGTGCAGAAAAAACGTGCTCAGCTTGAGAATGCTTATACCCAAGCGCTCGGCACCGTTCAGAAAACTGTTGTAGAAATCATCAAAGGCATCGCGGAAGATAAAGGTTTTACCATTGCTATTCCGGCTTCGCAGGCTTTGTATTTCCAAAGCAATATGGATATTTCCAGTGAAGTATTGGCCGCGCTGAACAGCAAGCTCGCGACGGTGAATGTCGAAATCAAAGACGTGAAAAACTAGGCCAATGCCCCATTCACGGTTTTATGACCGGAAAGGGCCGTTTTCCGCCCGCGCGCTGGCTGATGCTGTAGAAGCAGAACTGTATCAGCCAGAGCTCGGTGGGCGGATGTTTGCGGATGTGGCGCCACTGGGCCAGGCCACTGAAGAGCATATTAGTTTCCTAGACAACAGCCGTTATACGCAGCAATTTTCGGAGAGCCAGGCAGGCGCTTGTGTGGCACGTGCACGGTTGATCCCGATGGCGCCCAAAGGTATGGTGCTGTTAATTAGCGAAAACCCGTATGCAACCTATGCCAAAATCGCGCGGTTGTTTTATCCCGAATTACAGCCGGAAGCAAAAATTCATCCAACTGCGGTCATTCACCCAACAGCCCAGATTGGCGCGGGTTGTGCGATTGAACCTTATGCGGTGATTGAGGCCGATGTAGTGGTGGGCGATGGTTCGTTCATAGGTTCTGGTGCGGTATTGCGACATGGGGTGATGATAGGCAAGGAGTGTAAAATTGGTGCGCATTGCCATATTGCCTATACGATGATGGGCGATCGGGTGATTATTCATCCATCGGCTTCGATTGGGCAGGATGGCTTTGGCTTTGCGACCGAGCGTGGGCATCATATTAAGGTGCCGCAATTAGGCAAAGTGGTGATTGGCAATGATGTTGAAATTGGTGCAGGCACGACGATTGATCGTGGCGCCGCGCCGGATACGGTGATTAGTGACGGCGTCAAAATTGATAATTTGGTGCAAATTGGCCATAATGTGCGGCTGGGTAAAGGTTGCATTATCGTGTCGCAGGTCGGCATTTCGGGTAGCACGCAATTGGGCGATTATGTCGTGGTTGGCGGGCAGGTGGGAATTGCAGGACATATTAATATTGCCGGTGGTTCGCGGATTGCCGCGAAAAGCGGTGTAATGCGCAGCGTGGAGCACCCGATGGATATTGGCGGCAGCCCAGCGATGCCAATGCGCGAGTGGCATAAGCAGACACTTGCACTCAAAAACTTGACAAAGTCTGAATTTACCAAGAGAAACGAGTTTTCATCGGACACAGACGAAACATCATGACAACGACCACGATTTCCATTGAACAGATCATGAAAATGATCCCGCACCGTTATCCATTCCTGCTAGTGGATAAGGTGAAAGATATAGTGCTGGGCGAAAGCGCCGTGGGCGTGAAAAACGTGACCATCAACGAGCCGTTCTTCCCTGGCCACTTCCCAGGAAAACCGGTGATGCCGGGCGTGCTGATTATCGAATCGATGGCACAAACCTGCGCCATTTTGGTGGTCGAAACTATGGGCGAAAAGGCGCAAGGCCAGTTGGTCTATTTTATGTCGATCGACGAATGCCGTTTCCGCAAGCCGGTTGGCCCTGGTGATACATTGCATATTCACGTCACTAAAGACCGCAGCCGTGGCAATGTGTGGCGCTTTCGCTGTGAGGCGAAGGTTGAAGGCGTATTGGTTGCTGAAGCGCTGGTGACCGCCATGATTATGGGCAGCTAGACCCGTAACAATTTGTAACAAACATGGGTGGATTGGCTTGCTATATCCTCCGTATGTCTATTCATCCCTCTGCTATAATCGACCCCTCCGCCAAACTTGGTAAAGACGTAAATATCGGGCCCTACTGCGTAGTTGGCGCGGAAGTCGTGCTGGGCGATCGTGTGCGGTTGCATGCGCATGTAGTGGTCGATGGCAAAACGACCATTGGTGAAGATACCGAAATTTTCCCGTTCGCTTCGATCGGCACCGCGCCGCAGGATTTGAAATTCCATGGTGAGCCTTCGACATTGACCATCGGTAAACGCAATAAAATCCGCGAGCATGTCACGATGAACCCTGGCACGGAAGGTGGCGGGATGACAACGGTAGTTGGCGATGATTGCTTGTTCATGATGGGTGCACATGTGGCGCATGATTGCCAGGTGGGCAACCGAGTGATTCTGGCAAACAATGCAACGCTCGCGGGACATGTACATGTCGGTGATCACGCGATTATTGGCGGGCTTTCGGCGGTGCATCAGTTCGTGCGCATTGGCCACCACGCAATGATCGGCGGGATGAGCGGGATTGAGAATGATGTGATTCCTTATGGCCAGGCGACCGGTAAACGTGCGCATTTGGTGGGGTTAAATCTCATCGGTTTGAAACGCCGAGGCTTTTCGCGTGAGGAAATTCAGAATATGCGGGCGGCGTTTGACCAGCTGTTTTTACAATCCGGTACGTTCGCAGCACGCTTAGAAAATCTCGCAAATAGCCATCCGGAAACCAGCGCGGTGACGGAGATTGTGTCTTTCTTGCGCGCAGATAGCTCGCGCGCGGTGTGTTTGCCGGAGCAAGCTGCATAAAATCCTTTTCGTGGCTTACAGGTTTTGCTACACCATAAGTGTATGAAATTATTACTGTCTGCGCCGGAAGGTAAGCTGCTGGAATTGGTGACGGGTTTGAAGGAAAATGGCTCCGGCCATTACTTCGTGCTGTTCCATCTTTCGCGCCTGCAAGAACATTACCGCAGCGACTATCAACTCAAAATCGCGGTTAACGTATTGCAGGATTTGTTTCGTGACACGGATGCGACTGTGGCACTCACGCAGGATTCCGATGTGGTGCTGATGTACCCCGGCAATGACCGCGGCCTCATCGAAAAAGCGATTTTCCAGCTGCGTTATTTATTTGTCGATGATCCGCTCGCGTATGACATGAACGGCGAGGAGACCAAAGATTTCTGCGAAGTGTATGATTTGGGTTTCCAATGGCGCGACGTACAGGAAATTTGCCGCACCAAATTTATGGGCAGTACTCGTAACCGTGCCGCCGAATCCAGCATGGGTGCGCCTGCTTTTTATACGCCGCCACGTGACTCTGGCGCGCAAAATGCCAATTCGGGTTATGGCGGAGCGAATGCGTTGCAACCGATCAATCTTTCGCGGCTGGCGATGATCGAAGGTGATTTGCGTCGGGCAGATTTAAGCCAGGCTTTCCGCCGCCAGCCGATTTGCATCGTGATGCGTGATGGCAGCATCCGGCCTGTGTTTGAAGAAATTTATGTGAATATTCCGCACTTACGTAAACTAGTCGGCATGCAGGTCGATTTTACGGCGAATAAAGGCCTGTTCAAATATCTCACCGAATGCCTGGATTTGCATGTGTTGAGCGTTTTGGGCGCGCGGGCAAGCCTTTATATGCGTTCGCCGGTGAGCATTAATATTAATGTCGAAACCATTCTTTCTACGGCATTTGCGGAGTTTGACCAGCGTGTCAAAATGCAAATGAAGCCATCGCTGATTTTAGAAATTTCAGTCGCCGATGTGTTTGCCGATATGAACGCCTATATCGCGGCACGCAACCTTGCGCATAATTTAGGCTACCGGATTTGCATTGATGGGCTTACACGTCAGGGCTTCACCCAGCTTGACCGCCAACAGCTTGATTTTGATCTGATCAAATTGCTGTGGAGTGCGGATAGCCGCGCAGCGCTCGCACAAGTGAATCATAAGCCGATGGAAGATGCGGTGAAACGCATTGGGCCGGCGCGTGTCGTGTTATGCCGGTGTGATAGTCCGCAGGCGATTGAATATGGCCAGGGGCTTGGCATTACCATGTTCCAAGGGCGGCATACGGATAAAATGGTTGATCCCGTTTCACAGGTGATAAACTAATGAGCAGTGCTACCCGCAGAGATGATTTGCAGCTGGAAGTGCTTCAGAACCAAGCTGAAAAAACCTTGACGATTATGTCTGTAGACCCAGATTTGCAGCATCATTTGGCGCTCGATGCAGATGAATTGATCGGCAAAGATTTGCGGATGATTTTACCGCGCAATATTCAAGATATGATCGAAAACTATCTTGAATTTGGCGATGAGATTCAAGATTTGTCGGCCGTATTAAGCAAAATTTCGAAGTTCGCATTGCTGCATAAAAAAGGCCGCGAGATTCGCTTTTCGCTAAAAATTTTACGTGGCATGAGCGATAATGAGAACCCACGTTTTCAATTGCATATCAGCCGTCTGAAAGTGATCGAAAGCCTGCGTGCGCAATTGGGGATGACAGAAGCGCCAGAGCAAGATGTGCTGGAGCCGATCATTGGGCTGCCGAACCGGACCTCGTTCCTCAAATATTTGAAAATTGTGAATGAGGCGGTGGCGCAAAATAAAGTAAGTGCGTGTCTCGCGTTGCTGCGCATCGACCAATATAATGAAATCACGCATAAACATGGGCAGGAATCTTCCAAGATTTTGTTCAAGCATATGGGGCAAGTGGTCACCACCAATCTGCGGGAAGATGATGTGATGGGGTATGTTGAGCCTAACCGTGTTGCGGTGTTGTTGCTCGAAACCAAAAAAGAAAATGCGAAAATTCCGCTCAATCGTATTCGCTGGATGTTTGAAGCGCATCCGGTCGAATTGCCGAAGGAAAAAGTTTCTGTCACGCTCACTGCGAGTTATTTTGAACTGACAGGCAAAGGTTTGCCAACCGCACAAATCGAACAATGCCAACGCATGATACGCGAGGCGGAACTCAATGCCGGCAACACGATCATCGAACCCGTTGCCTGATTTCCTTTCCGCGCCGCTGCCGCCGCTTCCGGGCATTCCGGAAAAGCGGGCCGCATTGATGAAAAAACTCGGTATCCAAAACCAAAAACAGTTGTTGTTTCATTTACCCGTCTCATTAGTAGACCGCCGGAAAAACACGCCACTTGGCCAAGCCAAAGCCGGCGATATCATCACCATCAAGTTAGAAGCGGAAGAGCACCAACCCGTGCCACATCCCTCCTCGCGCAGACCTTACCGCATCTGGTGCCGCGATGAGCAAGGCGAACGTATTGTTCTCATTTTCTTTCATGTGAAGGGCGATTATTTACAACGCCAACTTCCCATCGGCCAGTGGCGAATTGTGAGTGGCAGAGTCGAAATGGCGGGCGATATTTTAACGATGCCACATCCGGATTATATCGTTCCATTAGAGCGCGAAGCGGAAGTACGGCGGGTGGAGCCGGTGTATCCGTTGACGGCTGGTGTTAGCAATAAAATGATTCTCAATTATTTAAAACGTGCCCTGCCGCATCTGCCGGATTATCCCGAATGGAGCGACGCAGAATTCATCAAAAAACAAAAATTCGTCAGCTGGAAAGAAGCATTATTCTCACTCCACCATCCGCAATCCGCCGAAATGTTAGAGCCACTTTCACCCGCCCGCCAGCGTTTGGCGTATGATGAGTTACTAGCCCATCAATTAGCGCTCGCATTGGCCCGCCGCAAACATACGCGCGAAAGCGGGCAGGTGCTCAATGGCGATGGAATGTTGGTACAAAAATTAATAGCAAGCCTGCCATTTACGTTAACCACAGGCCAACAAGAAGTGGTGTGTGAACTGAGCGCCGATATGAAAAAAGGCCATCGTATGGTGCGCCTTTTGCAGGGTGATGTTGGCAGCGGTAAAACCATTGTCGCGCTGCTACTGATGCTGCAAGCAATCGAAGCTGGCACACAAGCAGCATTAATGGCGCCGACGGAACTTCTTTCTCGCCAGCATTATAATACGATCCAAGCATTGCTGAACCCACTCGGCATCCGCGTTGAATTATTGACTGCGCAAAGCAAAGCGAAGAAAAAATTGCAGCAGGATATCGCAACTGGCGCGGTGCATCTCGTCATCGGCACGCATGCATTGATCGAGCAAAGTGTTGCGTTCAAACAATTGGGATTGGTGGTGATTGATGAGCAACATCGCTTTGGTGTGCAGCAACGTTTGCAACTCATTGAAAAATCCAAAGGCACGCATGTGTTGATGATGAGCGCAACGCCCATTCCTCGCACGCTTGCACTCACATGCTATGGCGATATGGAACTTTCTACCCTGCGCGAAAAACCGGCTGGGCGAAAACCGATTGATACACGTGTGTTGCCGCTTTCACGTTTGATGGAAGTGGTCGAAGGATTAAAACGGGTGATCGCCCAAGGCTCGCGTATTTATTGGGTGTGCCCGCTGGTTGCAGAATCGGAGGATTTAGATTTGGCGGCGGCTGAGCAGCGCTTCGAAGCAATGAAAGTGCATTACCCACGCATTGGCTTAGTGCATGGTCGTATGAAACAAGCCGACCGAGAGCCAACGATGCAAGCCTTTCGCAAGGGTGAGATTGATATTTTAATCGCGACCACGGTGATTGAAGTGGGCGTCGATGTACGCGAAGCAACGGTGATGGTGATTGAACATGCTGAGCGTTTTGGCCTTTCCCAATTACATCAATTGCGGGGCAGGGTAGGGCGGGGCGACAAACCTTCTAGTTGCTTGCTGCTTTATGCCGATAGCGCCGGCAGAACCGCACATGACCGCCTAAAAGTAATGCGCGAAACGGAAGATGGGTTCGAGATCGCCGAGGCTGATATGCGTCTGCGCGGTATGGGCGATATGGTGGGCAAAAAACAAAGCGGCTTCCCAGATTTTCGCCATGCAGATTTGAGTGTGCATACATCGCTTCTCACCATCGCCCGCGATGATGCGGCATATATATTAAATCGCGATCCTGAGCTTACTTCGCCGCGGGGTGAGGCAGTTAAAAAACTGTTGGATTTATATGATTATGAGGTGTTTGCAGGGATGAAATTGTAATTGGGTTAATATTTCATTAACACTTTTTTGCTATTCTCATTACATGCGCGAAAGAGATAATTATATCGATTGGAGTAAATACGCGGCAAGGACCATGGAATTAGAGCCAGCGGATAAGGAGCGCTTTAAGTGGTTTACCTCGCATATTCCTGAAAAGGCAGAACTTATGCTCGATCTTGGCTGTGGAACAGGGCGCCACAGCGAAACTATAGGTAAGGATAATCCTTCGCTAAAAATACATGCGTGGGATCCAGATCCCTATATGTTTTCTATAGTCAGCAAAAGAGAGCATATAGCAGAAGTCGTACAAAAGGGTGCGTTGGATTTAAATGTAAAAGAAAAATACGATGTCATCTGGGCAAATATGAGTTTATTTTTTTTAGAAGAGAAATCATTACCAGAGGCATTCCAGCGTATTCATGATGCACTATAGTATTTCCTAATTAAATTGGTATTTATGATAATTCATATTTTGGAAAGCAATTTGTATTGCTTGTGAGAGATTTCTGGTTTCTTTTAACGCCGTTCGGATGTGCGTTTTGAGTATTGCCCACCAGTTTTCGATAGGG
>CAIJLX010000056.1 GCA_903821695.1 uncultured Alphaproteobacteria bacterium | reverse complement strand
TGGCTTATGGAAAAATATCCGCTGGCTTTACCATCTATCGTGGCATATTCTGGATGCTGCGTAAGAAAACCGGTTAATCCTTCTTTGAATTTTTCAAAAAACTCATCGTCATTTTTTATAATGATTGCTGGCATGTCTCGAATGTTAACAGGGCGCAGTTAATTATCTGTTAACGCCTTGCCAAAATAGGTATCGGTGGCGTATAGAGAACCTATGGAAAATGGTATCGCAACAATATTTGGTGGTTCTGGGTTCGTTGGTAGCTATATAGCGGCTGCTCTTGCGAAAGCTGGTTACCGGGTTCAAATCATTTCTCGCACGCCAGAGCGCGGTAGCTGGGTCAAAACCACAGCCGCAGCGGGAGAAGTCGTGTTGCGGCAAGGAAACATCCGCGATGGAGCCTCTCTGCGGAGCCTTGTTAGTGGGTCGGATATTGTGGTGAATGCGATTGGAATTTTATATCAAGGTGGTAAACAGACGTTCCAGGCGATTCACGTTCAAGCCGCTGAAAATATAGCGAAAGCCGCCAAAGCCGAACGCGTTTCCCAATTTATCCATATTTCTGCCCTAGGTGTGGATAAAGCGACAACCAGCCTTTATGCGCGGTCTAAATTAAGCGGCGAAAAGGCTGTAGCTACTGCATTTCCCGGTGCTACCATCTTGCGCCCTAGTGTGGTGTTCGGCGCGGAAGACAAATTCCTCAATATGTTTGCCCGTTTAGCGCAACTAAGCCCCGTATTACCATTGATTGGCGGTGGTTTTACAAGATTTCAGCCAGTTTATGTCGGCGATATCGCGGAAGCGGTGCTGGCGATTATTAAAAAACCGGAATTGCAGGGCAAAACCTATCAGTTGGGTGGCTCAAAAGTGTATAGCTTCAAAGAAATCGCGAAATTTATTCTGAAAACGATTGATCGAAAAAATTTGCTGCTGCCGATTCCTTATTTCATCGCGAAAATCAAAGGCGCGATTTTGCAATTATTGCCGATGCCGCTGCTGACGGTCGATCAAGTACGCTTGCTACAATATGACAATGTGCTCGATCACAACGCACTGGGTTTTAAACAACTGGGCATTGTTCCGCGTGAAATGGAACAAATCGCGCCACCCTATCTCATCCGCTATCATTATTAATTGTGTATAGCGCGGCGCAAAAAAAAGCCCTCGCCCCGAAGCATTCCATCTGGCTCTCCGCGAATGCTGGCACGGGTAAAACGCAAGTTCTCACCGGCCGTGTTCTGCGATTATTGCTCGAAGATGTTGCCCCGCAAAAAATTCTCTGTGTTACGTTTACCAACGCCGCCGCTGCAGAAATGTCCGCCCGCATCCGCTACAAAATCGCCGAATGGGTGCAGATGGATGAAGCGGCATTGCAACACACACTCACCGATATTTTAGAACGCAAAGCAGAAGCCAAACATCACGCCAAAGCGCGTGCTTTATTTGCTGAGGTTGTCGATCGTCCCGATGCGCTGAACATCAAAACCCTCCATGGATTTTGTCAAAGCCTGCTCGCCCAATTTCCACTTGAGGCTGGCATCTCACCAGGCTTTCGCGTGCTTGATGAAGAAGAGGCAACCCAACTCAAAAAAACCGTATTCGCTCAAGCTGTGCAGCAACCGCAATTGCGTAGTTCAATCCATTTTCTCGCCGCGCAATTGCGTGATAATGAAATATTCGAGCTCATCGAAAAAGCCTGCCATATGCAGAAAAAACTTCGCCCAATATTGGCGGAGACCCAAGAAAAACTAAAGCAAAATGTACATGCAGATATAAGCATAAACAAAAGCGCCAATCTTCAAATTCTGGCGAAAGCCTGGGAAGAAAGTGAGAGCAAAGAAGAGCGCCCACGCGGCATCGCGTTGCGCCAATGGTTAGAAAAAAATAATGAAGCACATTGGCAAGAGTATGTCGGCATATTTACTACTCAAAAAGGCGAGCCATTAAAGCGTTTGGTGGTTGCTGCGACTGCAAAAAAATATCCAGCACTTGAGCAAATTGCGCGTGATGAGCAACAGCGTGCATTAGAGATTGCAGAGCAGATGGCCACGAAAGAAACGGCCGAGCGCACACTGCATTTACTTAATATTTTAGAATCGTTCTTCGAATTGCTTGATGCAGAAAAAGCGAAAGCGCAGGCGTTGGAATATGATGATTTGATTACCAAAACAAAAGCATTGCTCGAATCGCAAGAAGCGTCGCTGTGGGTGCGTTATAAATTGGAGGGTGGCATTCATCATTTGCTGCTTGATGAGGCGCAAGATACGAGCCCAGAACAATGGGCGATTATAGAAGCGATTTGCGATGATTTTTTTGCGGGTGAGGGTATTACGCAAGCAGATCGCACCTTATTTGTGGTAGGTGATCCGAAGCAATCGATCTATCGTTTTCAAGGTGCGGATACGGCATTATTTCATGGCCAGCAAGCCGTGTTTCAAGCCCGTGCGTTAGCAGCACAAAAACAATTCGCGCCGGAAACATTAGTGCTTTCTTATCGCTCTACCGAATCGGTGCTGCGCGTGGTGGATAGTGTGCTCGCGCATCCAAATATGCAGCAGCGATTAGGTGAAACGCTTTATCCCAAACACGATATACACCGCAAAAAACAAGCAGGGCAGGTGGTGTTATTGCCAATTATCTCGGAGGAAAAAGAGGCAGAAGATGAAGGCTGGATTCTGCCTGACAGCCGCAAAATTCCAGCCGATCCGCAGCGTAAATTAGTGGCAGCGATTTGTGATACGGTGGCGCAATGGCTCAAAGAAGGTCGTATGCTGGAAGCCAAAGGGCGACCGATTCATGCTGGTGATATTTTGATTCTGATGCGCGAACGCGGTGTTTTGATGGATAGGCTCGTGCGCGGATTAAAGCAGCGTGGTGTTGCGGTGGGTGGCGCAGATCGGTTGAAGCTGAAGCAGCATATTTGGGTGCAGGATTTGCTGGCGCTCGCTCGGTTTTTATTATTACCGGGCGATGATTTTTCGCTCGCCTGCATTTTAAAATCGCCATTGGTTGGTTTGCAGGAAGATGATCTCTACGCTTTGAGCCATGCACGCGGCGATGAAACATTATGGCAACGTTTACAGAACTCGGCACATCAGGAAACGATCGCGCGGTTGAAAGAATATTTACGCCTGACGGATTTTCTGCCGCCATTTGAGCTGTTCATGCATGTGCTTGAAACGGATGGCGCTGCAACACGGGCGATGGCTCGGCTTGGCGAAGAGAGTGAAGAAATCACCCGCGCGTTTTTAGACCAAGCATTGGAATATGAAAAAACCCATACGCCATCGCTCGAAGGTTTTGTGCAATGGATGGAGCAGCGCGAAGTAGAAATTGTGCGCACAGCAGAATTAGCCGGCGATAAATTGCGGATTCTGACGATTCATAGCGCGAAGGGTTTGCAAGCGCCGGTGGTGATTTTGGCGGATGCGGCGCGTAGTTTGAATACGCAGGCGCAGCGGGCTTCGCTGTATATGGATGATGAACATTTCCTATGGCTCAAAGATGCGTTGCCGGAGGTAGGCAAAAAACTAAAAGAGCATGAAAAATCCTCTAACGAAGCAGAAAATGCGCGGAAACTTTATGTGGCACTGACGCGTGCAGAGGATGAGCTTTATATCACTGGCTGGCAAACACTCTCTGGCGCTAAAGATGAATGGTGGGCGAAAACCGTGGCGGATGTGATGGAGCAAGAGAAGGCTGAAGAAATATTAGCGCCGCATGCATTTTGTGGCAGGGCAAAACGACTTTATAATCCGCAGCAAGAAGTTGCAGTACCAAAAGTGGCGCGAGAAAAAACGACGCATACGATTTCATTGCCGAAATTTCTTTCTCAACCTGCGGCTAAAGAGGAAATTGTGCAGGCGGGTGCGGTGACGCGTTCTGCCGCTCAGGCTTCAGAGGCGATTACGCGAGGGATTGAGATTCACCGGCAGTTGGAGCTTGGAGCGGAGTTATCGCCGGAGGTGATGCGGGTGATGGTGCATCCGGAATTTGCGGCGTATTTTGATCCGGCGGTGTCGCTGGCGGAGGTGCCGGTTAGGAGCGCTGAGTTTAGTGGGCGGATTGATCGGTTGGTAGTGTTGCCGGAAGAAGTGATAATTCTCGATTTTAAGACGGCGCGAGAGGTTCCGCGTATTGTGCCTGTGGAATATCAACGGCAGATGGAAACCTATCGAAAATTGCTTGCGCCGCTTTATCCGGGCAGGATCATACGGGCGGGGTTACTTTATACCGCGACCCCCGAAATCCTGTGGCTTGACTTCGCGGGGTGAGCTACCTACATAATGAAACAAAGGGAGAGTAAAAAACGATATGACAAAAGAAACATCTGATAGCACTTTTGAACAAGACGTTCTGAAGTCTACAAAACCAGTATTAGTTGATTTTTGGGCAGAATGGTGCGGCCCATGCCGCCAGTTGCTGCCAATCGTCGAGGAGCTATCCACTGAAATGGCTGGCAAAATCGATGTATACAAAGTCAACATCGACAAAAACCCAGAAACGCCAACGAAATATGGCGTACGCGGCATTCCAACACTTATTTTGTTCAAAGACGGCAAACCAGCCGCCACCAAAGTAGGCGCATTGCCAAAATCCAGCCTATTCCAATGGGTCGAAACCTCGATCGCTTAACTATGGCTTTTCAAAGGTGCTATAGAATTGTGCAGTAGGTTCCAATTTTGGGGATTGTTAGGTTGGTTGGGCCTGTAATCGGGTGCATTGCAGGAAAGACAAAACGTACTTCTTTTTGAAAGTCGTGGTCGGCTCTTTTCTGTAATGCTCGTGGGATATGTTTTACCTTGCCTAGTGGATTTTTCCAAATCTTTGAGCCGTCATAAATGCAATGTCCTACGAATGGGCGATTGGTGAATTCTTTTTCTAATAGATCGTTACAGATAAGTAAGAACAGGCCGATTGGGTCTTCAATTTTGACGATAGTATCATACTTGGGATCAAGTTCTTTTGAGAGCTGTATGTCGCCACGTTCTGAAAGACAATAGACATATTCATTGTTTGCTTCGTCAGATGGATGACTATTATAACCAAAGAATCGACCTTCTGGGCCGACAATTAGATTTGGACTCATTATTTGAAAGCTTCCAAATTCTTTGGTGCGTTCGAAAATAAGATCGGCATCTGACAGTTCTGTTCGCTGTTTACCATCTTGCTGATCATGTATAGAGCCGTTCGAAACCGCCTCGTCTCTATACCGAGCCATAGGGGAAATTTGGAAAGTGCCATCATTTACCAGCGCTTCAGCCCATTTTCGCTCCATATGTCGATAGAGTGTTGGGGGATCGTAAGGTCGCAATCCAAGCCAAAGATCTTTGTAGAAGGCATAGGGACTATCGATTGTAAGGTCGGGATCATGAAGATATTCTTGCTGCATTATCTTCATTTGCTTCCTAAACAGCAATTTCAAACTGAGCTTCAACTTCAACTGCAACGCCGCGTGGCAATTGTGTTACGCCAACTGCTGCGCGCGCATGTTCGCCGGCTTTGCCGAAGAGCGAAACCATTAAGTCTGATGCGCCGTTCGCAACAGCAGGTTGATCGGTAAAATCTGGGGTGGAATTGACAAATACACCCAGGCGCAGGCAGCGTTTTACTTTGCTCAAATCGCCACCGCAGGCGACATTTAAGTGGGTGAGAACGTTGAGCAGGCATTGCTCCGCCGCTTTTTTGCCTTCTTCAATTCCGAATTCTTTACCGAGTTTGCCAATGTACTGGGCAACGCCATCTTTCATTGGTAATTGGCCGGAGATGATTACTTGGTTGCCGCTGATAGTATAAGGCACATAATTCGCAGCGGGTGCGGTAGCAGGTGGGAGCTCAAGTTGTTTCTCTTTCAGTTTCAGTGCGAATGCCTGGCTCATAAAATTCCTTTGTTTTTTTAATGGGTTGTTATATAAGGGTTTTTGTAGTATTTTGATAATTATTACGCAGTAATTGCTATAGGTTGTAACAAAACTGTCACAATTGTGTAGTACAAATTCGAATGAGCGGGTGATACGTTAAAGTTTAATAAGAAGAGGAGAGTAAAATGGCGCATAAATTTAAATTTTTTCTAGCTGCAGTGATGCTGAGCTTGGGTCTAACCATGGCCCCGGTTGCAGCACATGCGCAAAATGCCGATTTTGGTGGTATTGGCGGTAAGCTTTGCGAAGTGGTGCAGGCTATTACCGGTAACGTAGGGCGCGCTATTGCAACCATAGCAGTGGTGTTCCTTGGCATTGGTGCTTTCTTCGGAAAAGTAACCTGGGGCTTAGCGGTTGCCGTTTCCATCGGTATTTTTGCAATATTTGGTGCAGGCAAAATTGTTGGTCAGTTTGCTGGTGAGGGTAATGGTTGTATTACTGGTACTGGTACTACTGGTACTGGTGAGTAAATCAAAGGCCGTTGAAAGGCCTTTACTAATGAGCAACATATGTTCCCTATGCTAGCAAAAAATTAGCATAGGGAATTTTATTATAAGAAAATTATGACACAAAATTCGTCTGCAATGGAAGTTTCGGTTGAGCGGGCGGAATATATCCCTTACGCCTGCCATTTTGATGAGGCCACACTTCTTACGAAAAATGGCGAGTTATTGCAGACCTTCAAAATTGAAGGCTATCAATTTGAAACATCCCATAACGGCAAAAAAGCGGATATCCGCCTAGAACTGCGTCGGGTGTTTCAGGCATTCGCATTGCATCCATATTTCTGCGCGACGGTGCATATTGTGCGCCGGCGGAAGAATTTGAGCCCCCCAGCTGGCAATGAGGGTATTTTTGCGGCGGATGTCGAAGAAAAATGGAAAAAAGCCCATCATTGGCAAGAGGGTTATAGCAACGACCTTTATTTTACATTGGCGCATGAGGGCGGCAATTTCGCACTGAAAAATATAGGGCAGTTGGTGCGTTCGTTTATCTTCAAAACCGAAAAGTTTGGCCAGCGCCGGCAATTGGATAAGGCAAAAGAACGTCTAACCGAAACCATGGATAAAATCATCGCAGAGTTGACACCTTTCGGGGCGCGGAAGCTAAAGGCGATTGAGGAAAATGGCACGGTTTATTCTGAGCCTTTATGCTTGATGCATCATTTGTTGAATCTCGAGCATGGCAAAAAAATGCCGATGACAATATCGGATATTAGCGATTATCTGGTAACTTATCCGGTAGAGGTGAATTTTAATTCGCTGGAAGTGCGCCAAGCGGGTGGCTCAACTCGTCACGCTTATATTTATAGCATTAAACAATTCAGCGAAATGTCACCGGCGTCGATGGATGCGTTCCTGCAATATCCGGGTGAGTTTATTGTTACGCAGCAGATTATGCTCGGTGCGCGGCCGGAATTTGTGGCGTCATTGCAGCATAAAAAGCATATGGCCGAGTTGGGCGAGGATAAGGATTTTATCCGTTTTTCCGGCATTGAGGATCTGCTTGAAAGCAATCGCGGTCAGTGGTCGGATTATGCTATGCAGCAAAACACCATCATGATTATGGCAAATTCAGCAGCACAGCTAGAGGCCATGTCGAGCCATTTTATCGCGGCACTGGGTAGTGTAGGTGTAGTGGCGGTGCGAGAAGATGTAATGCTGGAGGATATTTATTATTCTCAGCTTCCAGGCAATTTCCAATTCTTTAGGCGGCAGCAGCCGATTAATACTTTGCGTGTTGCGGGTTATGCCACGCTCTATGATTTTCCAACTGGAAAAATACAGGGAAACCCATGGGGACCTGCGATTGCGGTGTTAAAAACGGCGAAGCGGAACCCTTATTTTTTCAGCTTCCATAGCGGGCCGAGCAATGGCCACACATTAATTGCCGGGCTTTATGGTTCTGGCAAAACGCAGCTGCTCAATTTTTTAATGGCGCAAGCAGAGCGTATTAAGCCGCGAGTGATTTGGTTTGATACGCACCGCAGTGCAGAAATGTTGGTGCGCGCGATGGGCGGCGGTTATATGCCGTTGGTGCGGAATAAAGAAGTGGCCCGTCGGCCGATGAATCCACTGTTACTGGAAGATACGGCTGAAAACCGGAAGTTTTTGGCGGAGTGGCTGAAATTATTGGTGCTAGATCTTGAAGGTGAAATGAAAGTGCCGCCTAAGGGCGTCGATTTTGCTGAAGCGGCGAAAGCAATTTTCAGTTTCCCAGTCGCGAAACGCCGTCTTTCCAATTTCAATATTCCTTTAGAAGAGCCATTGGCTAGTTATTTCCAGCAATGGATTGGCAATGGGCGTTATGCGCATTTATTCGATAACGCAACGGATGAGACATTTTCCGGTAAACGTATTGAAGCATTTGACCTGACCGAAATGGTGCAAGACCGCCGGCCACAATGGGCAACATTGGCCTATTTGATGCATCGTGCACTGCAATCACTGGATGGCAAGCCGACTATTTTTGTGTTTGATGAAGCCTGGACGCTGTTTGATAACCCTGTATTTGCCGGATTATTTCCGCAATGGCTTGATCGGATTAAAGAAAATAATGCGATTGCGATTTTGGCGACAGAAAATATTGATAGCCTGCCTCTAAGTGCGATGACCCCGCAGATTAATTCGAAAATCGCGACGCGGATTTTGTTCCCCGATGCGGATGTGACGGAAAATTTTCAGGCCTTGATGGCGATGAGCGCAGCACAATATCACCAGTTTTTGAGTATGAGCCGCGACCAGCGTCAAATTTATATTCAACAAGGTGCGGAATCGGTTGTTGTTGATATGCAATTGCCGGAAATGCGTGGTATAATCGAAGTGCTAAACGGCTTACCGATGCAGGTAACGCGGATGGAAAATATCATTGCGAAGGTTGGTGCAGAGCCCGAACAATGGTTGCCGGAATTTTTTAAACAGGTGTAGCGCCCTGTCACAGTGGGAGCATGACATGGCACGCCTAGTGCTGTTTTTTCTAGCAATAGTCATTTGGGGAGGCTTTTCAGCGGCACAAGCGCAGCAGCATGTGCCTACTTTCTCCCAATGTGGCGCGACCATTGCATCGACGAATCGATGTCCGATCATACAGATGAATCCAGCCGGCACCGCACCGGACATGGTGGAGTTCGACCTCCCTAAGCCGATAGGAAAAATTAAAATACCATCCAAGGTTTATTTTTTCTCGGGGCCATTATGCATTGTAGAGACTTCGATCCGTACGACGATGGAGGGGTTATATAACGTATTTTCTGATATATTCTTAAACCCATTCCGGGTGATCTTAATGCTGTATGTGTGTGTGTACGCCATCAGCTTTATGTTTGGGCTCGTGAATCCGAAAGATTTCGGTTTAAGGCTGTTCAAGCTGGCTGTGGTTTGGGTGCTAGTTACCAACCAAGACTGTGTTTTTTACAATAATATTTATGGCGGATTCCTCGCCGCCTCAAATGATTTGGTGAGGATTATCGCGGGTGTAAATGCCGCTCCTAATAGTTCTGCGTCGCCGCGTGACCAATTATATGAATCGCTCGATAACATGTTCACCAACACGGTTGGGGTGGATGGCATGGTGGGGCTTGGCATTGTGTTGCTGCAAAATCTTTCCTCGCAAGGCAAAGGCATGTTTGCAGGATTGCTGGAATTTTTGGGCGTTGGCAGCATGGCGCTTGCTATGTTACGGGCGATGGTCACCTTAGGCATCGCAATGTCGGCGATGGCATTCTTCCTGTTATTTACGCCAATGTTTTTGAGCTTTTTCCTATTCCAGACAACTAAACGTCTGTTTGATAACTGGCTCTCTATGTTGATCAGTTTTACCCTACAACCGTTTATCATTTTTGCATTTTTGGCGATGATGAAAGTGGTCAGTAATAATGCGGCAGCGCTGGGCTTTGCCGATGTTAATAGCCTTATGAAAGATGCGATGGGGATGATTAGCGTGAAGCCTTTCCAGCCCGAAATGCTGCAAGGTAACATGACCATAAATATTTATAAATCCGACCGAGAAGGCATGCGGACAATACTTGCTAAACAAAAACCACCTATTGCGGTAAAGGACGATGCCACAGACGAAGAGTTGCAAAATCAGTTTTTAGAATTCCTTCTGCCAAAGTTGCTGTTCTGGTTTGCGATCAATATGATTATGGCTGGGTTTATCAAAGAAGTGCCGAGCATTGCCCAGCGTCTTTCCGGCTATATTAGTGCTCCACCATTGGGTGCAAGTGTGGATGAGAGGGGAAGAGGTTTGGGTGTCTTGCTGCCAGGCATCAGTAAAGGGGTGGGCGGTGAAACAACGTCATTGCTCAAAGATTCACTCTTAAAAAGCCCAGGAATGCGTCAAATGGCGATGGGCGGGGTGGCCATTGGCACCGCGGCAGGCTTGAACGAAGCGTTGCGTGGCAAAGACCGTATGCGCTCCGGGCCTGATGCTGGCAACCAGGCAGCGGTGGGTGAAGCCAACCGCGAAGGTCCACAAATTAGCCGGGCAGGCACCTTGGGCGAATTGTTGGGCAATAAAATGACCAGTCGGGAGGGCGCAAATGTGGAAAATGTCGCTGGTGTTAAAGATGGCGCGTCACGCGAGGGCCCAAATGTCGCTAATGTTGGCGGCGTTGCAGACGGCGCAGTACGCGTAGAAACCACCAATAATGATAATTTCCGTGAGCTGCAGCAACGTGCCAACGAAGAGGCGCAAAAAGTGGCGAATGAAAATATTAAACGTGGGGAGAAGGCCTTAAGTGGTCTTATTCCTGGAGTCGAGCTTACTGCGCCGAAGACTGCAGAAAAACCAACGGTTCGCCGCGACCTTAATTTGCGGGATGTTGAATTGCTTAAAACAAATGCCAATAGCACAACCTATACTATTAACGGCAAGCAGATTGATGTGAACAAGGCGGAAGAGGAAAAATTCCTCATGCAGAAAATTGCCGAAATCAACAAAGACATGAGCAAAACAAAAGTAATGGGCGCGCGCGGCGGAACAGAAATGAAATTTTCTATGCAGCAGCGTGAAATTCTAGAACAACGTTTACGCTTGGTGCTTGCTGAAAAACGCGTTGTCGAATCGGCTGAGCAGATACAAGAACGTACTCGTATTATGGGCAGCAGAGATGTGCTCGCGGAGCGGATAGCCACAGAAATTCCTAAGTTCGTACAGCAAGGAAATGTAGGCGGTGTTACACAGACTATTGCCCATTTACAGGCGCATGCGGAGTCTAAAAAATATGCCGGACTCATTGAAGATCTGAAAGAATTAGAGAAAGTCATGGGGGCCAAAACGACGGTCCGTGAAGAGACAGTAAAAAATCCACAGCCAACAACGGCAACACCAGCACCACCATCACCAAAGTCTGCCACGCCAGCACAAAAACCTGGCTCCCCTGCTGCCCCCGTTACGCCTGTGCCACAAAAACCTATTACTCCTGTTGCTCCACGTGAACGCAAAGAAGTTGGCGCATTGCAGAAAAAAGCGCTCGAAATTATCGCAAAAATAAAACTGCGGACGAAGAAAGAAAGCGTGACAAAAGAAATGGAGGATATGGAAACCAGATTGCAAATGATGGTGCAAAACAAGGATGTGGTCGGCATTGGTGTGTTAATTAACAACCTGAAACGGAGCCCAGATGCATATGAATTTGATTCTGCAATCCAACAATTGGAATTGTTAAACCAAGCACTAGAAGAAGAGCGGCAGGAAGCAGTTCGTCAGCAAGTGCGCACCAATGTTATCCGCCAGCAGGAGGAAATTTTAGCTCGGTTGGATGTCACGGGGCTCGATCCATTCTCCGACCCAGAGGAGAAATTTAATAGCCAAGCGGAAGAGAAGAAATCGCTCGGTGGTGTGGGTGATGCGGTGGCGGGTGCGGTTGGCTGGGTGACGGGTGTTGACCAGCAAGCCGTTATTGAAACGGTGCAAGATGCTAAACAAGCCGTTGTGGATACGGTGCAGGATACTGGAAAGGCTGCTGTTGATCTAACCGCAAATGTTGTTGGTAGTACGATGGGTGTTACGGGTGATGCACTGAAACAAAGCATCGCTGATCAAGGCCGAACCATGGTAACGCATGGCACGGATATCGCTGCTGCTGGTGCACATCTGCAGGGCGGCCTCGAAATGAAGGCGGGCGAAATCCTTGCTTCACTTGCGCCTGCGGAAGCACCGCCTGCGGGTGAAACGATGGATCAGCTGATTGACCGGAGTATGACTAAAGCCGGAGCGGATATTACATCGCTGCATCAAAAAGGCACGGATGGCAATGTGGGTATAAAAAATCTGATGGCGAATTCGTTGGGTGGTGGGCAAGTTCTTGCAGATGGCACAAGAATGGTTAAGCAGAAGAAGACTGTTGCTAATGAGAAATTCGATCCGAACCAGGCAGTCAGCGCTGAGAACTCGCCGACGAAAGAAATAGAAGTTGAAGTTGCGGTTGCAGATAATCCCTCTGATACCCCTACCGCATGATCGCCCGTTTTTTAAAGCCGCTCACTGACACAACCCGCTGGGGTTTGTGGGCGCCGGTTGCGATTACGGTTGGGGCAATGGTTTATTTTTGGCTCGATAGTGAGCCTCCGTTTTATCTCGTATATGTGACAGGTGGTGTAGCAGCCTTATTGTTTGTGCTGGTCATCTTGTGGCTAAAAAAAACACCGCTTTTTTATATTCCGTGTTTAGCAATAATGTGGGTGTTGCTTGGGTTTGGCGCAGGGGTGTTACGCACGTCGCTGGTGGCGCATCCGATACTAAAGCAGGCGCTTGAATATCCCGTAATGGCGCATGGTACGGTGGAAACGATCGAAGATGTTGCGCATTCCGGCACACGTATTGTGCTTTCGGATGTGGATCTCTGGAAAATCCCGCCCGCCGAAACGCCACAACGTATTCGTATCACTAGCCGCATTCGTGATATGCCTGAAATTTTACCGGGTGATCGGATTGCTGTGCGGGTAAAACTGTCGCCACCGCCACGGCCTGCATTGCCCCATGGTTATGATTTCGCCCGCAGCGCCTATTTTTCAGATAAAATCGGTGCCGTTGGTTTCGCAAATAGCATGCCGCGTGTGCTGGAAACCAATGAAAAACATACATTCGAGCGTTTGCTAGAACGTCACCGCTATCGCCTGACTGAGCGCATTTATCAAGCTCTGGAAAAAGATTACGGCCCTTCCATCGTCGGTATTACCGCGGCGATGATTACCAGCGAAAGCGGGCGTATTACATCGCAGGATTTGGTGTCATTGCGCGCTTCCGGCCTCGCCCATATTCTTTCGATCTCAGGTTTGCACATGGTGCTCGCCGGCTCAATTTTATTCGTCGGCGTGCGCATGTTTTTGGCGCTCTTTCCGTTTATTGTTCTGCATTACCCCATCAAAAAATGGGCCGCTGTCGCCGCCATCATCGCTAGTTTTTATTACCTGCTCATTGCTGGTGCACCCGTTCCCGCTGAACGCTCATATCTCATGCTCACTCTCTTTTTTATCGCTGTTATTTTGGACCGCACGAATACGCCCTTACGGCCGATCGCGCTCGCGGCAGGCATCTTAATTTTGCTCAAACCTGAAAGCATTTTAGACCCGAGTTTCCAAATGTCCTTTGCTGCGGTGATTGCGCTCTGTGCCTATTTCCAAGAGCCACCTGAAGCAACATCCTTAAGCAACAACCTGGTTTATAAATCCGCGCGTCATTTATGGGCGGTGGCGATGGCTTCGGTGATCGCGGGTGCGGCAACGGCACCATTTGCGTTTCACCATTTCGGCCAATATGCGGTGTATGGATTATTCGCCAACATGCTTGTCGTGCCGCTTACTTCGTTTGTGATTATGCCAGCTGGCGTTGTAGCGTTGCTCATGATGCCATTTGGATTAGAGCATTGGCCATTAGTGGTGATGGCAGAAGGCATTCGCGGCATGATGTGGGTGAGCGATAAAACAACCGCTCTGCCATTTTCAACGCTCAATCTGCCGCATATGGGCATGATTCCGCTCATACTGATGGTATTTGGGGGCTTGTGGATTTGCTTGTGGGATGCGCGGATTCGCTTGGCTGGTATAATTCCCATTTTTATTGGCATCATTCTTTATTCCATGCAGCAATTGCCAAATGTTGTGCTTGATGAACGCGGCAAATTATTCGCGGTGCGTGATCCGGAAATCGGCATGCTGGTTCCCGCCCGTACCTATGCCCGTTATGCGCGGCAATATTGGGCGAAGGCGCTGGGCATTTCGGCGATAGTGCGGTTTGATGAGCTGCCTGCGGAGCATCCGCTGGCCACTTGCACCGAAGATGCCTGCCATTGGAAAATCCAAGGTATTCGTTTTTTCCGCGGTGACACATGCGAAGAAGCGGATGTATTGATATTAACTGAACCCCTGGAATGTAAAGGCACACTACTCACCATCTCCCCACAGGATCTTGTGGAAAACGGAACTTATGCCATCTGGGTGCGGCATGGGAAGTTGCGCGTCGAATCCGTCGAAAAGCCGCGTGGGCACAGAGGATGGACAATGCATTAATTGTGCATTATGCATCAATTAGACATGCATATTGCCCTTACCTACGATCTCAAAACCGACTATCTCAACGAAGGCTACAGCGCCGAAGCCGCCGCCGAATTCGATAGTATCGAAACCATCAATGCTATCGCCGAAGTGCTGGAATCCTTAGGCCACAAAGTTGAGCGCGTTGGCCATGTCCGCGCGCTGATGGCTGCATTGCTCGCCGGCAAAAAATGGGATCTCGTGTTTAACATCGCGGAAGGATTACACGGCTATGGTCGCGAAGCATTGATCCCGGCATTGCTCGACCAATATGAAATTCCATATACCTTCTCCGATCCACTCGTTCTAACCGCGGCATTGCATAAAGCGGCGACCAAACAACTCATCCGCGCGGCTGGTATTGCAACTCCCGAATTTGCATTAGTCAGCACGCCGGAAGATATCGACGCGATTCGTTTACCTTATCCGCTATTCGCTAAGCCTGTTGCGGAAGGTACAAGCAAAGGCATCACCCAAACCTCGCGCATTGAAAATGCGGCTGAGCTTAAAAATACATGCCTCGGATTGCTAAAGCAATTTAATCAGCCGGTGTTGGTTGAGACGTATCTTTCTGGTCGAGAATTTACGGTTGGGCTGTTGGGAACTGGGGAAAAGGCGGAAGTTGTCGGTGTCATGGAGATTCATTTATCGGCGAAAGATAAGGGCATTTATGCCTTCGAGACCAAAGCCGAATATATTGGCCGCGTGGAATATAGTTTGAGCAACGATCCGCTCGCAAAACTCTCTGCCGAACTTGCGCTCAAAGCTTGGCGCGCATTAAATTGCCGTGATGGTGGGCGGGTGGATGTGCGCGCAGATGCTGCGGGCAAGCCACATTTCATTGAGATCAATCCGCTCGCCGGTTTAAACCCTGCCGATTCGGATTTGCCGATCATGTGGCGCATGCAGGGCAAAGATTATCGCGATCTCGTTATCCGCATTCTCGAATCCGCGCAAACACGATGCCGTTAATTTTTCGCGAGCAGATTGAAGAAAAAGATCTTCCCGTTCTGCGTCAACTTGTAACCGCGACTGGTTTTTTTACCGAAGCCGAAATCGCCGTTGCAGTAGAACTCGCCGAAGATAATTTGCACAAAAAAAAGGCAAGCGATTACCGGTTCCTCCTCGCCGAAGAAGCCGGAACATTACTTGGCTATACCTGTTATGGCCATATCACTATCACCCAATCGGCTTATGATTTATATTGGATCGTCGTCTCGCCCGAATGTCAGGGCAGGGGCATTGGCAAACAACTGATCACCGCTACCGAAAACAATATCCGCAAAGCTGATGGTACACGGTTATTCGCAGAAACATCCAGCCAGCCGAAATATGTTTCTACACGGCAATTTTATGAGAAGAGCGGGTTTGCGCAAGAAGCAACAGTGCGAGATTTTTATGCGCCGGGTGATAATAAATTAATATACGCCCGCGCGCTTTAGCGCAGTTTTACGATATCAACGCGATCTTTCACCGCTTCCTGAGTATCGCTACCGAGTGCGCGTACATTAATCCGGTCAGAGCGGATGCCTTGTTTAATCAATAATTGGCGCACAGCAATCGCCCGTTTGAGCGAGAGTTTGCGTGCATCAGATTCCTGCATGCCATCAACGCGTGGTGCAGAACCGAGCACACTAATGCGCGTCTCTTTTTCTTGCTGCAGTTTTTCTGAGAGCGCGTTTAAAGAGGCCATATCAGCTTCGGATACTTCATCGCCAGCACCTGCGAACAGCACAGTGTAGAGCAAATTGCTATCCGCTTTATGTTGCACTGTACCCGCAGCTGCAGGGCGAATGCCTGCAGGTGGAGCTGGTGGGGTAATGACAGAGGTTGTTTCAGCCGGAACAGCTGGTTTTGCTTCCGCTTCTGGCTTTGCCAAATCAGCCGCATGAAGAACAGGTTCCGAGAGAGTTTTATCCGGTGGAACGACCGTTGCAGTGGCAACGGCTTGAGGGTTTTTGATATCGGTTATAGCCGATGTTTCAGGCAATATTTTTTCTTCTGCTGCTGGTAACGTCACCGTGGCTGGTGTTGGCTCCAGCAAATTTTTGACCCATGCTTTGAAGCGAGTTTTTAATGCATCGGCTTTGAGTAACAATGCATCAACTTCTGTTTGCAGGCGTTCGGCTTCCACGTGTGGTTCAGCCGGAGTAGCGGGCTCAGCAAGTGGTTTTGGTGCTTCTGCTTCTGGTTTTACTGGTTCTTCTGCAGGAATAGGCAGCGGTTCTGGTTGTTTTGCAGATTCAACTTTTTCAGCTTCTTTTGTTTCTGGTTTAATTTCTACTGGCGCTGCGATTGGCGCAACATCTGCAGCAGGAGCCGTTGGCTCAGGCACTTGTGCAGCAGTTGCTAGCGCATGGTCTACAACTGGGTTTTCGGCAGGGGCAATATCAGCATCCGCATTGTTGGGCAATTTTTCGGCGGTAATATCGGTTGCAGGAACGGCAGGAATATTTTCTTCAACTGCCTTTAGTTCTTCTGGTTTTACATCTTCTGGTGCAGGGGTAGTTGGTGAAATTGCTTCTTTTTTATCAGCGACCCATTGCTTGAATTTATCTTTCCACTCACCGGCTTTGAGCAGCCATTCATCCGTTTTTGACTGTTCGATTTCAGCTGTAAGCGGCAGTGCAACGGCAGGTAAAGCTTCTTCTTTTGGTGCTTCAACGGGTGTTGTTGATGTTTCTACGGGCGCAGTTACATCAGCCTTTGGCGCTTCTGCGGGAACTTCCGTTGTGCTTGGTAGCGGCGCTGGAGTGATAGCAGGAACTTCGGGTTTTACTTGTTTTTCGGTTGGCGTCACTGGCTCTGCAATCGGTGCCAGTTCTTTTTTCACCTTCGGTGCCTGCGATTTCTTGTGCGCTTTTTTCCGTACAGATTTTTTATGCTTAGTCGTTTTATGTTTCTTACAAGGCGCCTTCAATGTAGATGGCAGCTTTTCCACGGAAGGAACATAGGCTGGCGATGGCGCTGGTGGCGGCACTAAGCCTTGCAAAACGTCGATGTTGATTTCGATGGTGGGTTCTTCGCGTGCGACGGCGGCTGTGGAGACCAGAGAAACAACACCCGCAATGGCAACAAATTTTTTCACGCGGCCTTACGGTAATAAGGAGCAATGATCCCGTCAATTGTTTTATGTAACAGACCGTTAGTGGCGATGATATTCCCTTTTTCGAGCGGGTTTGTACCGCCTTGCATATCGGTCACGGTGCCTTTTGCTTCCTGCACTAATAAGATACCGGCCGCCATATCCCATGGTTTAAGGCCCATATGCCAGAAGCCATCCATACGGCCAGCGGCAACATACGCAAGCTCAAGCGCGGCCGAGCCTAAACAGCGGATGCTGGCGGATTGTAAGGCGACATCTTTCACGATATCGAGCGAGTGCGGTTGCAATTTGCGGCCATGGCAGAAATTGCCTGTCGCAAAAACGGCATATTCCATTTCTTTGCGCGCGGAAACTTTTAAGCGCTCATTGCCAACGAATCCACCTTGGCCTCTTTCAGCCCAAAATAATTCTTGGCTGACGGGCGCGAATACAAGACCGGCAACGATTTCGGATTTGCCGTTGTTGCGATGCTCAAGGCCGATCGAAATCGAGAAATGTGGAATGCCGTGAAGGAAGTTCATGGTGCCATCGAGCGGATCGATGATCCAGCGGAAGTCAGGATTTTCGCCCTTAATTTCGCCGCCTTCTTCGTTCAAATAGCTATAGCCTGGGCGCGCTTTGTTTAATTCTTCCATTAGAATTTTTTCAGCGCGGATGTCAGCAGCGCTCACAAAATCCGCAACGCCTTTGCGTGAGACTTGCAGTTTTTCCACCTCACCAAAATCTCGGATTAATGAACGGCCTGCTTTGATTGCAGCATCTTCCATGATCCGAATGGTGGCGGATTTATATGACATCTTAGGCCTTCGCTCGTTCGAAATATTCTTGTGTCGCCGTGTTCACCACGACCTTTGTGCCAGATTCGATGAATGGCGGCACCATAATGCGCACACCGTTTTCCAAGATAGCAGGCTTATAAGAGGAAGAAGCCGTCTGGCCTTTCACGACCGGTTCCGCTTCGACAATTTGCAGCGTCACATAATCGGGAAGGGTGGCGGAGACTGGTTTTTCCTCGTGCAGTTCGACGATGATTTTCATGCCATCTTGCAAAAACACAATCGCATCGCCAAACAGCGATTTATCGACCGAAATTTGCTCGAAACTTTCTTGGTCCATCAGCGCCAATGTTTCGCCTTCATCATAGAGATATTGGTAATCTTTCTGATCAAGCCGCGCGCGCTCAACCGTTTCATCCGAGCGGAAGCGTTCGTTCAGCTTCGTGCCGGTTTTAATATCCTTCATTTCGACCTGCATATAGGCCCCGCCTTTGCCAGGCTGCGTATGCATAATTTTGCTAACGGCCCACAGCTTATTTTTGTGCTCTAGCACATTGCCTGGGCGAATTTGAACGGCGTTAATTTTCATAGTCTTTCCTCAATTAAGTAACTGCCGGAATCTACACGCCACAGCCTTGAACGCAAGTTTATTTCTTAATCCGCAACACCGAAGAAACCGCAAAAAACAGATAGAGCAGGGCGGTTCCCATTAACACCAGTTCTGGCGAGCCGAAAGGCTGAAATCCACTGGCGATGATAGCCATTTTGAGGATGATTGAGGCTGTCTGGGCATAGGCCGCAAGCCGCAGCGCATCGACAAATTTTACTTCTTCCAGGTTGGATTTGAGGGCTACAAATGCAATGCCGCCCAACATTAACCAGCGCAAGGCCAGGCTAATTAAGCTGCCAATTACATTAAACGGTAGAATAATAAAAGGGGCATAGGGCATCAGCCGTTCCAGAAGATCGGCCCATTCTTCCAGCTTGCTGGAATTGATCGTGACATCAAGGCCTTCTGGCAGCTCATAAGTCACATCCTCGCCGCCATAACGCATTTTAAAGGTTGAACGTGTTAGCAGGGCAATTGCTTCACTTTTTTCCAGTGAATTTACTTTGCCTGTTGTATCAATCAGCATTAATGGCAACCCAGTTTCAGGGTCATATAATGTTAATGGTTGATCGCCTTGAAGGGAGGCTTTGCCGTTTAAAATGGTAACGATTGGGAATTGCGGGCTGATTTTGCGCAGGATTTGGGTAGGCATCAATAGCGCGCTACTCTCAGGGTTTTTGTTTGCTTGAAACACCACATAGGTGAGCACCAGCGCAACCAAAAACCAGCAGGTAACCACTAGCTGCACCAGATATTTTAGCCCAATACCGGTGCCATCGCGATAGAGCGATTGGTAAAAATGCGGGCTATGTAAGCTACGGACGAATGAGGAAAAAAACTTCATTCGCTCTTCATACCGTGTTTAGGGGGAGATGACAATGTTAAGCCGAAATGTCATCAAATTGTAACAATTGACTGTTATTGTCGCCTTATAGCCAAGCAAATAGGAGTTTTTTTGTATGGTAAAGGCAGTAGAATTAAAATGGAATTATGAAGAAGGTGTACTCACTGTTACAACAGATAGGCTAGGCACTGTTAACAAACCTGTATTTTTATGATATAGGTTATGGCGAAAGGGAGATTTTTGCCATGAACAAGCGCTTATATCCTGTGTCTCGCGAGGTTTTCGATCTTGAAATTCGTCCGATTATTGAGGCGGTGAC
>CAIJLX010000055.1 GCA_903821695.1 uncultured Alphaproteobacteria bacterium | reverse complement strand
TATCGAAAACTGGTGGGCAATACTCAAAACGCACATCCGAACGGCGTTAAAAGAAACCAGAAATCTCTCACAAGCAATACAAATTGCTTTCCAAAATATGAATTATCATAAATACCAATTTAATTAGGAAATACTATACCCCCTTAGGTAAAATGAATAGGAGCCGGGCGGAAATCGCCCATACCGACTTAAAACGTTAAGCCAGCAAGTTAGACCTAGAAATATGCACCTAGAATGTTACAAAATGATGACAAAGTGGGCTATTCCGCGAAGATCGCGCTGCCAACCCTAACATGGGTAGCGCCCATGGCAGCGGCGAGGAGATAGTCGCTGCTCATTCCCATGCTAAGATGCTGTAATTTATGGTTCTTTGACAAGAGCTTGAGTAATCCAAAATGTGGGGCGGGGTTTTCGGCGACGGGGGGGATGCACATGAGACCTTGGAGGTTTTTTCCAAGTTGGGCTTTCACTTTTTCGATAAATTCGGGTGCTTGTAGCGGCGGAATGCCTGCTTTTTGTGGTTCGTTGCCGGTGTTTACTTGCACGAAAAACCGATGATTGGGTTGCATATATTTCAGCACGGATTCGACTAATGATTCTCGGTCCAGCGTATGCAGCACATCGCATAAAGCTAGGGCTTCCTTGGTTTTATTGCTTTGGAGGGGGCCGATCAGATGCAGCACGATATCGGGGTATTTTTCTTTGAGGACGGGCCATTTACTGTGCATTTCCTGCACTTTATTTTCGCCAAAATCGCGATGACCGGCTTCTAGCAGTGGCAAAATCTCTTCCACCGAGCGGTTTTTGGTGACGACAATTAATGTCGGAACTGGCTGCGGTGGCAGTCCAAACTCCTCTGCCGCATGCGCCAAACGACCCATAACCAATTGATAATTATCAACAACTTTATTCATACAATCTTAACGAATGATTAACTTGAGAAAGATATAATTGCTTTAAATACACCATGCGGAGGTACAATGTCTCAATATTCAGAAACACCTGATGATTTTTTATATTCGAATGCAAAAATTCAGATGGAAGAAGTCTCTGCAGTCATAAAATCACTTGTTGGAGAAGAAGGCAATCTGCCACCGACCGTCATGGAAGATATCGTAGAGCCTATTTATAACGCCCTACGCGATATGGAGGCACCAATTAAACTTGCCGATATGAAGACGGAACTCGAGCATATCGAAGAGAATGAACAAGAATTTGATGCGTTCGTTGAAGGCTATTTTTTCGATATCGAAATAGCGGTAGATGACGCGGTGAAAGCAGCCTAAGCCTTCTTCGCAAAAGCAATTAGCTCCTGCTGCAATTCCTCGAGCCCGAGTTTTTTATCAGAGCTGGTAAAGCGCAAAATCGGGTGCAATGCCTGGTGTTTCTTGAATAATTTTTCGCTGTCCGTTTGCAGTTTTTCAAGCTCCGTTTTGTTCACCGCATCCATTTTGGTGAACACAATCTGATAGACCACCGCCGCTTCATCCAGCATCTCCATGAGCACTTCATCCGCCTCACCCACACCGCGCCTGCTATCTACCAACACGCATACACGTTGCAAGGTAGGCCGCCCTTTGAGATAATGGCTAATCAGCGCATCCCAGCCCTGAAGCGTCGCTTTGGATTTACGCGCATAGCCATAGCCCGGCAAATCCGCCAGCATCAGCCTATCCGCCAAATTATAAAAATTGATCTGGCTGGTGCAGCCTGGGCTTTGGCTCACCCGCGCCAAGCTTTTCCTGTTTAATAGCGCGTTAATCAGCGAGGATTTCCCAACATTCGAGCGCCCCGCAAACGCAATTTCCGGTAGCGTTGCCGATGGCAGATTATCAATCCCCGCCGCACCTGCCGCGAAATTACATTCCTGCAGGAAAAGTTTATCGGGTCCGCTCACTTCTTTATCTTATGCTGTTTCGCTTCAGCTTCCTTATCCACCACGCCCATCATGACCCGTTGTTGCAGGATGGAGAGTAGGTTGCTCCAGCTCCAGTAAATCACCAAACCGGCAGGGAAGCTTGCGAATACGAACACGAAGAAATAGGGCATCATCGCAATGACTTTTGCTTGCGCCGGGTCTGATGGCGGTGGGTTCAGCTTTTGCTGGATGATCATGGTGATCCCCATAATGATCGGCCAAATGCCCAGATGCAGGAAGGTCGGCGGCACAAACGGCAGCAACCCAAACAGCGTAAAGATATTGGTCGGATCCGGCGCGGAAAGATCACGTATCCAGCCATAAAACGGCGCATGGCGCATTTCGATGGTGACGAATAACACTTTATAAAGCGCAAAAAACACCGGAATTTGCAGAATCACCGGCAGGCATCCGGAAACGGGGTTTACCTTTTCCTTTTTGTAAAACTCCATCACGGCCTGATTGAGCTTCATCTTGTCATCGCCATATTTTTCACGCATTTCCGCGATTTTTGGCGAGAGGCGCTTCATCTGGCTCATCGCGCGATAGCTTTTATTGGCAAGCGGGAACATCAGCATTTTGATGAAGACGGTGAGCGCCATCAATGCCAGCCCGAAATTGCCGATTTGCAAATAAAGCCAGTTGAGCAATTTCGCCATAGGCTTGGTTAGGAAATAGAACCAACCATAATCAATCGCCCGGTCAAACAGGGTGAGGCCCAGCTGATCCTGATATTGATCCAGCAGCGCAATTTTCTTGGCGCCGGCGAATAAATGGGTCACCTCTTCAATTTTACTACCAGCCGGAATCACCAGCGGTTTCGCGGTATAATCGACTTGATACCGATCACCCTGATCCGAATAATAGGTTGCATTAGCATCCACATTTTCACCTTTGGCCGGAACCATCGCCGCCAGCCAATATTTATCGGAAATACCGAGCCAGCCTTCACCGCTCATCGTATGTTTTTTCTCTTCCTTAAGCTTATGGAATGGAGCTTCATTGAGCGTGCCATTCAACACGCCTAGCGGCCCTTCATGCAGAATAAAGAAGTGCTCCGCTTCCGGCCGCGCACGCGACAGTAGGCCAAATGGCGACAATGTAATCGCCTGCCCGCTCGTATTTTCAACCTTACGGCTCAACGTAAACAGATAATGCTCATCGAGCGCAATACGGATCGAGAATTTAACACCCTGTGGGTTTACCCACGAAAGCGTCACTGGTTTTTGCGGGGTTAATTCCGCGCCATCGGCCCGCCACAGCGTTTTTTCATCCGGCGCACCTTCACCTAACCAGCCAAACTGCGCGAAATACACTTTCGCTGTGCCCGCTGGTGAAAACAGCACTACTTCCGGCGCATCTTTCGCGGTTGTTTCCTTATAACCAGCCAACGTCAAATCATCCAACCGCGCACCTTTAAGCGCTATCGAGCCGTGTAGACTTGGCGAGCTGATGCGCACGCGCGGGCTTCCGCTGCGGGCTTGTTCGGCCGTAACGATTGCAACAGAAGCGGCAGAGATTGGGGCTATTTTAGGCGTTTCCGCTTTTTGTTGTTGGATCAATTGCTGTTGCTTGGCGAGTTGCGGCCGCTCAAAGAAATAATTCCATGCGAGCAATATCACCATGGATAGCCCAACCGCAAAAATCAGATTCCGTGTCTCGTTCATCCCGCTGTTTCTAAGCCCAAACCGCCAAGTTGCAAGCCTTATTCTTTCGCCCCCAAATAGCCAATTGTCATAAAATTGTAACAATAGGAGGTCATCCTACAGGCTGATCTTGTCGCCTGCGCATGATCCTCGCGTCTGACTATGGGTAGAAATGTTTTCTACTCGCCGCGACCTAATTGCAGGTGGAGACAATCATGAGCGCTTCTGACGCTAATGGCTATGAATACGGTCCAAGACTTTATGACCGGGTACAGGGTACCGAGCTTCAGTTTACGGAGAGGCCCGTGCCTCTACCGGAAAAAAAGCCAAAATCGCCGCCCGCCGAACCCGCGACTAAAAAAAGTTAGCTTCTCCTTCGGCTGACTAAAGCCACGAAACATCCCCTTGTTTCGTGGCTTTTTTAATGTCCTCTTAAATCGTCCAACACCGGCACCGAAGCTGCGATAATCAGCAGTAATGCTAGCGGAATGGTTGCCGGGAAGCCGTAATGTATGAAGGAAAGCGCCCCAACAATGCCGCCGATGAGGAAGGAAAGCAGCAGACTGCCATGAAGCTTCAGTTTATAGCGAGGAAGGGTGTTGTTTTTATCGCGGAAGGTCAGCAAATGGCCGAGTTCGATGCCGATATCGGTCGCAAGACCTGTCACGTGAGTGGTGCGGATTTCGGCGTTTGATATTTTAGTGATGATGGCGTTTTGCAGACCCATGGTGAAGCACAGCAGTAATATCACCGAAATGACCGACGAATCCTCACTTCCTGAAAATCCAAAGGCAAGCAACAGAATGGCCTCCAGCAATAAAGCGAGTGCGAATTGGCTATGGCGATCGCACGATTTACCCCAGCGGATGAGAATGCCCGAAAGCGTCGCCCCGGCGATAAAACACAGTAAAAACCCGAAGGATGTCAACGCTGCTTCAAGCCGATTCAGCGCAATATAATTGGCAACAGCCGAAACCATCCCGGTCATATGCGATGTATATTTCCCCACCGCGAAAAAGCCCGCCGCATTGACGGCGCCCGCGACGAAAGCGAGCATTACGCCGAGCTGGATATCAGCTTCACGTGTGCGGTTTTTACCAGTCAGACTGCGGATAAAACGATGGGGCATGTTATAGGATCCTCAATATAGAAATAATATCCGAATAATCATCCGTCCAGACACGTTTTGTGGCATCTGGCACCAATAATTGAAAGCGCGGATCTACTATCAGCGTTCCCAAATCTTCCGCCCGCCGTGCAATAAACACCCAGTTCGAACCACCCCAAAACCCACGGATACCAACCATATTTTGCGTCGCCGCTAAATTGCCTATCACGGGCTGTAAATCGAGATGTCGGTTGCTGATATGATAAGCAATAATGCCGTTTTCGGTCAGTTTGCTTAAATAGAGCTCCAGTGCTTGCTGTGTCATCAAGTGGATGGGAATAGCATCCGAATTAAACGCATCGAGCACGATCAGCGAATAAAAATGATCAGGCTGAGATTTTAGCGAAAGCCGTGCATCCCCCATCACCACTTTGTTGCTGCCCAGACAATCGCGTAAATAGCTAAACAACCGAGGCTCATGCGCAACTTGGTCAACCATAGGGTTAATTTCAAAAAAAGTTGTCTGCTGCCCCTCTAGCGCCAAACATGCCACCGTGCCTGTGCCCAAACCAACCGCCGCCACTTGTGTTCCAGGCCCGCCTGGCCGCGCTCGCATCGCCTCAACCACCGCGCCTAACGGTCCATCCCAGCTGTAATAATTAGTTGGCTGTGTCGCCCGTTCTTTATCTTTATATTGGAAGCCATGCTGCGTTGTGCCGTTATTGAGATACATCGCAGTCTGGCTTTCTATAAAGCGCGCCTCCAGCACACCGAAAAAATTGCGATCTTTAAAATATGTCGCCACTGGTAGGCCCGGCTGGAAAACACCAATCAGCAACAATACACACACCATCGCACCCAACGCAGGCACGTTTTTTCGCAGTAAAAAGGCCGTTATTACTAGAATCAGAACTTCAATATACGCAAACGTATCCGCTTTATTCGCAAACCCAATATTTCCCCACACCAAGCGCTTCGCCCACATCCAATCATTAAACGGATTGAGCAGCGTGCTATCAATCCACCCCAGTGGTTCATATTCTGTTGCATAAAACACCATTGCCGCGGCGGCTGCTAATACGCCTAGCGATACTGGCAGTGGATTTTTCCAATCTTCCTTGCGTGCCGGCAATAAGAAAAACGACAAGGCAAGCACCACCTGCAATTCATAAAAGCCAGTGAATAAATGGGGCGCAATAATCACATTGAAGATTCCGCCAAGCGCACCACCTAATGAGAGGAAGAAATAAAATTCCGTCAATTGCGCTGGTTGCGGCTTACTCGCATTTAACCGCCCATGGCACAACATTGCCACTAGGAAAAAGCCAAATGCATACCAAGCGCATAGCAGCAAATAATTGACACTGCCGCTGAAGAAAAGGACGGTCGGGGCAAAGAAAAAAATGGTTTTGAGAACCTCTTTATCCAGTTTTTTCTGAATCAGGCGATATATCACAATGATCACAAGATAGATCAACAACCCCACTACCCCTGGCCAATAAGGCAGCAACGCTTGGGACAACCCCAGCATCAACGCCAATGGAAACACGATCGGGATAAATGCCTGCTGACTCCAGGTAACGCCAATTGGCTTTGCCGCAAACACCAACACAAAACTCCATAAATAAAGCGCCAATGGCACTATCCATAGCAATGGTATCGGCGCAATATCAGTCGTGATGTGTGAGGTGACTGATAGCATCAAACTCGAAGGCACAAACGCGAGCAGTACCCATTCAGCACGGCGCAGATTCGTAATTGGCTTTACCGCCACTTTCTTTTTGGTTTTGGCTTTTGTATCGAGGTGTTTTTTTAGCGCAAATCCTAACATCAACATCAACAGCCCATAACCAACGGACCAAACCATCCGCTGCATCGAGAGTGAAAAAATCGGCTCTACTAAAAATGGATAGGACAATAATCCAGCCATGCTGCCAATATTGCTTGCTGCATAGAGCCTATAGGGATTTTTCGCGGCGGGATCTTTACTCTCCGAAAGCCACACTGAAAGCAGTGGAGATGTCGCAGCTAGTGCGAAGAATGGCAGGCCCATTGTGGTTAATAATGTGCCAATCAACCACCAGACGGGGTCGACATCGGTTGGCATTACCGTTGTAATGGCGAAGGGCATGCACAGCAACGAAACGAGCAATATTCCGCCATGTACGAATGCTTGTTTCTTCGTGCCCAGCCATTTTCGGCCGAGATGGACATAGCCATAACCTAGCAACAGCATGGTTTGAAAAAACATCACTACGGCATTCCAAACGGATGGGTTTCCGCCCAGCACCGGAAGCAAAATTTTACTCACAATCGGCTGCACGATAAACATCAGCATCGCGCTTAACGCCAACGTAAAAGAATAAAGACGCAGCATCCGAACTCCTTGCAGCAAATCGCGCCGCAAGTTAAAAGCATTTCATGACACAAGTAAACGACATATCCTTCATCCGCACCCTCGTCGCGGAGGAGATGAAAGCTGTAGATGCATTAATTTTAGAGCAGCTCGAACAAAGCAATGCGCCACTCATCCCGCAACTTTCGCGCCACATCCTCAAAGCCGGCGGCAAACGCCTTCGCCCGATCCTTACGTTGCTCGCGGCAAAACTCTGCAATTATAACAGCGGCAGCCGCCATATCCACATGGCCGCCAGCGTCGAATTCATCCACACCGCAACCTTGCTGCATGACGATGTCGTTGATGAAAGTGCATTGCGCCGTGGTGAGCCCACTGCCAATGCAGTGTGGAGTAATTCGGCGAGCGTCTTAGTCGGCGATTTTTTACTCGCCAAAGCCTTCCAGATGATGGTGGGGGATGGCTCACTTGCCGCATTGAAGCTTCTCTCTGATACGTCAGCCACTTTATCCGAAGGCGAAGTGCTACAGCTCACCTCCGCCCGCGATTTAGCAACTAATCGTGAGATTTATTTCCGCATCATCCATGCCAAAACCGCAAGCCTGTTCGCTACCGCCGCCGAAATTGGCGGCATTGTCGCAGGTGCCACGAAAAATGAATGTAACGCCTTAAAGGAATATGGCACCGCCTTAGGCCTCGCCTTCCAAATCGTCGATGATGCGCTCGATTACAGCGCCCAAACCGCCCAACTCGGCAAACAAGCCGGCGATGATTTTCGCGAAGGCAAAATCACCCTGCCGATCATTTTAGCCTATGAAAAAGCTAGCGACGAAGAACAGAAATTCTGGCAACACGCGCTAGAAGATACTGCGAATGCAAACGATGAAAATTTACAAACAGCGCTGAATCTCATCGCCAAACACAACACGATCGAAGCCAGCTTAAAAGAGGCAGAAAATCAGGCGCAGAAAGCGATTAAGGCTTTGACCCCGTTCCCCGAATCCGAACTAAAAACTGCCCTCGTTACACTGGCAAAATTCACCGTGCAGCGGGAGTTTTAATTATTCGTCGTTTTGTTGGCGTTCGTTGCGTTCGTGGCGCTCTTGAGCGGCGATGCTTAAAGTAGCGATTGGGCGGGCTTCCAGGCGTTTGATGCCGATTGGGTCGCCAGTTTCTTCACAATAACCATATTCGCCTTGTTCGATACGGCGCAAAGCTGCATCAATTTTATAAATCAGTTTGCGATAACGGTCGCGGGTGCGCAGTTCGAGCGAGGTTTCGGTTTCGACCGTTGCGCGATCATTCAAATCTGGCTCGTTCCAGTTTTCTTCTTTGAGGTGGGTCAGGGTTTCTGCGGATTCATCGATCAGCTCGGCTTTCCACGCCAGCAGTTTCAGGCGGAAATATTCCAACTGCTCTGGGCTCATGTATGCTTCTTTTTCCGAAGGCTTATAGCCTTTTGGCAATTCGATTTTTTTGACCTCTGTTTTTGCTGCAGGGCTAACTTTTACTGCGGTTTTTTTGGCGGTCATCACTCACATCTCCACTATCGTTAATAAGCAAGAAAAGAGAGCGGAATATACGCATCCCCGCCCCCCTTGCCAAGCATAAATTCTGTGGATAACTT
Organism: uncultured Alphaproteobacteria bacterium; assembly: GCA_903821695.1. Taxonomy (GTDB): domain Bacteria; phylum Pseudomonadota; class Alphaproteobacteria; order Rickettsiales; family CAIJLX01; genus CAIJLX01. The sequence continues at coordinate 14,827 of CAIJLX010000055.1, read as the reverse complement.
TCGGTTTTATTTACAGCGGGTTAGGGGCTTAAATCAGCCGGTTCATTTCCAGTTTGGCCAATTCCACCGCCGCCCGGGTTTCGATGTGGGAGAGGATATCGAGCAGGCGGGGATCGGTGACATTATATTGCATCTCTTTCACCGCATGTGCGAGGTTTTTCACCTCCATCGTCGAAAGCCGGCCACGCAGCAAGCCGTGACGCAACGTATCGAGATAATCGAGAATTTCTTCACCCTTTTTGATGGCCTTCTTTTTCTCCATCACCTCGTTTTCGAGCTGCTGAATCGAAAGCAACCCTTCCAGCATCCCCATCGGCTGTACGCCGGATAGAGTTCCGGTGCTTTCCGTTTCATCTGCACCGCCGCTCAGCAAACTACCAAAATCGCCCTCGGCAGAGTCGATTTTACGTTTACGGGCAGATTTGCTAACTGCTTCAGTATTTTTTGGGCCGTCGATCTTCATATTTCTTTTCTACAGTAATTCCATAGCAGAAGGCAGTAGGAAAATTTTGCCTAGTTGGTTTGAGTATTCTGCGCGGCACGGCGTGTAAATCTCATTATCCCTCACAAACAACGAGTTGGCACAGTTCCCGCTTTGTAATGACGGATGACACGAATTATATGTTTTGTAATGGCGCTATTGATTTGCTTACCGGCTGCAGCTTCGGTGCGGATCAAGGATATTGTCCATTTTGAAGGCGTGCGCGATAACATGCTGGTGGGCTATGGCCTCGTGGTTGGCCTAAACGGCACCGGTGATAACCTAATCAACAACGCATTCACCGAACAAAGCTTGAAAGCATTTTTAGAGCGCCTCGGTGTAAACGCCAGCGCTTCCCAGCTTAAAACAAAAAACTTGGCAGCAGTTACCGTAACCGCCCAATTGCCTGCTTTCGCCCGAAATGGCAGCACACTCGATGTTTCTGTTAGTACGATTGGTGACGCAAAAAGTCTGCAAGGCGGTGTGTTGCTGGCCACTCCATTGCTGGGTGCAGATGGTGAAGTATATGCGGTCGCCCAAGGGTCTGTCTCAAGCGGAACGCTTGCAGCAGGAGGCGGTGCTAGTATTACTAAAGGTGTGCCAACCGCAGGTTCGATTGCCAATGGCGGTATTGTGGAACGTGAGATTGATTTTAAACTGAACGCGATGACGCAGATGAATATCTCGCTCAAAAACCCTGATTTCACTACGGCGCAGCGGGTGACAACTACAATCAATACCAAACTAGGCAAAGATTACGCTAAAGTATTAGATCCGGCGACTATCCAGCTCAGAATACCGGATTCCCGCACCGGCAAAGTTGCCACTTTAATCGGCGAAATAGAAAGCCTCAGTGTTGAAACTGATCAGGTCGCTAAAGTCGTGATCGATGAAGCATCCGGCACGATTGTCATGGGCGAAAATGTGCGGATTGATACGGTTGCGATTGCACAAGGCAACCTGGTCGTCAAAGTAGAGGAAGCACCGCAAGTGTCGCAGCCTGGCTTGCTGGCACCAGCTTCTGCACAAACCGTGGTAACTCCAAAAACAGATGTTTCCGTTGAAGAAGATAAGGGCAAGAAAACCATCGTGATGACAAAGGGCGCCACCTTAAGCGACCTTGTCAAAGGCTTGAATTCCCTGGGCGTGGGGCCGCGCGATCTGATTGCCATCTTGCAGGCAATCAAAACGGCTGGCGCGCTGCAGGCCGATATTCAAACACGCTAAGTGTACACTGCATTCTATTTGCGTTTATCGGGTTAAAAGCCTATCATTCCTTTATGAAAAATCGGCTAAGGTTTTTGTCTTATGCTTAATTTCTTCTTCTCGTTTGGTGGCCGCATTAATCGGCTCAAATATTGGCTATATTACCTCTTGCTTCTCCCAATTGCGCCATTTTATGAAGAAGTGCAGAAGAACATATTCATCTTCCTTGCTATTTCCATATTGGTTGTCTGGTCTTTTCTCGCAGTACAGGTGAAGCGGTGGCATGATCGGGGGAAATCAAGTCTGTGGATCATTTTGAATCTTGTTCCCATTGTAGGCCCCCTCTGGATCTTCGTCGAACTGGGCTTCATTAAGGGTACAAAGGGTACAAATGAATATGGCAGCAACCCCTTATCCCCAAAGGGCAAGGGCTGGTAAGCCACGAAAATATATGGCTTTTTATTAAAAGTGCAGTGCAATATTCGGACAGATTTCCTTGACTTGAAATTAACTACATGTTAATTCTTGTAGAACCACTGAGGAGGCGTGATTTCATATGCTTATCAATACTACTCTGGCTGGATTACCGATTATCGTAATGAAAGTTTTAATGGCTGAGGATGAAGATTTTCACGCTGAGATACTTTTAAAAATGCTCCAAAAATTAGGCTTCCGTAGTATCGACCGCGCACGCGGCGGTAACGAAGCACTAAAAATGGCAAAAAAGACTTCGTACCATCTTGTTATTTCCGACTGCCATATGCCGGGGATGGATGGTTTCGACCTGGTCGATCATTTGCGCCACGATGTGGATTCGGTTTACGCGCAGGTGCCAATTATGATGCTGACAGGTGACCGGGATTCGGAATCAGTACAGAGGGCGATTGATGCGGGGGTAAGCCATTATTTGGCGAAACCATTCGAACTTATCTCATTACGCCAGAAAATTCTGGATGTGTTCGAGCATAAAACCAAGTCCATTTACATGAACCACAAGAATTATTCGACGGTGCCGATTGCTAATGTACAAAAAGGTTACCCTGGTATGCCAACCGCCAGTGCTGGTTGATTAGCTTTTGATCAGAGAAATGAAGAAATCCATATACGCAATCTCTTGATTGCCCGCCAACATCTTCATGCGCTCCACCATATCTTTCGGTTTATGGGTGAGCACCGGCTTTGGCGCTTCTGCATCTAGTGTTTGGAGTGCACGTACACCGAGCGATACCAGGTTGAATAAATCCTCTGGCATTTTGGCCTTTTCATAGAGCTTTTTGAAGCCGACTGACCCATGATCGTACAACAAAATTCGTACGTTATTGAGAGGCACATAAGCAAGCCGCGAAATGGTCACCTCGAACATCTGGTAATTACCCATGCTCAGCGCGGTAAATGGCCCTAATTTGCCTTTTACCTGCAGCTCATCCATCAGCTTTCTGTTACGTGCATCGTTCGAACGTACGCCCATCATTTTTTCAGCAGCAGCCTGGAGGTTTTTCTCCATTTCCGCCTTCATCTGCTTGCTTTCAAAGATGATCTGGTATTTTTCATCCAGCGATTCACGGATTTTACCGGTTACGCGCTTCAGCAGTTTTTCTGTCAAAGTGACCGAAAGTGAGCCTTTTTCAACCATCGCATGAACAATTTGCTCGCTGACCTCAGGCCCATCCATCAATTTTTGATAGCTGGCATTGCTAATGTTGCTGCCATAACTACCTAGCACCGTTTTAGTAATTTCCTCATTGCCCTTATCCAGCAAGTTCGTCGTCATTTTTTCGGAGAGATTTTCACGTTTTGCGACTGCGATCACCCGTTCCGTATCTTGCGTGCTATTGATAATTTCGAGCAAGTCGTCGTCATTTAACACCTGCGAAGATTGCAGCATCGGTATTGCAACTTCGCTGATATCTTTGGCCATCGTAAGTGCAATATCTCGCGGCAAAGTGGCGGAATTCTTTACACTTTCGGCCAAACTTTTACGAATTTCAACCTCCGCACTTTTGGCAAGCACCCGGAAAATATCTTCGACAATCTTGGCCTCATCGCCGGTCAGTGAGCCTTCATCCAGAACATTATATTGCTCGGTAATTTTAGAAAGCACCTCTTGCCGCGCCTTCGTAGACGGGTACTTCATTAGCTTTTCTACGTCTGCATTTGATAATTTCATGTCGTCTAGGCCTTTTTGTCAGACTTACTTGCAAAACGTAATTCTGCTGCCTTAAGTGCAGCTTGTTTCTGCTTCTTTTCAAGGTCTTTTTTCAATTGTTTGTTTTCAAACCGCACTTCGTATTTATCGTCCAGCGTTGCTTTGGCATCGCCATCTACACAGAATAGTATCTTTTCCGCTACACCAACCGACACCAGGCCCTTATCAACGATCGCCTGGATAGTCTCGTGATTTACTTTAGAGCCCTCTTTCAACAGCTCAAAATAGGCTTTATCACTCACCTCGCTACCAATATTGCTAAGGATAGCCATGGTTATCACATCCATCTTTTTCTTAAACAAAGCATCCGTGATTTTTTCCGGCAGCGGGTCGCGCTGAGCTATGGCGAGTAGGCGTTTTTTATCCTTGGTTTCCTCAACCAATTTTAGCAGGTCATTTTCGTTCAAAACCGGGGAATAACGCAGTATCGGCGCCGCAATTTCAATCATACTATCTTGTGCCATCGTCAGCACTATTTCTTTCGGCAATTTGCCACATTCCTGCAGTCTTTCCGCCATAATCGCCCGGTCTACTTTTTCAGGCGCCTTTAACAAAGTGCTAAAAATAGCTTCTACAATGTTGTTCTCTTCGATCGTGAAGGCGTTGGGGCCCATGTCGTTATATTGACTGATCACTTTTAACAACACCTCCTGGCGTACTGCCTTGGAGGAATCCTTCAATAGTTTTTCGACGTCTTTTTGGGAAAGTGCCATAGCCTGTAAGTTTATATAAGCCTTTGTATTCGGGCAATAAAAAAAGTGGCAGGGAAGAATTTGCCTAATGCTCCTCCCCCCCCCCCCCCAACCCCTGTGGATAAGCGGCCAAAGCCCCTTATTTATAAGGACTTAAGTGGTTGGCACGGTTCTCGCTTCGCTTATCGGCATGAGCAGCATTGATTCAAACCAATATCTATCCGTACTCAACCAGGCAAAGGCGGCCCAACAAACGGCGCAGCTTGGCAATATGACCAATAATGAGTCAATTGATAAGGTTTCGAAGCAGTTTGCGGCGGTCATGGTTAGCCAATTATTGAACACTATGTTTGAGGCGATTCCGGTCGACCCCAATTTCGGTGGTGGCCATGGCGAAGAGACCTGGCGTTCGGTTCTCATTGATGAATACGGCAAAAAAATCGGCGATACGGGCGGGTTTGGCTTGGCCGATATGGTGAAACAACAATTACTCAAAAATCAGGAAACGCGGAGATAGCAATGGATCAGATCATGATAAACAGCGATTTAGTAGCAGGCCGCCAAACCCCATGGCAGTTCCGTTTTGAGGATATGTTCACCGCCCTCGAGCAGTTGACTGCATTGCTCAATGAAGAAAACCAAATGCTTGCCGATTTCCGCATCAGCAGCATTGCTGGTTTACAGGAAAAAAAGTCGCAGCTCTCTTGGTTGATTGAGCTGCAAAAAGAATATCTCGTTAAAAATCCGGCCATGCTCACGGCGATGGAAGATGAGGCGCGCAGCCAAATTCAACAACGCGGCGTCATGCTCGAGAAAGCTCTGGAAGAAAACTTCCAACGCCTCACCTCCGCCCGCTTGATCAACCAAAAAATCGTCGCCGCCGTCACCGCCGTGGTTAATGACCATTACGGCACTGCCGGTGGCTACAACGAAAGCGGCGAGCGTGGCTTAGTCATTGGCCGCGAACGCAAATCTAATAACGCCCTCACCCTTAACCAGGCGGTATAAATATGTCCGGTCTAGACCTCGCCTTAACCAACGCCATAAGCGGCATTAACGTGAACCAGCAATCGCTGGCCGCCGCTTCTGGTAACATTACCAATGCCAACACCGCCGGCTATAGCCGCAAAAGCATTCAAACCTCAACCACCGTATTACAGGGCGTTGGCGTTGGCGCAAACCCAGTATTACAGCGAATTGTGGACGATTTTCTTGCCCAAGCACAGCGCAAGCAAACCACCAGTACCGCGAAAGCAGAAATCGTTAGCGACTACATGGAGCGCATCCAGGTTTATCTCGGCAGCACCGATTCCAGCCAAAACACCACGATTATGACCGCGCTCGATAGTTTCTTCGGCGCCGTTCAAAACGTATCCACCAGCCCAGACCAGCCTTATTTCCGCAACCAGGCCGTCAAAAGCGCAGAGAGTCTGGCGACCGTTATTTCAAATCTTTCCCTCAACTTGCAATCAACGCGCTATCAGGCTGATCTTGATATTGCGACCGCCGTTAGCAATGCCAATAACGCACTCGATCACCTTGCAGCAATCAACACCGCACTGCATGAGGCCAAAATTTCTGGCACACCACAGGAAGAATTGTTTGATAAACGCGATACAGAACTGAAAGAATTAACCCAATATCTCGATGTTGGCGTTACCTACGGCGATGATGGCACGGTTACCCTCTTTAACCAATCTGCTGAATTGTTGTCACAGACTCGGCTCTACCATCTTTCCTATACGGCCGCTGGTTCTATAGAGGCGTTTAAGGGTGATAAAAATCTTGGCAAACTTACTGTCGTACCTATCGATCGACAAGGCAATCAGATTCCTGGCCGTAGCACTGATTTAACGTCCGGTGGTAAATCTGCTGATAACACTACTACTATTAAAGACGGTAAAATTCTCGGCCTCATGCAAATCCGGGATACGGATATACCAAAAATGCTGGCGCAGTTAGACAGTCTTGCCGATGGTCTACGCGAGGAAGTCAATAAAATCAGCAATAACGGCGTGGGCTATCCTCCACCACAAACACTGACCGGCACCCGCCAAATCGCTGCCAGCCGCCCGATTAATTTCGAAGGTTCGGTGCGTATTGCCGCCCTCAGTGCCGATGGCACACCTGTTGCCAGCGCCTATTCGAATGATGAAGCCGGCCTTTTCCGTCCGCTTACACTCGATTTCAGCAAAATCTATGGGCCAACGGGCTTTGGTAAACCAACCAATGCCGATATTATTAAAGAAGTGAACCAATATTATGGCCCTACCAGCAACCGTGCTTCCATGGGCCCATTGGCCGATACTAAATTAGTCGCGATTTCTGATAATACTACCGGTCCCTTCGAGTTCGATTTACAATTTGATAATCCTTCCGCTAATCCGCTGACTATCACTATTGTTAGTGTAGATGGCGTTGCTTCCGGTGCTGGTATAACAGCCAACCCTGGTGAAATCACTCGCACCGGCCCTGGTGGTCTCACCTTTACCAAGGCAGGTGCAGGTCCTTATAGTATTCCGGTTGTCATCCAAGTAACCGATCCCGAAACCGGCATTACCTATTCAGATACTATTACCTATACAGTGCCTGCCGCCGCTTCAGGCGCACGCGGCGATCGCTATCCGGTCGCATCCCTCGGTGGCACCGCTATTCCTCCAGAACAAAATGCTGCTATCGTTAGCCCTACCACCAACAACCGCATCGCCACCGCGCAGATTGTAGATGCCAATGGCAATATTGTCACCGACCCAGATCAACTTGGTTATCTGCAAATTATCGGTAATAACGGCGCACGCATTGCGATTGATGAGATGACTAGCAAAGAAGTTGGCAGCACCAATGTGTTGGATACACGCGGCACATTGAAAGGCTTTTCGGCTTATTACCAGCTCAATGATTTCTTCGCGCAAAACACCGGCACCACTTTGGGCAGCTCTGCTAGCAACCTAAAAATAAATCAAAAATTGATCGATGATCCGAACCTAATGTCGATCGCGCAATTATCCCGCTCCAACCAATCAACTGTCAGCGGAGCCAGCCCACTTTATACGTATCAAATTGGTGTCGCCAGCAACCAGGCTGCAGAAGCATTGGTGAATTTGCGCAGTACTTCGATTAATTTTAAAGCAGCCGGAACATTACCTGCGTTTACAAACCACGCGATGGCCTATGCTTCTGAGATTTATGCTTTTAGCGGCAGTCTATCCAACTCTGCTGAGAGTAATTTAACGCAGCAAAATATTTTGCAAAAATCCTATGACGATCGCGCAAGCAATGTCAGCGGCGTGAACTTAGATGAAGAGCTCGCCAACACCATTCTTTATCAAAACGCCTACTCCGCCAGTGCACGTATTATCACCGTGGTCAGCACCTTGTTCGATGTGCTGCTGCGAATCAGACAATAGTAAACAGATAAGAGGTTTTTATGCTCAACCGTATCGCCACCGCCACTAACCAACAAATCGCCATTAACTCGCTGCAAAGCCGCCAAGCGAGCCTTGCCGAAACACAAAAACAAATTTCCAGTGGCGATAAATACAGCACCTTCGCGGCGATCGCAAAAGATGGCGAAACACGTCGCATTGCTGATTTCGAAAGTGTTCTTAGCCAAATCACTTCCTACAAGCAAAACAACACTGTTTTATCTTCGCGCTTAAACACAATGGATAATACTCTTTCGGCGCTCGAAGACATCAATACCAAAGCCATTGCGGCGATCGCTTTGGAACGTTCTGCTAACAGCCAGAACAATCCGCTCCGCCAGCAATTGGAGGCATTTTTACAGCAAATAGAGGGCCAGCTGAACGTCAACACCGATGGCCGCTATTTATTCGCTGGCGCCGCAACCGGAAACAAGCCGGTAGATTCCCTGGTTACTAGCAATCTTGACTCAGTAACCGGTGAGCCAAATGATGGTTATTACAAAGGTGACGACGCAACTCTCTCGCAAGCCGTAAGTGCAGATGTGGTCATCCAATATAATATTAAAGCTAATCATCCCACTTTTCAAAAATTGATCGGGGCTCTCCATTTGGCGATCAAGGCAGAGAGCACTGGCAATGATGCCGGCCTTGCTAGCGCAGTTGATATTGCCAATTCAGCACAAAAAGATCTCGTCAATATGCGTGGCTTATTGGGTGCCAATGCTGCAACTATCGAACACGTCACCACTCAGCATAATAATTTCCAAACTTATTACAAAAACGTCCTCGATGGCATTACCGGCACGGATGTGGCCGCTGCGTCGATTTCGCTTTCGCTCGATCAAGCCGTTTTAACCGCCTCATTCCAAGCCTTTGCCGGAACAAGTCGCCTCTCGTTGGTGTCGTTCCTGAAGTAATCAAACCTCTTTACAAACCATAGGAGAAAGCCCAATGTTAGCTCAACCCAACCCATCACAAAAAGCTGCTCGCGCCTTTATGCAACAGGAACACGCACCGTTAGAAAAAGCGGAAGAATCGCTCACCATCACCAGCCGTTTCGGCGAAGTGACAGTGTCGCTCAAAAACGCGATTGCGTTTCCGCAAGGTTTGCTCGGCCTGCCACAATTTAAAAGCTATTGCTTGGCAACCATGCCAAATCCAAAATTGGGCCATTTCAAATTGCTACAATCGCTGGATGATACGGAGCTTTCTTTTGCCGTATTGCCAATCGAACCAGAAAACGCATTGATTGATGCTGCGGATATTGAAGAATGCTGCAAGGTGAACGGCGTGGAAAGACAAAATCTTGGCTTATTGTTGGTTGTGTCTGTGCAACGTCAAGTGACTGGCGGTAATAAAATCACCGTCAATCTGCGTGCGCCGATCGTTGTGGATACGGATCGCAAATTAGCCCTGCAATATGTCTTCCCACACAACAAATATCAAATCGCTTACGAGTTGAATTGAGCACACACACGTTAGAAAGCTACGTCTATCTCAGCCGCTTCACCTGTTTGGGTGATAAGTGCGAAGACACCTGCTGCAAAGGCTGGGGCATGCAGGTGGATCCGGTTCGTTTAGAGCTTTATAAAAAAGAAGCGCCCGAATTGCTTGAAGCCGTCACCAGTGGTGAAGCCGAGCACATCATGCGCCGCGATCCCACCACCGATTATTGCGTTAAATTCGATAGCGGCCTCTGCAGCATTCACAAAACGCGGGGCACCAGTTTCCTCGGTGATGCCTGCCATTTTTATCCACGCATCACTCGCCGTTTTGGTGACACACACATCCAATCTGCGTCTCTATCCTGCCCAGAAATTACACGTCTAACATTATATGGCGAAACTCCTTTTGCTTCTTCTCAGTTTGATATCGAACGCTTGCCCACAACCTTAAATGATTATCTACCAGAAGAACTCTCCGCCACTGATGCACTCACCATTCACCGCGCATTTTTGACTATCGCTGAGGATGAAACTCTAACCGCAGAACGCACTGTCATGCGTATTGTTTCTGCAGCGCATTCGCTGCATCGCGTTGCTAAAAAAGATTGGCCGGGCGCCATCAATTTTCTTCTGCGTATGAGTGAATCTGCATTGCCTCAACCGGAAATCGATTTCACGGATGGTTATCATTTGATGCAAGTGCTCGAAGCGCTCATTGGTGCCGCGCGACCCAGTGCTCGCCCACGGCTTGATGCCACTCGGCAATCGATGTTAAGCGCACTTGATATCACCATCACCGCGAATAATTATGAAGTGCTCAGTCGTGTTGGCGATTTCACCACCTATCAAAAACTTTGGGAAAATTGGCAGCAACATCGCAACACTATGCAGCCTATTTTAAAACGCTGGCTGCAAGCGCAACTCACAATGTCTAGTTTTCCCTTCTCTGGTTTCGGCCGCGATTTACCGGAGCGTGCAATCACGCTTGCTATTCGTTTTGCAACATTGCGCCTAGCTTTGATGAGTGCTCCTTCATTAGATGAAGCGGAAGTCGTTCGCATCGTACAAAGTTTTTCCCGCTTCATAGATCATTTGGCGGATCCTGAATTATCGATGCTCGCTTATAAAGAATTAGGCTGGACTTCACTCGCGCGCTTACGTGGAGTAGTATTGGATATATGAAAAAACTTGTCGCCCTGTGCTTCTTCATCACGGCTTGCTCACCACTTGCTGAAGACCCCTATAAAAATTATCCCGAAATGCACAAAGCGGCTTCGGCGCGTTGCGATAAATTGGGTTACGTTCCTGGCTCTCCTGATTTTTACGCCTGTGTAGGCGAACAATATACCCGCATTAAAAGCGGGCAGTAATTAGAGTTCTTCTGTTGCAAGCACACGGGTTTCTGGAAGGATGATAGAGACGCGTGTGCCCACACCTTTTAAACTCTCGATGCGCAACTTCCCGCCATGCATTTCAACAAACACTTTGCATAACGGCAAGCCGAGGCCTGTACCTTCATAGCCCTCTACTTTATGCACCTGACCGAACACCGATAGTGCTTTTGGAATATCTTCCGGCGCCATACCGATGCCACGATCACTCACTGTAATCGTCATTCTTCCATCTTCAGTGCGGCGTGCCGCGATTTCAACTTTGCCACCTTCATATGAAAATTTTACTGCGTTTGAAACGAGATTAATAATCACCTGTTTCAGTTTGCGTTGATCGGCCATGATGCGTAAATCACGCGGGATGCTATCAACCAAGTCTACTTTCTGCTGGCGCGCTCTTTCGGAGAAGAAGCGTACACATTCACCAACCAGCGCGTTCACATTTATTTTATCTTCTTTGAGTTCTAGCTTCCCGGCTTCGCCTTTTGAGAATTCAAGAATGTCGTTAATCAACTCCAACAAATGTGTGCCGCACATATGAATATCATGCACACGTTCTTTCTGCTTGCTGTTAAGCACGCCGAAATATCCGGAATCTAACATCTCCGAAAATCCGATAATGGCGTTGAGTGGTGTGCGCAGTTCGTGCGACATATTCGCCAAGAATTCCGACTTCGCTTGGCTTGCCACAATTGCTGTTTTTTCCGAACGCTCGCCACGGCGAATTTGTTTCAGCATCACCAACGAGAATGCTGAGAGCAGCGCGATGAACAGCGTGAACACGCCAAACAACAACACATCCTGCTTGCGCTCTTGCCACCATTGCGAGAACACATCATCACCATGCATGAGCAGCGCAATTGCAATATGCAAATCAGGAAGATAACTATAACTAATAATCCGCAATTCCTTATCCCAACCCTGGCTGGTAACCGAAGTGTGAATGCCGGGTTTCATCTCTTTCACATCACGCACTTTGAGTTCGTCGCGAATGATTTCCAGATCGCGCGGATCATCTAATTTTCCGATAAGCAATTTCTGATCTTCCACCATCAATAACATTTTGGTGCGGCCGGCTACTTGCAGCGAATTATAAAAATCGGTCAGGTAATTGCTCGATACCGCTGCCACCACAATGCCGCCAAAGCTTCCATCCAATTTGTTGATACGGCGGCTCATCACGATGAACTTGCCATCATTAATCCAGTTCGGTTGCGGCTCCGCAAATAACAGCTCGTTATCCGACGCTTCTTTTTGCACATGGAAGTAGGTTTCGTTGTGCAAGCTTTCTCTGCCATCGAGCCAGGTTTCATAACCGAGCTTACGGTAGATTGCCTGAATCTGTCCTTTCGCATCGGTCATTAACATCGCCGAAATTTGTGGATTTTGTTCGACCCATAGGGTGAAGTTATTTTGAATATCATCGCGCAGATTATTGCCGAACAGCGCATTGAAATATTGCTTTTCCACCGCCCGACGCAACGTTAAATCCGCCGCCAAAAAGGTAAGCTCGGTATGGTCTGAAATGATGCGGACTAAGCGCTCGGTTTCGTGCTTACCTTCGCTTAACGCTTGCTGGTGCGAGACGACGCCGCGCACCACGATAATGGTGCAATTGATGATTAGGATCGCGACACTCGCAAACACGAGCATCCGCACGATCGGCACCCGCATTTGCCTCGATAATAATTTACTGACCCGTCTCACTCAAAAAATCCTGTGTTTATAATATGTTAACCAAAACAGCCCAGTATAGACCACCTGTTATTAAAAAAACGTTAACGCGAGCCTTTTACGTTAACTTTCTCCGTTTCACAAGCTTTTCCGCCAAAAATAGGTGTATATATAGCGATTGTCGCAAACTCTGGGTTGTGTAAAATCCGGGCATGGTAGCCAGCGTTTACACTGTCGCATTTCAAGGAATCGACACTATTCTGGTTGAGGTTCAGGTCCATTGTATGAGTGGACTGCCGAGCTTCACCGTGGTCGGTCTTGCCGATAAAGCCGTTGGTGAATCGCGCGAGCGGATTCGTGCCGCACTCGCCGCACTTGGCATTGCCCTCCCCGCCAAACGCATCACCGCCAATTTAACCCCGGCCGATTTGCAAAAAGAAGGCGCGCATTATGATTTGCCGATCGCCCTCGCCCTGCTAATGGAAATGGATATTTTGCCGCGCCATTGTTTGCAGGATGCACTCGCCGCCGGTGAATTATCGCTCGATGGCCGCATCCGAAAAGTGCCTGGTATTTTACCGGCATCTGTCGCAGCGGCGGCACTCGGCAAAGGGATTGTATGTCCGGATGAAAACCAATCCGAAGCCCATTGGGGTGCACCCAGATTTATTCTGCCTGCTAGTGGATTGATGGAATTGATCCAGCATTTAAAAGGTCAGCAACTTCTGCCACCACCGGTGTTGCCACAACTCGATCAGGAAGAAACCTATCCCGATCTCGCTGATATTCAAGGCCAAGAAACCGCTCGCCGTGCATTAGAGATTGCCGCTGCTGGTGGTCATAATTTACTAATGTCGGGCCCACCTGGCGCCGGAAAATCGATGCTCGCTTCGCGCTTGCCTGGCATCCTTCCTCAACCTTCGGCGAAAGAAGCATTAGAAATCAGCATGATCCTAAGCATCGCCGGAAAATTGGAACATGGCAGTATGGCACGTCGCCGACCCTATCGCGATCCACATCATTCTATTTCAATGCCAGCGATGGTCGGCGGTGGCACCAAAGCAAAACCCGGTGAAGTGACTCTCGCTCATCGTGGTGTATTATTTTTAGATGAGCTGCCAGAATTTCCGCGTCAAGCAATCGATGCACTTCGCCAACCACTTGAAACCGGAACAGTCAGCATCGCCCGCGCGCAACAACATGTCACTTATCCTGCACGCTTTCAATTAATCGCCGCGATGAATCCTTGTCGCTGTGGTTATCTTGATATTCCCGCCAAAGCGTGCGGCAAAGCGCCACGTTGTGCGACCGAATACCAATCCAAAATCTCTGGCCCCTTATTAGATCGCTTCGATTTACAAATCGATGTACCCGCTTTGGCCTTCACCGAATTACATAACCAACCGAAGCGCGAATCAAGCGCAGTAGTGCGTGCACGCGTTGCTGCCGCGCGCGCATTACAAGAACAACGTTCCGGCACGACCAACGCCGAAGCGCCGGTTAACCAAATCGAAGAACACGCAATGCCCGATAGCGAAAGCCAAAAATTATTGGAAAAAGCGATGGAGCATTTCAACCTCACCATGCGCGGCTATCACCGCATCCTCCGGCTTGCCCGTACTATCGCCGATTTAGAAGGCAGCGTCTCCGTTTTCACTCCCCACTTTGCAGAAGCCATTCGTTACAGAACTTTATTGGCGCGATAAAAAAAGCACCGGGGAAATAAATCCACGGTGCTTTTTCGTTTTCCTTCACTCACACGACGCTGGAATGCGGCGTACGAGTGAGGGTAAAGGGCATCATTTCTTGGCAAACGTCTTCACAAGGTCCGTCAGGACTGGCAGTCCGATGGCAGCCCCTTGTTTCAGCAACAATTCCACTGAAGCTTTCGGCGCTGGATTCTGGAGTTTTTCTACCAACGCTACGGCAGCCTCCAAATCCGACTCCGAAACATCCTTCGCCCATTCCCCATATTCCGGAATACGGAGGATAAGCGCGATGGTATGGAGAGAATTTTTTTCTACCCGCCACTGATAGGCCCGCCTGAAATTCTCCGAAGTCACCTTTTTGTCAGGCCAAACAAAGATCGTCTCGATCTTTCCTTCGCCCATCTCGTGTTTGACGGCAATTGAGTAATACCCATCCGGACAGATGCCGACTTTCGGCAGGCTAGGCACTGTTAACAAACCTGTATTTTTATGATATAGGTTATGGCGAAAGGGAGATTTTTGCCATGAACAAGCGCTTATATCCTGTGTCTCGCGAGGTTTTCGATCTTGAAATTCGTCCGATTATTGAGGCGGTGAC
>CAIJLX010000054.1 GCA_903821695.1 uncultured Alphaproteobacteria bacterium | reverse complement strand
GTCACCGCCTCAATAATCGGACGAATTTCAAGATCGAAAACCTCGCGAGACACAGGATATAAGCGCTTGTTCATGGCAAAAATCTCCCTTTCGCCATAACCTATATCATAAAAATACAGGTTTGTTAACAGTGCCTAGTATCGCCCTTGTTTGTCTATTTGATAAATTGAGCAGGGGTTAGCCATGTTGCTGCTCTCTGGCATTATTGCCCTAATTCTTTTCATCTATTTGGTGATTGCGTTACTCAAACCGGAGATTTTTCCATGAGCTTTTTGGATGGCAGCGGCCTGCTGCAATTAGTGCTTTATTTCGTTGTGTTGTTCGCCTGTGTGAAGCCACTGGGCGGTTATATGGCACGGGTCTATGGCGGGCAGGTAATGTGGCTTGGCATGCTGGAAGATGGTTTTTACCGGCTGGCGGGGATTGACCGTAATAGAGAGATGGGTTGGAAGGAATATGCTATCGCCACGCTGGTATTCAGTGCAGGCGGGTTTGTACTTTTATATGTATTGCTGCGCTGGCAGGCATGGTTTCCATTTAATCCGGCACAGATGTCTAATCTGACGCCTGACTTAGCATTTAATACGGCGGTCAGCTTTATGACAAATACCAACTGGCAATCTTATGGTGGGGAATCGACGCTTTCCTATTTCAGCCAAATGGTGGGGTTGACGATTCAGAACTTCCTTTCTGCTGCGGTTGGTCTGGCGGTGATGGCGGCATTTATTCGTGGGCTTGCGCGTAAGAATAGCAAGACCATCGGCAATTTCTGGGTCGATATGCTGCGGAGTAATCTTTACATTTTGCTGCCACTGGCGCTGTTGTGGTCGGTGTTGCTGGGCTCGCAAGGAGTAGTGCAGACATTCAATGAGTATGTGAAAGTACCGCTGGTTGAATCGATAAAACTTGATGAGAAGAAAGACGATAAAGGCATCATTACTCAAAAAGCGGAAATTATTACCGAGCAAACGATTGCGGTTGGACCTGCCGCTTCGCAAATCGCGATCAAGCAACTTGGCACGAACGGTGGTGGTTTTTTCAATGTGAACTCGGCACATCCTTTCGAGAACCCAACGCCGTTTTCTAACTTTCTAGAGATGCTTGCCATTCTGCTGATCCCGGCAGCGTTGTGCTACACGTTCGGCGTGATGATCGGCGATACGCGCCAGGGCTGGGCGGTGCTTGCGGCGATGACGGTTATTTTTGTGCCGCTCTTGTTAATATGTGTTGGAGCGGAACAGCATAGTAATCCGCATATCGCGGCACTTGGTGTTACCGGTGGCAATATGGAAGGCAAGGAAACGCGGTTGGGTATTGTTAATTCCGCACTCTGGGCTTCGGCGACGACAGCGGCTTCTAACGGCTCTGTCAATGCAATGCATGATTCCTTTACGCCGATAGGTGGGTTGGTGCCGATGCTGTTGATGCAGTTTAGCGAAGTGATTTATGGCGGAGCTGGTTGCGGGCTTTATGGAATGCTGATTTATGTGGTGATCACCGTATTTATTGCGGGGCTGATGGTTGGGCGTACACCGGAATATCTCGGCAAGAAAATCCAGTCGTTTGAAATCAAGATGGCATCGGTAGCGATTCTGATTCCCCCATTGCTGGTGCTGTTTGGTACTTCCCTTAGTGTTATGACGGAGGCGGGGCGTGCGGGAATTTTGAACCCAGGAGCTCAGGGATTTTCGGAGATTCTCTATGCGTTTTCTTCCGCCTCCAACAATAACGGCAGCGCTTTTGGAGGGCTAACTGCCAATACGCCATTCTATAATTTGTGGCTTGGCCTCTGTATGTTGTTCAGCCGCTATTGGTTAATCGTTCCGGTGTTGGCAATTGCTGGTTCGCTGGCAGCTAAAAATACGGTGCCACATTCGACGGGTACGCTTTCTACCCATACACCGCTGTTCACTCTGTTCCTGGTCGGCATTGTCATCATGGTCGGTGTGCTGACCTTCGTGCCTGCGTTGGCATTGGGGCCGGTGGTAGAGCATTTCACCCTGTTTGCACATTAGAGGTTTTATGAGCGCAAGTTCGACATACTCCATGACCAGCCCAGCCGAATTAGGCCGTGCTGTCATCTCATCTTTCCGTAAACTGAACCCACTTTATCAGCTACGTAATCCGGTGATGTTCGTCGTATTCGTCGGTAGCATTCTGACGACACTTTTATATGTAGTGCAGTTTGTACAGCCCATCGGCCACGAAACACCGGGTTTTATTATTTCAGTAAGTACCTGGCTATGGTTCACTGTGTTATTCGCTAACTTTGCTGAGAGTATCGCCGAAGGTCGTGGCCGTGCTCAGGCAGATACTTTGCGTGCATCACGTAAGGAAACTAAAGCCAAAAAACTGGATAATATAAAGCACCGCACGAAATACAATCTCATCTCCGCTAGTGATTTGCGAATGAATCATTTGGTGCTGGTCGAAGCAGACGATATTATTCCGGGTGACGGGCAGGTGATGGAGGGTGTTGCCTCTGTCGACGAAAGCGCCATCACGGGTGAATCTGCGCCAGTGATTCGTGAATCGGGTGGTGATCGTGATTCGGTGACAGGTGGCACGCGTGTGTTGTCAGATTGGCTGGTTGTTCGCATTACTGCCAATCCGGGCGAAATGTTTATCGATAAAATGATTAATCTGGTCGAGGGTGCCAAACGCCAGAAAACACCAAATGAAATTGCACTCGGTATTTTGCTGGCCGCGATGACGCTTGTATTCCTCGCAGTTACGGCTTCGCTTTTACCTTTCTCGCAATTCGGTGTTGAGAAATCGGGGCAAGGTGTAGTGGTGAGCATTACAGTTCTGGTTTCATTACTGGTCTGTCTTGCACCTACGACTATTGGTGGGTTGCTTTCAGCGATTGGGATTGCGGGCATGAACCGCCTGATGCGTGCGAATGTGATTGCGATGTCAGGTAGAGCAGTGGAAGCAGCAGGTGATATTAATATGCTGCTGCTAGATAAAACGGGAACGATCACGCTGGGCAATCGGCAGGCCGTAGAGTTTATTCCGGCGGAAGGCGTTAAACCTCTGGATCTTGCTTATGCAGCGGCATTTGCGTCCTTTGCCGACGAAACGCCGGAAGGAAAAAGCATATTGGCTCTCGCCCAAGAAAAATATGGGGTTCGCTTACCTGAAGAGGAAAAAGAAAAGGCCACATTCATTCCATTTACGGCGGAAACAAGGATGAGTGGTGTGCGTATGGGTAAACAGCAGATTGTAAAAGGTGCCGGTGATGCGATTGAAAAACATACCGGGAATATTCCAGCGGCGTTGCGTAAAGCGGTAGAGAGAGTGGCGCGTTCTGGTGGCACGCCGTTGTTGGTTGCGGATGGGAAAACAGTATTGGGGTTGATTCACCTGAAAGATGTGGTGAAGAAGGGGATTAAAGAGCGTCTTGCATCGCTGCGTCAGATGGGAATTAAGAGTATCATGATTACCGGTGATAATCCACTCACAGCTGCGGCTATTGCCTCCGAAGCTGGAGTGGATGATTTTCTGGCAGAAGCAAAACCAGAAGATAAACTTCGCCTGATTCGCGAAAAGCAAAAAGGTGGTGAGATGGTAGCGATGGTAGGCGATGGCACGAACGATGCGCCTGCACTCGCGCAATCTGATGTAGCAGTCGTAATGAACTCTGGTAAGCAGGCGGCGAAGGAAGCGGGTAATATGATTGATCTGGATTCAGACCCGACCAAACTGATTGAAATTGTAGAAATCGGAAAACAACTTTTGATGACACGTGGCGCACTAACTACATTCTATATCGCTAATGATATTGCGAAGTATTTTGCGATTATTCCGGCCGCGTTCGTAACAACTTATCCGGTGCTGGCGGGACTTAATATCATGGGGCTTACTTCACCGCAGAGCGCAATTCTTTCGGCGGTTATTTTCAACGCGCTCATTATTGTGTTTTTGATTCCGTTGTCGCTCAGAGGTGTTGCTTATCGTCCGGCTAAGGCGGATGTTCTGCTGCGTCGCCATGCGTTGATTTATGGGCTCGGCGGAATCATTGTGCCGTTTGCTGGCATCAAAGGTATCGACTGGCTGCTGACGATTAGCGGCGTGGCTTAAAGGAGGAATTATGCAAAACACATTACGGCCTACATTCTTATTTCTGCTGCTGCTAACATTGTTATTCGGAGTAGTTTATCCGGGCGTCTCGACATTGCTGATCCGCACATTTTTTCCTGCTGAGGCAAACGGCAGCTTGATTATAGACAAAGATGGCAAGCCATTAGGCTCTGCCCTGATTGGACAGAATTTTTCTAAGCCGGAGTATTTCTGGGGGCGGCTCTCGGCGACTGGACCGGTGCCTTATAATGCAGCGGCATCGACTGGCTCGAATTTGGGCAGTAATAATCCGGCGCTCAAAGATGCGGTAAAGGCGCGGGTAGATACATTGAAGGCGGCTGATCTTGCCAACACACGGCCTATACCAGTTGACCTGGTAACAGCATCCGGCAGTGGGCTTGACCCGCATATTAGTCCAGCCGCGGCAGAATATCAGGTGGCACGGGTAGCACAGGCTAGGGGGAAAACTGTCGCAGAAGTGAGACAAATTGTGGCGCGGTTTACAGAAGGGCGGCAATTTGATCTGCTTGGGGAGCCTCGGGTGAATGTGCTGAAACTAAATCTCGCACTGGATGGGAAAATCCCATAATAAATAGCTATGGAAAACGATTATCGCCCGGATCCAGACGCATTACTCAAGGCCGCGCAGGTCAGCGAGGGCGGGCGAGGTCGCCTTAAAATCTTTTTCGGGGCATGTGCTGGGGTGGGAAAAACCTATGCGATGCTCTCCGCCGCTCAGGAGAAAAAAGAAGACGGGGTGGATGTATTGGTCGGTGTCGCCGTTACGCATGGGCGGCCTGAAACTGAAGAGTTATTACAAGGGCTACCTACTCTTCCTCTGCTCAAAAGTGAACATCGCAATATTACGATTGAAGAGTTTGATCTTGATGCGGCGCTTAAAGCACATCCGACTTTGATCCTCATTGATGAGTTGGCACATACCAATGCCGCCATTTCACGGCATCCGAAACGCTGGATGGATGTGAATGAATTGCTGGAAGCCGGGATCGATGTTTATACCACACTCAATGTGCAACATCTCGAAAGCCTGAATGATATTGTGGCAGGGACGACGGGTATCCGTGTGCGGGAAACGGTGCCGGATTCGGTATTTGATGCAGCAGATGACATTACGTTGGTTGATATTCCTTCGGATGATCTGTTGGAGAGAATGAAAGAGGGAAAGGTTTACGTTACCGATCTAGGTAAGAAGCGTGCAGCGGAGAATTTCTTTCGGCGTGAAAATTTAATCGCACTACGTGAATTGGCATTGCGGCGTACGGCAGAACGAGTCGATGCACAGCAAGATAGTTATGCGCGTTATGCACGTTCGGAACGTCAGACAGTGGCAGATAAAATCGCCGTCTGTATTGGGCCAGGAGATTTATCGCTCAAATTAATTCGTGCAGCCAAACGATTGGCAGGTGGCTTGAAAGCTCCGTGGGTGGGGATTTATGTGGAGAATGCCCGGCATCATCGTTTGAACCAGCAAGGCCAGTTTGCATTAGAGCGTAATTTGCGGATGGCAGAACAACTGGGTGGCAAAACGGAAATCCTGCATGGCGATAATGCCGCCGCTGCGATTATAGAATATGCGCGTAAGCGCGGAGTCACGAAAATTATCGTCGGTAAAGCATACCGGAAAAGATGGCGAGATTGGCTGTGGGGATCGTTTGTAAATGATCTGATTCAGAGAAGTGGTTCGATTGATATTCATGTAGTGACTGGTGAAGATAAGGTTTCTGTATCGCATACGATTCAGGAGAAATATGGCAGTCCTTATTGGCATGGTTATGGATTTGCAGCTGCGCTTTGTCTTATTGCGACGCTTATTGCCTTGCCCTTCAAGGGTGATTTCGCGGCAGAAAATTTTGTGATGCTTTATCTGTTGGGAATTATATTAACTGCCGCCCGCTTTGGTCGCCGTGCTTCAATCTTTACCAGCATACTTTCCTTCTTTGCTTATAATTTCTTTTTTACCGAACCTTATTATTCGTTCGATGTAAAAAGTTATAATGATCTTATTACTCTGTCGCTCCTGCTTATTACGGGTTTAATTTCTGGCGCGCAAACATCGTGGCTACGTGCGCAAAGCCGCTTCTTTAGTCGCCGAGAGCGTAACACTTCCTCGCTTTATGCAATGTCACGTGAGCTTGCTTCCGCACGTGGGCGCAAAGCTATTGTCGCCATTATCCGCAAGCATTTGGAGGACACTTTCAATGTTGTGGTGACAGTTTGGTTGCCGGATAAAAATAATCTACCCGTTTTAATTTCGCCAACCGGTTTGGAGAATGAATTGAAAGAAGAGCGGGCGGCGTGGTGGGCACAAGATCGTAAACAGCCTTCCGGAAAAGGTACTTCTACTCTTACAGGAGCACGAGGTTATTATATACCGATGGAAGGTTCAGAAAGTGTGGTTGGTGTTCTGGGGTTTATCCCGAAAGCATTAGAGCGACAATTAACAGCGGACGAGCGTGCGCTGTTTGAAACCTTCGGTGCGCTGGCAGCTTCTTCCTTAGAGCGTGCGGCCGCTGCAGACAGAGTGGAACAGCATAAAGTAGAGGCAGAGAGCGAGCGGTTGCGGAATACATTGCTCAGTTCTGTGTCGCATGATCTGCGTACACCTCTGGCTTCCATTAAAGGTGTTATCAGCAGCCTGATGATGGAAGAAATGGATCTGAACCCAGAAACGCGGAAAGATTTGTTGCAATCAGCGCATACAGAAGTAGCACGTCTGGAGCGGATCGTTTCTAATTTACTAGATGTAACATTACTTGAATCCGGTCGGATCACACTCAAGAAGGATTTTTATTTTGTGCCTGAATTAGTGGGCAGTGCGATCAAGCAGGTTGAGTCGCAGCTTGGCAAACATACGATACAAACTCAAATCACTAAGGATCTGCCTGCAGTAGAAGTGGATGGTATTTTGATTGAGCAGGTATTGGTGAATCTATTAGAAAATGCGATCAAATATACGCCGGATGGAACTACGATCAGCATTCTCGCCAAGCGGCAATCTCAAGACCGTCTGTTGATTCAAATAGAAGATGACGGACCGGGCATTCCAGAAGGACAGGAAGAGAAGATCTTTGAAAAATTTATGACGCTATCTAAAGATCAGAGCAAACGCGGCAGTGGTCTGGGGCTTGCAATATGTCGTGGTATTTTAAACGCGCATGGCAGCACGATTCATGCAATGAACCGTAAAAAAGGCGGTGCGGTCTTTACATTCACCCTTCCTGCCGCCACTCTACCAGAAGACAAAGAGGCTAATGCGTGAGCACACAAAAAATTTCTATTCTCATTACCGATGACGAACCGCAGATCCGAAAATTCCTGCGGGTGGCGCTCACCAGCCATGATTATCAGGTGACGGAAGCGGAAACGGGTAAAGAGGCACTACGTGTTCTCACCACTCATCCGCCTGAGCTGCTCATATTGGATTTGGGCTTGCCGGATATGGAAGGTATTACGCTGCTTAAATCTCTGCGTGAATGGAGTCAGCTTCCGGTGATCGTTCTTTCTGCCCGTGGGCAGGAACAAACCAAAGTAGAAGCGTTAGAAGCTGGTGCAGATGATTATCTAACCAAACCTTTTGGCACAGCAGAACTGCTGGCTCGCATTAAAGTAGCCTTACGCCATAATTCGACTGCGACTCCTGAAGCGGTGTTTAGTTTGGGGGGATTGGAAATGGATTTAGGCAAGCGTCAGGTAAAGGTAGATGGCAAAATTATAAAACTCACCCCAACCGAATACAAACTGCTCGCCATGATGGTGCAACATGCAGGCAAAGTAGTCACCCATGGACAACTCCTGCGCGAAGTATGGGGCAAACGTAGCAACGACCAGGGGCATTATTTGCGTATTTACATGCAGCACCTCCGACAGAAACTCGGCGATGACGCTCTTAAACCACGTTTTTTAGAGACTGAAACCGGTATAGGATATCGACTGAAGTTAGAGTAAATATTCCCAAGTAATAGCCAAATTTTTTCTCAGTTGCGGTAAGGAAAGTTATCGCTACACTGTAATCACTGCCAGATACTGAAAATTCTAAGAGTCGCTGC
>CAIJLX010000053.1 GCA_903821695.1 uncultured Alphaproteobacteria bacterium | reverse complement strand
TGGTAGGAATTAGGGATTCACTATTTATTGACCACTATTATGAACGTTGATGGTAGTTTTGATGCTGTAATAGCATTTCATAGATTTTTTTGTATACGTCATACGATTTCCTTTTTTTGTGAAGAGCGGCATCAACGTTTTTTGCAAACCTTACCCATGCAGAGGCTTCGGCTTCGGGGTAGTAGTTGGCCATAAATTTTTGTGGACGGAGATTTCGAGAGTTATTCTTCCTAGAACTTAATATTTCACGCCAAGGTGACTTTTGCAGGAGCGTATGACAGGCGGCTGAAACAGTGAAGTTTCTAGATATTTGTAACTCTCGGATGTCGTACCATAAAAGATACAATAGAGTATTATTCCATAACTTTCCTCTACCAGTTGGTTTGTGCGTTACAACCTTGAATCCATCAACGCAATCTGAGCAAACACGGATTAAGAGAGGATTGGATATATCCAGCTTGCTTATTTCAAGACCATAATACTTTGCAAGAAGACCCATTTTCTTAATTTTTTTGATTGTTATTTTTAACTGCAATTTTTTCCATGCCTTTCTGTAGTCATCCATGGCTTTTTCATAGTTATCCGCAAGAAGTGTTGGTGTTTTTGGATAAACTACTTCAATAGGTGTGGTTAGCTCCTTAGGATAATCTGGTTTAGAAAGTTTTCTTCTTGGCATTATCAACTCCTTTATGTGAAAGGTTTTCCAAATAATCGCCCCACCAATCCATCATTTCGCGGCGTTGTTCTATAAACTCGGCTTTGTTATATCTACCTGCGATTTTGTTCTTATTTTCGTGCGAGAGCTGTTTTTCAACAAAACGTGGTTCAAACCCGTGCTCGTGCAAGATGGTGCTGGCTGAATGCCTCATCCCATGTGCGGACATTTTTCCGCGATAACCCATGATTAAAATAGCCTTAGAGAAAATTGCATCCGAGATGGGCTTGAAATGATTGCTGAGGCTAGGGAAAAGTAATTCCGAATCGCCGTTAATCTGACGTAGATGTTTTAATATTACGATGGCTTGAGGAGAAAGTGGCACTAAGTGGGCTCTCTTCATCTTCATGTTTTCTGGTGGTACTTCCCATATCTTTTCTTCGAGACTTATTTGATTCCAACGCCCAGCCCGAAGTTCACCCGGGCGCAAAAGAGTATAAAAGAGCAACTTGAAGGCAAGCCGAGTAGAGAACTCGCCTTGATAGGCTTCAATTTTGGCTAAAAACGCAGGTATATCCGCTGCTTTCAGGTGCGGCCTGTTTTTGCGTGGCACAGGTTTCAGAAACCTCGCCCGTCCTATGGCTGGATTATTTTCACATACGCCCTTGCTGATCGCATAATCAAACACCAGCGAACAATACTGGTTTATGCGACGCGCAACATCCAGTGCGCCACGATTTTCAATACGCTGCAACAGCTTTGTCATATCAAGCGCAGTGATTTTGGTGATCGGCTGATTGCCAATATGCGGAAACACATCTTTATTCATACGGCTGAGGATATTCTTTGCGTGTTTTTCTGCCCATTGCTGCTTGGCATACCATTCCTTCGCAAAAGCCTCAAATGTATCGCGGTGCTGTTCGATATTGCTTTGCCGCTTCTGGAGTTTATTGCGGTTGGGATCTAAGCCTTCCTTGAGCAGTTTCTTGATTTCTTCGCACATACGACGTGCTTCACCGGAACTGATTTCACCCACTTGGCCGATGGTATAAATGTTGGCTTTGCCGTTATATTTGTATGGATATTGCCAAACTTGCGTGCCGGATGGCCGCACGAGCAACCGCAAACCGCCTTCATCATAGAGCTTGTAGGGCTTCGGCTTACCTTTTGCGTTCCTGATTTCTGTTTCAGTCAATTTGCGATTTACTTTTGGCATATTCACTCGTTCAAAAAATCAAAATCACACGACAAAGCCGAATAAACATCGTTGGTGCTTTTTTCAAAATAATCCGAAAGTCCTCCCACCCCTGATGAAGATAGGTCTAAAATATTACTCTCCATGAAATACTCAGAACTACCGCTTGGGCTAAAAATTTTTGAGGCCATTTTATTGACGCGGTTAATGTTACCAAAGTTAGTAAACATTATTTTTCTCTGTGTTTGAGCAGAAAGGCTTGTGCGTATTCTACAATGCTCGCGTAGATTTAATAAGTTGTTATTGTTATCGTCGAAGCCATAGCCGAGTATGTAAATACTTTTGGCTTTCGCGATCTCTTTTTTTGCAAGTTCAATTTTTGTTTCATCAACTGATAAAGATTTCCCTGTATTCCCATTAGCTATAGTGTGAATGCCTTTTGATGCCTGATAAACATAATCTGCATTTTTTATAAATTCTTTAAGTCGTTCCAGTTTGGAATTGTTATTTGCTGGGGATTCCAAATAATTATTCACCATGTCTGGGCTGAGTTTGCCGTATGTATCTTTCTCCAATGGATTCTCTCTTATATTTCCATAAACATGGATAAACCTGTCATTACCCAGAAACGATTCTATGTCTTTTGTAGTAAAAAGGTTGTTTGAGCGCAGCCCACGATCTAAATAGTGCTCCAAAGATACATCATAATTAAAGGTGATAAACCGCACCTTGTTATGGTGAATATCCGAAGATTTTTCGCAGCCTACCGATAATTGGTATAGTATGAATCGATGCCATTTATCTGCATATTGGCTTAGGCCAAGTCGCTTGGCTCTATTTCTATCTGCCTCCTCAGGAGAGAGCTCTAATTGTTCTTTCCTGTTTATGTTTCCAGATGCTTTTTCAGATTCTCGCTCACAATCAAGCAATGCCCAAGCAATAGCCAGCTTACAAAGTACGCGAGATGCCTCACTCTGCTGCCCAATGTAGTAATCAATTACTGGTGGATCCACTACCTCAATCCGCTTGGCAAGCTTTTCGCAGGACTCCGCAGCTTTGAGCCAAGGTTCTTTTCTTTGCTCTTCACGTGAACCAGTGGCTGCATTAGCATCACAAAAGTTTTCTGTAATAAACTGAGGCTTCGCTTCATCATAGTCTGCTTTCCCTATTTCGGAAGATACGCGACATGATTCGGCTAAATTGCGTAGCTTCTGAACCACTTTACGAACAAGAGTCTCGCCGGTTGGATATCCGTAGTGCCAACTGGCTCCTGCACCCAGAATGAATACTGTGTCTTCTTTTATCATTCTTGTACCCTATCCTGTACCCTAAAAAATGCAAGCTGTACCCGAACAGCCTTGAACGAGGCTGGACAACAAATCTTCTGTAATGCTTGGAATTGCTGGAGAAAATGAATTTTGTAGAATCTTGCTGGATTCTAGGTTGGTTGCGGGGGCTGGATTTGAACCAACGACCTTCAGGTTATGAGACGCAGAAATGCAAATCTCCCCAACAACTAAGAGCAGAATAGAACAGATAAAACAATGGATTGGCAAATTTATGTTGTTGGTGTTGATTGAGCATTATTGTAATTTCTTTGCCCAAATTGTCCCACCAGTGTCCCATAGATAATGGCGTTACCTGCAACGCGGAACTCCTTGGCTCGACAATTATTTGTATAAACAATAAAGCCCTCCTCGGTATGAAATAAAAGCATTTGTTCTCGATCGTTATGCAGCCTCTGCTTGTAATCAGTCGGGTGTTCAAGTCACCTAAGCGGCACCAGCTTTTACAATGGGTTGCGCGGCTTTCCATAAAAGGCAAAACCCCATGAGTCACCACGCGGCTGTTGCGCTTGCTGTTGCGCTCGCGTTGCACGAAACACCCGAGTGTGACAAAGGCATCTAAAGGAGTACACTGGTATTTCCAATGCTTTTGTAAAGATGCCCTCTGTTGCGTTGTCACATTTTTGCTGTTTTGCTCGACAAGCCGTCTTCGTCAATACAGGGGCTTTTTTTAATGAGGTGTAATGCCCCTCAGATTTTTTCAAAACGAATATGCTGCTCCCTCTGTAACTACTCTCTCTTATCCCGTTGTAAATTATTCCGTGCCTTGCTACGTTCCGGTCGGAGCGCAATGAAAGCATGTGCTCTGGGGCGTTACATCCCCTACTATCAGCGGTTTTGTGTGACCGTTACCCGCACTCCTCGACCCTTTGGTCGGGGAGGCGCATGTGTATGTTCAGGCCTCACGGCTAAAGACCTGCGCGACCTTACTGATAGTAGGTTTGTAAACTCCCCGACACCAGTGGGCTTTCCACTGACATTGCTTTCGGTAACGGGGGAGGAGTTATGAAACTGATTTTGCTTTTGACTACTGCTGGCACTCTTTTGTTCAGCGGCACTACTTATGCATCAGACAAGTATGTACGCGG
Source organism: uncultured Alphaproteobacteria bacterium (assembly GCA_903821695.1). Taxonomy (GTDB): domain Bacteria; phylum Pseudomonadota; class Alphaproteobacteria; order Rickettsiales; family CAIJLX01; genus CAIJLX01. Next base: position 97,101 of record CAIJLX010000053.1, on the reverse strand, counting down.
ATATATGAAGCGTGATGGCACGTATGTAGAACCACACCTGCGCTCTGAGCCAGATGGTTACAAAGAAAACAACCGCAGCGAGATGGGGTGGTAGTAATGTCCCTCAGTCCTAGCAGAAAGATTGCGATTATCATCACACTTGTTTGGGTGGCGGTGGCGTATAGCATAGCCTATGGCATGGCAGAGACATTTGTTGATAAAAACTACAAGCCCTGCGATCTCCGCTGGACGCACTCTTCGTGTAAGCGTTACTTTGACGCGCCTGAGTTCATCCTCCGATTCCTGCTGTTCAATGCGCCAGTAATTATCCATTGGGGCTTTGTCTGGGTAACTGGCCAAGGGTTTCTGAGATGGATATGGAACAGAAACGGGGCATTATTTTTACGCTTTCATAGCCAAAAACAAACCGCCAAGGAAAAAGATGAAGTCACAACAATAGTTGCAAAAAGAAATGTCCGCAGCAGAAGCGAGTTTGTTGATTTTCTCCAGTGGATGGCAGTTTTTGCTGGTGTATTTGGCTTTATCGCGAGTATGGCCATGCTAAGAAATAGCGCCACAAGTAAAGATCTGTGGAATGAGGCAATAACTTGCTTGTTGATAGGGATTAAATCTGGTGAGACTACTGAAGCTAATATAGAAGTATGCGATATTCCTCTTGCGGCAGTGGGGTGGGATAAGGAAGCCCGCGACTTACTGTGGCAGCACGTTTCCAACGCTGATGCCCAACCCGAGCAGCCCACCCTAACAAAAGTCGATTATAACCCCTTTGCTGTGAAACCAGATGTTCCTGCTGCGCCGGAGAATGCACAAAAACGCCAGCCCATAGACCTTTTGGAGCATATTGAGCAGAGGAGGTAAATCTAATGGGATTCATAAATGCGCTATTCACACGTGGTTCTCGACTTGAAACTCAGCCGGAGGAATCTGCCGAGACCAAGAGAGGAAAAATGCAGAGGGTGCTCATCAATCAGTTTTTTGGTGAAGTATCTTCACTGGTTTATGATCAGAAGCATGTATTCGCCAGCGTTCTGTGTATCTGGCTTGGTGCAAATGACTACACCAAAGAGTTACGGAAGATAATGGAGGAGACAGTTGCCATGTCGCCCAATCTTCAAAGCGGCGACCAGTATCGCGCCTTGCTTAAATCCAAATCTCACGAGCGGTTCATCCACCACTTCCGCGCCATGATATTATTGCAGGCTCTTGTCTCTATGCGGGCGCAGGTGGAATTGGACGAGTACGAAAGTTTCTACAAGGATTGTCTCCGGAAATATGAAAACGATTATGTGTATTGTGGGATACGTTTTCATGGGAAAGATACCATCTACGTCCCAACAAAGGCCAACGGCGTGTTTCAAAAGCACAAAGAGCTATATGATGCGCGTGGTGAGCATCAACCACATTATCGTATGGCACACACCTTCCTTGAACTGTATTTCCCGCCCAGCATCTATCAGGCCGACCTATTGCCTGTCGCAGTGCTGATACAAATTACAGAAGAGTTCAAAGGCTTTGTCAAATGGGCAGATTCCTTAGCCAAAGCCGCCGTACCTGCGGTGAAGGAGTGGTATGGAACAACTGCCAAAGAATCCGCACCAAAAATAAAACAAGCTTATCAGCTATAATGGAAATTGATCAGAACATTGCCGAAAGAGGGTCGATAGTCTCCTACTTCTGTGAGGACATTTATCTTCTCGCCGAAGAGCAATACCGCATATTTGCAATTAAAACTCATCAAATACTTCTCAGTGACCGATCTTATGAGTCACTTGCCAAAGAATATACTAATGAATTTTGTATAAGCCCACTTATTCAGGATGTTTATAAATACCAAAAGCCTAGAAATGGACTTATGGATAAACGCCATCTTGCACACTTTCGTATGATGCTTCTGATCCTTGCTTTATCATTATTGGAGAAACGCTTAAGCGAGGAGGCTGCACTAAATTTTATTAATGACTGTATGCTGGATTATGAAATGAAGTATGTGTTTCAGCCCTCCGCATCGGTGGATTTAGAACTTTCAAAAAACAATGTCTTTAGCAGAATGAATGACCTTTTCTTGCGTTACTTTCAAGCTGCCAGAGGTGCAAAAAGGCTTGAACTGAAATTAATTATTACATTTCTAAGATGTTTCTTAAGTGCAGATATGACCCAAGATGACTATAAATATCCTGATCCTGTTCTTACAAATCTTTCTCTTGAACTTGGTCATTTTAGCAATTGGTGCTTACTGCATATTGATAAACATTTGGCAAATATTAAAGAAATTTATGAATAATACTCTACCATAAATTCCATCGGATTGGGTTCAGAATGAGTACGCTTCGAGCTACACCCATTGTTAAACCAGCTGAGGTAATTTAAGGTAAAGGTATTCCCCTTTTTAACTTTTTTACATGACCACTGGTGGTTGTGGCTGCGCCTGTGGCCATGTGGGTAAGGGTCTGGCGAAGAGAAGGGAGGCGGAGGCAGCGCGTTACAAAACATAGCGCCAGAATAAAGATTAAATAAATTCTTGTGTATATTAATTACTGATGCAGATGATTGTCAGGAATATATTTTTCTTATTTTTCTTTCAAGCTCATCGGGAATCAAAAATGAGGTTTTGTATACATATTCAAGAGCAAGGTAAGGTTTGTTTCTGCTTCCTTTTTCCAATCCTATTTCTTCTTCTATATCATTATCAAAAATCAATGACTCACCTAGAGTTAAGTCAATGCAGTCTTGAATCAAAGTCGTTGAGCGATTTGCGCTATTTATAGCATCAGTAGATTTTCCATCTTGATGATCTTTATCGAAAATTGCCATGTACGGAATATTAAACTTATTTAGTAGCCTCGCATAGGCTGGGATATTGTCCTTAGAGCCACAATCAATGACTGTGTAATCATACTTAAAAACATCCAATCTTTTTGCCAAAAGAGGAATAATTGTCTTGTCTGTTTGCCCTTCGACTAACAGAACTTTCTTAGCAAAAAATAGTTCACTGCGATCAGGGTTAATCCAATACGCTAAATTAAAATTTTTCTTTGCATCACCATCGAATATATCTTCATTGCAGCTCTTTATCTTTGTTCCAACGCTTTCGTTATCTTTTGTTACTATGTAAATTGATTTGTATAATTCAACATCAATCAAAAGGCTGGAATGCGTACATAGTATAACTTGGCTTTCCTTTTTAGATAAAGAGACGAATGAATCAAATAAGGCTCTTTGTGCTTGTGGGTGCAAATAAAGTTCGGGTTCTTCAAAGATAAAATATCGTGATTTCGAAGGCTTGCGACTCGATTGTTCTCCATCAATATTCCCATCCTCTTTTCCTAAGAATCTTGCGGCAATTACATGAACTAATGCTACTGTTAAAGCTCTCTGTAAGCCATGTCCTTTTCTCCTAATATCAGTTCTAACACCATCATTTACCCAGACTTGGGTATTTGCTTTGAATACACTGTCAATATCTGGAGGAGTAACCTCAATTTCAATGTGGGCACCCCAGGATTCAAGTTCTTTTGTTATTTCAGTTTCAAAATCTATAAGTTGTTGTGGGCGGCTGGAGTTTTTGTTTCCCTCATTATCATTTTTGTTTAAGGCAGAAAACAGGACTGATAATTTGTCTCGTGTTTCTTTCCAGTCGACATTGTTTTCTGATAGAGAAGAAATAATTTCTGCATATATTTTGCCGAAAGTGCTGGAGTCCTTGGATGTAAAATCATCTACAGCCTCTTTTACTGCTGGAATAAAATAAACTTCCCCGAATATTCCTTTTGCAACAGACTTCAGTCCCAAAAAATTTGTTTTCTCTAATTCAAAATTCATGGCGATGGTGCTGAGATTATTGGCAATATAGTTAATCTGAGCATCTACAATATGTTGTTTTGTTAAACGCCCACTGGAGGGCAAGTACACATAAAATGGCAAGCTCTCCGCTGTTTCTCTTTTGGTATATGCAGAAGCATTTGATTCTTGAAGCCATTCGTCTTCAGGATTTTCAATAAACCCTCTATAATCAAAATTTCCTCCAATATACGCGGTTTTTCTAACAATTATATTGCCACTGGAAGTAATATATTTCTTGAATGTGGTTCTATCCGACTCATCTAGGTCAGTAAATTCAATCTGGACGAAGAGTTCTTTCGCGCCAAAATTAAAATCCAAATCCTGATGTTTGATCTCGCCAAAGAAAAATAACAATGCTGATAATAAATTAGATTTTCCATGGTTGTTCTGGCCAATTATTACCATTAGCTTATTAGCATCAACTTCAAGATTTTTAACCGACCTCCAGTTTGAAATTATGATTTTGTGAATATACATTTGCGTACTCCTTAATATATATTCTGCGTCAAAATTGGCAACAACGGCAGACCAAGCTCCTGCAAAAACTCATTGTGTTTGTTGGAAACCACGCCGATTTTCTTTTCAAGCCCATCAAGAACCTGATGTACATCCTCTAGTTTAATTTCTATCTCAGGCGCAGAGGTGCTGATGTAGCGTGAGATATTCAGGTTATATTCGTGTTCATCGCGAATCTTCTCGATAGGCACGCGCTTGGAATAACGATCCTCTTCCGTGCGTAATTGGTAGGTCTTGATGATTTTCTCAATATCATTTGGCTCACCATCTATGCCTTCGCGTAGCCGGTTCTGCCGTTTACCTTTTTCAAAATGCTCGCTGGCATTGATGAACAGAACATCATCTGGCTTTTTACATTTCTTCAGCACTAGAATGCACACAGGGATGCCGGTGGAATAGAAGAGATTGGCAGGCAGGCCGATCACAGTATCAATATGGCCGTCATCAAGCAGCTTGCGGCGGATACGCTCTTCCGCGCCGCCACGGAACAACACGCCATGCGGCAGGATGATTGCCATCGTGCCTTCATGCTTCAAATAGTTAAAGCCATGCAGCAGGAATGCAAAATCAGCCGCTGATTTCGGCGCGAGGCCATGGCTTTTGAAACGAGAATCTTCCGCCATTGCATCAGTAGGTTCCCAGCGATAGCTGAACGGTGGATTGGCTACAATCGCGGCAAACGAAGGCTTCTTTGCTGGGTTCTGCTCGCGGAGTATGTCCCAATCATTTTCGAGCGTATCGCCATGGAAGATCTCGAATTCAGTATCTTTCACTCCATGTAGCAGCATGTTCATGCGTGCAAGGTTGTAGGTGGTGATATTCTTTTCCTGCCCGTAGATTTTGCCAACAGTGCCACCTTCTTTTTTGATCTGGTTACGCACGTTGAGCAGCAACGATCCCGAACCGCAGGCAAAGTCGAAAACGCTATCCAGATGTTTCTTCTTGCCGAGCTTGGGGTCTTGGCTATCCAGTGTCACAATTGCGGAAAGAATGGTGGAGATTTGTTGTGGGGTGTAGAATTCACCAGCTTTCTTGCCTGAGCCTGCCGCAAATTGACCAATCAGATATTCATACGCATCGCCCAGCGTGTCTTGATCCGTCGAGAATCTGGAAAGACCTTCTGCAATTTTTGTGATCACCGTGCAGAGCTTCGCATTGCGATCCTTGTAGGTCTTTCCCAGTTTGTCCGATGCTAGATTGATCTCCGAGAACAACCCCTGAAACGTGCTGTCGAACGATTCATTTTCAATGAACTTGAAGCCATCCTGAAGGGTATGCAGAAGCTCGTCATCCTGCCTGCGTGCCATTTCTGCGATGTTACCCCAGAGGTGGTCGGGTTTGATGACATAATGGACGCGGCGGCGCAGGAGGTCTTCAAACGCTTTTACATCATCAGGATTTTCTTCATACCAGCGTTGCAGCGGGGTGGTGTGGCCATTAGGTGCGGGATACTCTTTACCCAGCTCTTTCTTTGCTGCTGCTTCGTAATTATCTGAAAGATAGCGCAGGAACAGGAAGGAAAGCATGTAATCGCGGAAATCGTCCGCGTTCATTGCGCCGCGCAGCTGATCTGCAATCGCCCAGAGGATTTTCCCTAATTCTTTTTGTTGTTCATCGGTCATGCCGCTGTCTCCGCGTGTAATTTGAAATTGTATTTTGCTTTGAGCTTATCAAAGACATCTATGAAAAGATCAGTATTGTCAGAGTTCATTACTTCAGTCTGATAATGATAAACCTTTTGGTGAGATAGCGCGTTAATAATACGAGTCACTTGCTCAGTGTCCTCGATCCCTATCTGGTTAAGCACATACCCAAATTGTCCAACACCTAGGAACGAGGCGATATTTTCAAGAACCTGCCTCAGCAGTGCAAAGTGGAATGTGTAGAGCTGTTCGGCCTGCGCTTTTTCTAGCGTTTGCAGCAAGTGCAAATGATATAGAAAAACATCGTTCTTTGGGCTTTCAAGCGTCAAGTCGCCCGACTTCTGGCTCAGGATAAAGAGCTTGGTTAGCTTCCTGTATCTGTCACTTTTCTCACCTTTGGTCAGCCAATCCGCAAGGATTGAGAAAAAGCCAATGTGATGGGTGGTGATGATAAACTTTCTGTTTTTATAGTGCGTTTCAATCAAATCATAGAGGGTTGAGGCTGTGATGAAGATATTGTGATCATCCAAGCTGGAAACCGGATCGTCAATGAAGAAATGGCTGGCTTGCTTATCCGCCCAGCCCTCGACTTCAAATAACGCCAAAAAGAAGCACCAAACAAAAATACGCTCTTCGCCTCTGGATATTTTGATTGTATTGTGCTCCTCATCATCTGGCAGGAAAAAGAAAATCGATTCAATGCCGTCTTCTGAATCGGGATGAAATATAAATCCAAAATTATATTTTGGTTTGAAGGGCTTTAATTTTTCACGGATTTTTTCTTCATCTAATAAACTGTGAAATTTGTTTAAGCTGCTGGGCATTATCATCAGCTGCGTTTCTTCCTCGTTTTCCCAAACAAAAAGATCTTCGCTATAAGCGTTATAATAGACGCCAGCATGTTGCTCTTCCTGCTTGGTTGCGTCTTTGTAAGCAACGGAAAGTCGAGTTTTTCCAGTAGCATTGAACGCATAAACCAAGATGATATTTTCTTTGGCTTCCTTGAGGGATTTTGCGATTTCTATCAATTCCATGAATTATCCTCCACTTTCATTTAAGACGGTGGGGAAGAGTTGCTGCATCAGTCCCTTTTTGTGTTCGCGAAGCGAAGCAACTTTTTGGCTTTGGGAGGTAATTAGATCGTCAGCCGAGGAAATAGCTGAAGCAATCTTTTCTTGTTCCTGCGATGAGGGTATTGGAAGAACAATTTTTCTGAGTTCATTCAAGGAGAGGACTTTCTGCGCGTTGCCAACGCTATTTTTACCAATCGCTTCAGCATACCAAGAGAATAAGTAGGTAAAGAAAGCATTGTCACCGTTAATGATCCTAAAAACTGGATAATATACGCTAATAATTCCGGTTATTCCCAAATTGTTAAGATTAAAGAAGAACAGAGCATCATCGCTTCTGCTGCGATAAGTTATGTAGTTGGGCGGAACGATATTAAAGCCTATGTTATCGCGCTCAGTTATTCGATTATTATCGTAATACTCCCGCTGTCGGATAAGACCACTGCGTGATGAAGTAAGAACCTCGTACTCATCTTGAGTATTTGATTTTTGACGAAACTCTTCAATATGATTTCCTAATCTGTCTTCTTGCCACACGGGTGCATTCTTAAATTTCGGGAAGCGGAGTTTTGGAAGGGTTTCGCCTTCGGCGGGGAAGAGTTCCTGCATCAGCCCTTTTTTGTGCTGCTGAAGGGCTTCCAGCTTTTTGTCTTCCGTCTCCATCAATTCATCCAACGATGATAAGCAATTCGCAATTTTTTGCTGCTCATCAGAAGTGGGGGGAACGGGGAGTAACAAGCCAGAAAATTGGCTATAACTAACCATTTTACCATCACGAAGTCCTTCAATATCCTTGTTTAGGTCTTTGATGAATCGGTCTGTTTTGAAGTACTGCTTAAAGAAGCCTGAATCCTGATTCCCTTTCTTTCTGAGAATGACATAGGCGGGGCTGCATAAACCCTTATAATTTGAATATTCAATACCCCCCTGAAACGATCTGAGGCTTATGATAAAGTCGCCTACTTCGACTACTTTATAACTTTCTATGCTTTTATCTGTAACAGAAACACGATAGTTAATTTTATCTCTTGGGATCGCTCCGTGTTCTTGTGTTATGGCAAGAATAGGTAAGTCCGAATTGTGATTTTTATTACTTATTGGGCTAAATAGCTTGTCGCCATGATGGACTGACCACCCTTCCGTTCTCCGAAACTCAGGAAAGCGCAACTTTGGCTCAATATCTTTCTTGCTTTTAGTTTTACTGCTCATAAGCATTCAACCCCGATATAGTACGCCCAGCGCTAAGTTTATGCAGCAGCGGCGCGAGGTCTTCCATCAGCGCCAATTCCTTCTGGGTGCGTGCTTTCCAACCCAGATCAAGCGGCGCCAGTAATTCGCTTAACTCCTCACCATCAAAGATCATGCGACGCAGAATGCCATCTACAAAGGTTTGCAGGCTGGAGGCTTGCAGCCCATGTTTCTCAGCAATGGCGGCTAGTGCCTTGGCATTTTTCCCCGCTTTGAAGTTGGCGTAACCATCGCGGATTGCTTTCTCGCTCAGGCCTTCACCTTCCTTCAGGGAGTAGATGTATTCTTTGATGTCCTCATGCTCATCCATAAACTTGGCATCGGAGGCAATGAGGCCGATCAGCTGATCGCGGCTCATTTTCAGTTTACCCTTTGTGCCTTGGGAGTATTTAGCAATCAGCGCCATGATGTAGTCATAATCAATTACGGCAGAGGCAAAGAGCACTAACTCAAAATCCAGCTGCTGCACTTCGGGCGAGGTATTCTCGCCGCCCTTATCTTGCTGGGCTTTGAGGCGCTGCGCGGTTTCTATATACACGCCCTTGAAGCCTTGTAGCTGCTCTTTAGAGATCACCTGCTCGATGGTTTGTTTCTGCTCGTCGTTTAGGTCGGTGTATTGATCCAGCTGGGTTTTGAGGCGCTGCACATCCTTAAACAGATTGATGAACTGGCTGCGTGCGGCATCGCCTTTCAGGTTCGGCACTTCCTCTGGCTTGTTTTCCAGCCCTTGTGACTTCATGAACTCGTCGAGCTTCTTGATGGCTCCATCAAGTTTCGCAATCACCACCGGCGCTTTATCCACCAGCCAGATTTCTTTCGCTTGCTCGGCGCTTGCGCCAGAGAACAGCGCAATCGCGGTATTCACGGCATCTTCTTGTTGGCGGAAGTCGAGGATATTGCCATAGGGTTTGGTATCGTTCAGCACACGGTTTGTGCGCGAGAATGCCTGAATCAGTCCGTGGTATTTGAGGTTTTTGTCCACATACAGGGTGTTGAGGTATTTGGAATCAAAGCCCGTAAGAAGCATATCCACTACGATCACAATGTCGATTTTCTGCGTGTGCGGGAAATCTTGGTTAGTGTATTGCTGGTCTTTGATGCGCTTCTGCACATCCTGATAGTACAGATCAAACTCGCCAATGCTGTGGTTGGTTTTGTAGTGAGCGTTATAATCCGCAATGATAGCTTTTAGAGCGGTTTCTTTTTCTTTAGGGTTCTTCTTGTTGTCTTCTCTTTCCTGCGGCAGGTCTTCCTGCATTTGCTTGGCGTCTTTACTGCTCTCGGCAGGGGGAGAGAACACGCAGGCGATGTTCAGCGGCTGAAAGCCTTCAGTTGTTGGCTGCCTTTTATCCTGAATATCCTTGAAAAGATTGTAATACTCAATGGCATCATTGATCGACGCAGTAGCCAGAACAGCATTAAACCTGCGCCCGTTGGTTGCGGCATCATGTTTTTCAAGAATGGCTTCCACAACTGCCTTCTTTAATGGTGGATCTCCGAGCTTGGTTTTTTGTACGCCTTTTGGCTTGTAATAATCGATATTGAAACGCAGCACATTGCGATCTTCAATTGCATGAGTGATGGTGTATTGGTGCAGCTGTTTCTGGAAGATGTCTTCTGTAGTTTTATAGGAGGCTTGTTCACCTTCAACCTGAACATAGTGGGCATTTTCAGGAAAGATTGGCGTTCCCGTGAAGCCGAACAGCTGGGCATTGGGGAAGAATTCTTTGATAGCTTCATGATTGTCACCAAACTGTGAGCGATGGCATTCATCAAAAATAATTGCCATACGTTTGTTGCTTAGTGGCTCAAGGCGCCGTGTGTAAGTTTCCTTTCCTTGCTTTTGCTTTGCTTTGTTTCGTTTGCTGTTTTCGTTCAGTGCCAGCCCCAGCTTCTGGATGGTGGTCACGATCACCTTATCGGCATAATCATCCGAGAGCAGGCGCTGCACCAGCGTTTCGGTATTGGTGTTTTGCTCAACGCAGCCCTCTTGAAAGCGGTTGAACTCTTCACGGGTTTGCCGGTCGAGGTCTTTTCGATCTACCACGAAGAGGCATTTTTCAAGGTCGGGGTTATCCTTGAGCAGTGTGGATGCCTTGAAAGATGTAAGGGTTTTGCCGCTGCCGGTGGTGTGCCAGATGTAGCCATTGCCACAGCGTTGGTGGATGCACTCCACAATCGCCTTCACCGCATAGATTTGGTAGGGGCGCATCATCAAGAGTTTCTGTTCACTTGCCACCAGCACCATGTAGTGGCTGATCATTTGCCCAAGCGTGCATTTAGCGAGGAACTTCTCGGCAAAATTATCTAGCTGAGTGATCTTTTTGTTATCCTCGCTGGCGAATTGGTAGAGCGGTAAGAAGCGCTCATCCGCATCAAAACTGAAGTGGCGAGTGTTATTGTTGGCAAAATACCAAGTTTCTGTGCGATTGCTGACGATGAATATCTGTAGGAAACACATCAGTGTTTTGCCGTAGCCATTGCCCGGATCGTTTTTGTAATCGACGATCTGCTGCATTGCGCGGCGTGGCGTGATCTGTAGCGTTTTCAACTCCACCTGTACAACCGGAACGCCATTAATCAGCAAAATCACATCATAGCGGTGATGGCTGTTGTCTGTGTTAATCCGCAGCTGATTGATGACTTCGAAAGTATTTTTGCACCAGTCCTTGATATTCACCAGCGTGTAATTCAAAGGCGTTCCGTCATCGCGCTCAAAGCTGTTGCGTTCGCGCAAGGTACGGGCGGCGGCAAAAACATCTGGCGTAACAATGCTTTCAAGCAAGCGTGTGAATTCTCCGTCCGTCAGGCGAACTCTATTAAGTTCTTCGAATTTCTCACGGAAATTTTTCTCCAACGTTGCTCGGTCACGTATATCATCGCGACAAACGTATTTAAGATCACTCAGCTTGCTGATCAGATCTTGTTCTATCTGGTTTTCTTTCATAATCTCAATCCGTGAGTTTTAGCTTTTGAAATTACATTAAGGCAGGGAATAAACAACCATCAATGATGAGTTGGGCAACTTTCGCCAGTTCTTCCCACTGAGTTGTGTAACGGGGTGAACGGTTGTCGCAGCGCATCTGCCATAACTCTTGGTTCCCTGTGCCAAATTAAACACTTTCCCGCTGCCTATTTCCTGATTTATGCGATCCATCACCTGTATGAGTTTGTCCCGCCTTGAGTCTATGCCGATTTGATAAGGGGAGTGTGATCAGAATGTATCCAAAACCTTTTTTACTTTGACTGATTTCTTTTACTTTAGTAACCCCACCCCACACTCCCCTACATGTATATTATATTGAGTCTACTTCTTATACCCTAAGCTGTAGTAATGTGGGTCGTTCTTTCCTTTTCCTCCCACGTGAATTTGCTTAATATCTCCAAACCCAATCAGTGTTCTTATTGCCTTCCGCATAGTAGCAGGACTCCAACCAAGTATCCCAGCATAGGGCTTTGGGCTAATGGCAAATTTCCTCTTGTCACTAACGTTTAATTTTAAATCCACGAATAAGTATGCAGCATAAGGCGTTCTTGAGTGTTTTCTGTGCATTTCTTTGTCATGCGGAATATGTTGCTTGCCCTTATTATAAAGTTTGTTTTCCAGTTTATAACTCCACACCTTATTGACAACCCTTTTTACATCATGTGTTGGCAATTGCGGACTCATTGTCGTGTCATTAAATTCAACTGCTATTGCTAATAACTCATCAATGGTTCCAGCATCCCGAGCTTTTTCTTTGATAAACAGGAAAAGGGAGCAGTTTCTCGCACCTTCTGCTATTTTCCCATCCTCCTTATTTACTAAGGATCGTGCAAGCTTCTGGCAATTTTGGGATTTCAGTATTTTTTCCTCATCCTCTAAAATGCTGAGTTTTTCGACAGCATTTTCTTTAATGTACGGCAGAGAAGCAATATTCTCCAGATCACCCCTGAAAAACGAATATGAGACGTTTATGAGAGGGTTGTAAGAAGGCGGAACTATCACATAGCCACCTTCACCCCTTATATCGCCTTTGGGATTGGCTATCTTGGCATTTCTCTCGCCATTATAGCGATAATACAAATGAAGACCACCGCTTGGTGTTTTTACCACCAATGGCGTTTCACCGAACTGCTCAAAAAGATCGGAAAGTGGAAAATCCTTATCATCACAATCGACGACGACTATTCCAGAAACTTGGCCTGTTATCATGGCGATATTACTATCCGCATGTGAATTTTGCCAATTTTCCATTTGCTCCAAGCTGGCCATTGATTCCTGATAAGGTTTCCACGTTTTAATGGCAGGCTTCTTTCCATTTTCGCCACCCGCTGGAAATATGGATAAATTCTGTTGGTGATATGCCAGAGCATGGAGCAGAAATGGCCTATCACATCTTCCTGACTCTATGAGTAATGATTCCTGTGAAATGATAGAACTGCCACATTTTTGATTTTTCTGTAGCTTCTCTTGGGTTGTAAAAGTTGAAGTATTGCTATCCTTGAAAAGGGAGCGTTTATTATTTAGCATAGTTAATCTCTCTATTTTCTAATTGTTAATAGGTGGGTGCTTGTGGCTGGGTGTCGGCAAAAACTTCCGGCCGCAAGCGTTACGCGCTTTTGAACATCTCCAGCGCAAGGCGTTGACCACGTTCCACAACTGGCAGAGGCACTGGAAATGACATCCCCGACTGCTACCGCCGCACTCGAAAATCTGGTGCGGCTTGGTATTGTGGAGGAGGTGTCTGGTAAGAAACGCGACCGGCTGTTTGCATATCAGGCATATCTAAATATCTTACGTCAGGATACGGATCCGCCTTAGGCCGCGTTTCAAGCTCGCGAAAGAGGGCACAAAACCTCTCATCAAGCTCTTTGTATGACTGCTGTCTTTTGGCTTCCTCTTCCGCCGCTTTTGCTTCTTTTGCCTCCTGAAGCACCCTTGCACATTCCTTCGCCAGCATAAAACTCTCGCGGACGTTCGCGCAGAGCAAGGTGCCGCCGTGCGTTGTGATGGCAAGCAAAACATAACCCAGCAGTTCTTTGGCCTCTGACAGCGTTAAGTGATAGTCGGGCTGCAATGTCTGGCGGGCGTTTTCCACCATTTTAATGAGAGCGGCCTGTTCTTTGTGCTTTGCCGCGTCAGCATGATTCTTCCAACCATAGCGACTCGCCCATTTGCGGATAGTAACTACAGAGACCTCTACACCGTAAATTTGACGTAATCGCTCCGCCAACCCCGCGTATGTAGGCCTGCCCCCAAGCTCATGCCACAAGGTGAAGGCCAAATCGTGTGTAACAGTTTTTGTTTGTCTATTTATCATTTTCATAATCCTACTTTCTTTGCTTTAAAGTTTTCTCTTACTCATCCACACACCTGTATAGCTAATGCACGGTTGACTTGCTGATGCGGCGTTTTTTATTGCTCATTTCGCACCTCCAGATAATTTCTGATTCTGCGTTTCGACCCATGCAAAAAAAGAGGCTTCATCTATCAACACTCTCCGACCAATGCGGCGTATGCACTGATCAAAGCCATTCTTTTGGGCATTAAATACCAGTGACCTTAGCTGTCCAATTGGTGGATAAGAATGATGTGCCGCCCATTCTGTGAGCGGGATTAGTTTTAGATTCTTTTGTTCAATCATTGGTAATCTCCGTGAGTTAGTAAACATGCAGCAACATTGCTCCATGCTGGAGATTACATCAGAAAAAAAGAGTGCTGAAAATCCTTGCAGGACAGTTGCTGATTCGAATCACTGCAACGAATCGATTCAAAACATCTTTTTGCAAGATCGTTGGAACAATAAATAGACTGTCTTTGTAAAGTCTTTTGTCACGATTTTTATCGGCTTATAGAAAGGAATTATGGTGAGATTCAGATCGCCACTCATTGCACCCGTCATGATTGTTTATTTTAGTTTTGGCGTTCTGGTCTTCTGCCAATCACTTCCTTTTGTAACCTCGTCCCAAACAGCATCGAAGCTTCTCCCTGCTAGTCCGAGGAATTTGGATAAAGCTTCTTTGCGATACTCACCTTTGGTTTTTTCTTTAACTCCAGCGTTAAAAACGCCTTGAAACCACTTCTTACATTGTTGTTTTTGTAAATTTGGTGAGTTGTTATTGTGTGTTTTTTCACCGCGTATTTTTTCACCGCGTATTTTTGTAACCAGCATTGGTGGCACAGCTATTTCTTTCGAAATTGCCCAATCTATGACTTTTCTTGACTCAACAACCTTAGTGCCTTCTCGAGTTACACACATTGACGAGCGAGTAAGAGTGAAAATTAATTCATCGCGGAGTTTATTTGGGTGTCGCGACCTAATTTCATACCCTCTTCCCACCTGACACCCTGAAAGCAAATCAGCAGCTTCCTCAAGAGTCCAGAAGTCCAACTTAGCCCACTCACTGTATCCCCTATCAATCCAAGAATTATCTTGGCAGCTGATTTTGTTAGCTGGATTTTGTATGTAGGCTAGGAATTCTTCATCAAACCAGAAGCGGTTTTTTACATCGTATGCCCATTGTGCAACTCTGACTGGGATCAAAGGATCGCCTTCACCGCCTCGCGATTCAGAGACCTCAGCCACCAAATCACACCTCAGGTCATGCAAAAGACTCTCAAAGCGCGTTGGCGACGCGTGCCAAAAATGAATAGATGTATCATCAGCCTCTAAATACTCCTCTTTAGGTACATACCGATCCCACATACTAGGATTACAGCCATAGAGCAGAAGTGCAGCGTCATCTACGCTCCAGCTTTCTTTTGCAAACCATGAAGAAAGCAGTTCCTTTTTCATCCAAAAATCTTCTTATTCATTGATGCAACAACTTTACTGGTATGCGCCTCACTCAAATGAGCATAACGCTTTACCATTTGCAGTGTTTTGTGACCCAACACTTCTGCTATTTCAGCGAGTGTAGCCCCATTCATAGCGAGATAACTGGCGGCACTGTGACGAAGATCATGAAACCTAAAATCCTCCAATTTTGCTTTAGCCACCGCATTTTCCCATGCGGTGCGAATATCAATGGGCTGGTTTTTCTTCTCGCTTGGAAACACAAAATCACAGTTAATACGACGGATCTTGGCATGATCACGCAATAATTGGCTTGCATGTCCTTGTACAGGTAAAGACCTTCTCTCTCCATTTTTTGTTTCATGAAGCGTTAGAAGACCACGTTCCAAACTTACATCCTGCCATTTCAAGGAAAGGATTTCATTTTTTCTTGCACCCGTACTGAGTGCTAATACTACGACAATATAAAGATAAGGATTCTCACTTTTTTTGCAGACCTCGAGCAGTGTAAAGCGTTCGTCGTCCGATAAGAATCGTACCCTGCCACGCGGCTCATTTAGTTTTTGCACGCGGTGAACAGGATTATTCTCCAGCCATTCCCATTGCTTGACTGCAATAGCGAACACATGCCCTAATGCCGTGGTATAGCGATTCGCTGTGGATACACCTATTTTCCGCTCGTAGCTATTCACCATGCCCAACAACTTGTTTCTATATTCCGATATAAGGGATGGCGTGACATCCGCGAGAATATATTCGCCGATTTGCTCTTTCCAATATTTGAGATAGTGACGCTGATTGTTCGTATCGTTGCCGCTTAACTCCAGAATTTCCTTAATGTATTTATCAATCAATTGACCAAGCGTATGCTTCTTTGCCTTTGAAGAACGGAAATGCCGCCCTTCGCGGATGGCTGCTTCAGTATTTTGCACCCAATGCTTGGCATCAGTGAGGCGTTGGAAGGTGGCGGTTTGTACTGGATATCCCTTCAATCGCACTTTTACTCTGTAGCCAGTGGAACCATCATGGTTAGTCCGCTTCTCAATTGTTGCCATTTTAGCTCCCCTGATTTCATGCGATTGTCATGAGCATATAAATGTCAGAACAAAATACAACAACTAACAACACATCAGATGAACATACTTATGTTCTTGTGCTGTAGAAGTCCTGATTTCACTTATCTTTAATGCCACACGAAGACCTTGTGGGACACTGGCGGGGCAATGCGCTGGCAAAACCTTGCTAACCCTACTTCCTGTGATTGGCAATTATTTTGAATTGATGGCTTTGGTTGCCAGAATTTGTCCCACCAGTGTCCCATGTGGTGGTTTCTGGCCTTGGAGAAAGCCATGAAACTGGCGGTTTCTCTGGTTGCGGGGGCTGGATTTGAACCAACGACCTTCAGGTTATGAGCCTGACGAGCTACCGGGCTGCTCTACCCCGCGTTAAACCAGTGAGGCGGGGTTAATAGCCGAGAATTGGCGGGATATCAAGGGTAATCAGGATTTGGCGAGACGAGCAGCGACTTCTTCGCTGAATTCGACGTTGGTGATGACGTTTTGGACGTCGTCATCTTCTTCCAGGGCATCGATCATTTTTAGCAGGGTTTCGGCCTTTTCGTGGTCGACTTGGGTCGTAGTTTTAGGGCGCCAGGAGAGTTTGGCGGATTCGGGGTCACCAAATTTCTTGCCCAAGGCATCGCGCACTTCGTTGAAGTTTTCGATGGTGGTGTAAACGGTGTGGGTTTCTGGGCTGGATTGCACATCTTCGGCCCCCGCTTCTACAGCGGCTTCAAACATAGCGTCTGAGGTCGCTTTGGTGGCTGGGTAGTCGATGATGCCAACGCGGTCGAACATAAAGCTTACGCTGCCCATTTCGCCCATATTGCCGCTATGTTTGGTAAAGGCAGTGCGCACTTCACTGGCGGTGCGGTTGCGGTTGTCGGTGAGAGCTTCCACGATGACAGCAACGCCGCCAATGCCATATCCCTCATAACGCACCTCATCGAAATTATCGCCACCGGCCGGGGTCGTACCTTTTTTGATGGCGTTGTCGATTTTATCTTTAGGCATGTTCGACACGCGCGCAGCGAGCATAGCGCCACGGAGGCGGGGGTTGAAGTTCGGGTCGGGCTGGCCCGTTTTTACCGCAACGATGATCTCGCGGATGATTTTCGTGAACATTTTCGCACGCTTAGCGTCTTGTGCGCCCTTGCGATGCATGATGTTTTTAAACTGGGAATGACCTGCCATGGCCGAGATTTATGGCAATTTCTTTGGTTTCTGCAACCATAATCTGAAGATTTGGCGGAGGGTGGTGGCTTCCAGCATCATGAGGGTGCAGAGGACGACGGCTCCGCCCATTAATTGGGCCAGTGACAGATGTTCGCCCAAAATCTGCTCCGCCGCGAAGATGGTAACGACGGGGCCGAGGGTGCTGATGAAGGATGCGCGGGCACCACCGATGCGGCGTACGCCTTCTGCGAAGAAGATGGAGGGTGGGAAGCTGATGAGCATCATGATGAAGATGAGCTGCATGGCATCCATATCTAAGATAGCAAAAGATTCGTGGTAGAGATAATTGATGGTGATCAAGATGAATGACCCGGTGATGCCATAGAGGAAATAACAATGGCTGCCGAGTTTTTGGGCCCAGGGGCGTAGCAATAACGTATAGAGGCCGAACTGCACGGCGGCGAATAATACTTGCGCGGCGGGGCCGATATTTTTGAGCAGATGCGTCATAGCATCGCCACCGCCGACGAGGAGGAAAATGCCGAACTGGATGATGAAAAAGGCGAGGATAAATTTGCGGGGTGGTAAACGGCGGCGATAGAGGGCTTCAAATAATACGACGAAGAGCGGATAGCTATAAATCAGGATGCGTTCAATGCCGGCTTGCAGTTCATGCAAGGTGGTGAAGTTGGTGATGGGGATGCAGAAAAATCCGAGCATGCCGATGAGCATGACGGTGCCGGCATCTTTACCGCCGATCCAACGCAATACATCACGTTTGCAGAAAAATAGATAGAGCAGATAAGGTGGGAAGAAAAGCACCTGCCGCCAGAACAACATCGCGTGTACGCTGACATCGAGCACTAACAATTTTTTAATGACGATGCCTTGGAACGCAAAACATAGTGTTGCAATCAGAATGCTCAAAATGCCGAGCGCGGAATTAGAAAGTGTTAGGCGTTTAGGCATGGTCCAATTTTCCGCCAAAGCGAATTTGAGTTACAGTTTTAGCAAGACCCGAACGGTCATCAGTTTCGACATAGATGCCGCAGAGAGTTGCTTCGCCGTTGGCAGGGGTGAGGCGATCAATTTTATATTTGTGATAGAAATTGGTGAGCGAGATTTTTTTCTCGAAGCCGATGATGGAGTTGTAATCGCCGCACATGCCCGCATCGGTTTGATAGGCAGTGCCGTTGCTCAAGATCATCGTATCAGCGGTGGGAACATGCGTGTGGCTGCCGACAACCAATGAAACGCGGCCATCGAGATGGTGACCCATTGCCATTTTTTCTGCGGTCGCTTCTCCGTGGAAATCGACGATGATAGCATCGCACGTCGCGCCGAGTTTGTAGGGGGCGAGCAAATTATCGGCGGCACGGAAAGGGCAATCGAGTTGGAACTTCATGAAGAGTTGCGCGAGCAGATGTAACACAACGACGCGCTTGCCTTCGCCGCTGGTGAATAAGCGGATGCCGGCACCCGGAGCTTTTTCCGGGAAGTTAGCGGGGCGGAGTAATTTGTTATAGCTGCCGATGAAAGAGTGGGCTTCTTTTTGATCCCACACATGGTCGCCGCCGGTGATGCAATCTGCACCTGCTGCCTCCATTTCTTTGCAGATGAGTTGTGTAATGCCGAAACCGCCGGCAGAGTTTTCGCCGTTTACGACGATGAAATCTGCGGCATATTGTTTTTTCAATACAGGCAGATTTTTTTTGATCGCTTTGCGGCCCGATTCGCCAACGACATCTCCGAAGAATAATAATTTCATGGCGCTATCTCTATCAGTTCTTTTTCGCTGAGGATAGCGTGCATACGTATATCATGCACCTCAGCCGGAACATTTTCGATTTCGCTGGACGAATAGGCTACACCGACGATTTTTCCAGTGCTGTTGGCCAGGGTGCGATCATAAAATCCGCCGCCCATCCCGATACGGTACCCACGCCGGTCAAAACCCACCGTCGGCACCAGAATAATATCCGGTGTCACCAGCGGCGCGTGCTCATGCGGCTGCGAAATATTATGGTAGGCTTTAGCTAGCAAATCATCTTTGCTAAACCTTCGGAACAAAAGTGGTTGATCGACTGATACCAAACAGGGCAGAGCACACACTATGTTTTTTTCATGCAACCAATTGATAATTGGCCGCATATCCAACTCATCAATCATCGGCCAATAGGCGGCGACAATGGAATCAGTCGAAATCAGATTCGAGTTTTGCAATCTCTGTAACAATTGCTCCGCGGCTTGTGAACGCTCGTGCGGTTTTAGCGCACGGCGTTGTTTTAATAGTTCTGTGCGCAGCTGAGATTTATTTTGTGTTGGCATATAATAAAATCTAAAATGAACCTATGAAACAGTTACCCTTGGTCAGCCGCTTATATTATAAATTGTTTGAACGTGAGCGCTATGGAAAATACAAGAAGGTAAAAGACCGATGGCGCGAACAAATCGTCATCACCAATTGGAATACGGAAGAAGGTCGGAAACGGCTAATGCGGAGCAGAAATGGCGCATTTTTCCGCATCGCTCATCATTATCAGCCCCAAATCAACCCGTTTTATTGTAGCATCGCGTGCATTGTCACAACGTTAAACAGCTTGCGCCTCGCTAAAGGCAAAGTGCCGGACCAAAAGGGATTTAACTTTACCAAGCCAGATGGCAGCGTAATGAAATATTGCCTCTATTCACAGTTGACCGTTTTAAACAAAGAAACGGACAAAATAAAGGTGAAGGAGGTGATCGCGCCGAGCATCAACCCCAAAAAGGCGGCGACGAATTTTAACCCCGGCCTGTGTTTAAAAGAAGTGGCAGACATACTCAAACTATATGATGCAAAGGTGAAGCCTGTAATGGCGGAATATACCTTACAGGAAGGCTGCCATGTTTTTCGTACGGTTGCGAAATCGATCCTACAACATCCAGAGAAAATTTTGATCTGCAATTTCTTTGGTCGGGTAAAAGGGATGAGCAGCGGCGGACATTATTCTGTGATTGGGGCTTACGATGAGGAAACAGATAGCGTCTTAGTGATGGATACAGCCGCACATAAAAACCCGTGGTATTGGGTAGCAGTAAAACATCTCTATAAAGCGATGCATACAAAAGATGGAAAGAATTATCGCGGTTGGATTGTAGTCAGTGATTGATTTTTAGTGTCGCTCAAGCGCCGCTAGTGGCTGCGCTTCCGGTCGGTCGCTAGTCGTTCGCTTAAGCTCCTCCATCTCGCCTTTCCGCCAAGAAAAAGAACTCCTCTTTTGTAGAGAGAGGTTTATCAGCGGTTGGTGCCATGATGGCGTAACCATCGGCAGGCGAAACAATAATAGTACCGCGGTTGCCTTTAGCAACGGGCTCATCTTTTTTAATTTTCTGAAATGGTAAAATTGGTGAAAGATAGGAAAAGCTTTCATCATTATCGGGCAATCGCACGGCTTGAAATACATGGTAATGAGCTGGCTTTTGTTTTTGTATAAGGGTGGGGGAAGTGTTTTTGAGGCCAAGGTTAAATAGCCATTGCTGGATACAATTCTTTAGAAAGGCCGCACCATTTTTATCATGATGCTGTCCGCATTCGAGAATCGCTCTCGGGGTGTCGGTGGGATAAAAATCAATAACGGGTTGGCCTTCAAAATTGTCAATTAAACCACTGAGAAATGCTTCAACCGGCAGGTGATTATACAGAGCAGAATATTGCTGGAGATTATTCTCGCGCGCTATCAGCAAGGTTGGGCAATCGGTTGAAGTGCTATGTATATCAAGCGCGCCAGCAGTGAATTGTTGCCAGATGGGAGCCAGTTGTTTTGCGCGTATGGTTTCGATCGCCGAGCAGCTGCTTAAATCTTCCGGCAGCCGGTTCATATTGCGTTCGAGATGGCGCGTAGATTTATCGCCTTCAAAGAAACGAGTGGTTGCAGCAAGATTGTTTAATACAACAAAGACTGTTCCACGATCTGGTTTTAGCCAATCATTTTGTTCACACAATAACGAAAGACCAACTGGTTCATCGCCATGCGTACAAATAGTAATGCCGGCGGTTTTACCGGGCTCTCTGCCTTCGAATACAAGTACGCCTTCAATACCCTGATGTGCCGCTTCAGCGCATCGGCTAAAAGCAGATTTCAGATTGTGGTAATAATGGGGGCAAAAAGACATGTTCGATTATAACACCACAAGTAGAATGGAACCATATCAACCGTGGGCATTCGAATCACCTAGACCCACTTACGTAGGTGGGCGCCATGTTGCTCAGGCCAAAGCCTGAACTAGGGACAGCTCCCGATAGGTAATCATACGGTCCGAGGGATTTCATGGCCACACGAGAAGCACAGCACCATTCCAAGTATAGCCTAGCGGTTTTGCAGCTGTTTTGCAAGGTTTTCGAGATAGCTGGAGACCGTATCGAGCGCATTAATCATGGTTTTTTCATGGTCGCGGGGCAGGGGACCGGCGGGGCTGGCACCGGCCTCATTCGCCTCATCTTGCAGCATTAACAATAACATAATCATCAATAACGTATCGCTGCTGCCGGGTGCGTGGGTGGCTAGTTCATTCAGTTTGGTGTTGAGCTGTTCGGCGAGCGCCCGGATGCGGGCTTCATCCCCATCCTCACAGGAGAGCTGGTGAATTTTATTTTGAATGGTGAGGTTTAATACGGGCATTTACGATTTCTCCGCATTATTCAAAATCGCGATAATCTCATCCGACATTTTATCGAGCCGAGGGCTCATACTGTTCAATAATGCATCAGCATGCTCGCGGGCGGATTTCTCTCTCGCATAAGATTGTCGCAATTCTTGCATCTCATTTTCGGACATAATGGACGCAGCCTTGGCCTCGAGCACATTACGCTCAAGCGCCGCAAACTGAGTCTGCGCAACGGATTCCAGCGTTTCGAGCGATTGCCGTAAACGTTGTTTCGCTTCTTCCATCGATTTGCTTGTTGGTCGTATTGCCACAAATATTGCTCACCAAATAACCGGTTTTATATAATAAATTATTTTTAGCATTTTTTGCTTCTCGTTCAAATACTTAAAAATAGGCGTGTCATGTCTCAAACCAGCGGAGTTTTTTCGCGGATCAGTATCTCGACAAAAGTTCAACTACTTATTGGTGTATTGCTTATAAGCATACTCGCTTCTGGGTTCTATCAACTCCATCTGGCTCGCGAGGGATTACTCAAAGAAGACTACGATGAATTTAGCGCCAGCCTCACAGGCCGCAAATTCGCTGCTGAATCCTACACCAGATCTATTCAGGAAGATTTACTCTCTGCTGCCGCATCACCTGCAACGATCGATGCACTCAAAGCCTTCAGCGATGGGTTTGCCCAAATGTCAGAGGCAAAAACGCTGCAAGATACTTATAAAAATAAGCTCCCCGAAACGGATGGCGATAACGCCTATAACCGCGTCCATATTTTATACCATCCTGCAATCGCCACTTTCATGCAGCAGAAAGAATATGCCGACTATTTCCTAATCGATCTCGAAGGCAACATTGTTTACACCTATTTCAAAGAATCGGACTTCGCAACCAACGTTGAAACCAACGAAGGCGCATTCGGAAAATTAATCCGAAGCATCATGGAAAATCCGCAGCCAGGTGTTACACGTTTCGCAGATTTCGCACCAGACCCACTCAGCAATAATGAACCCACCGCCTTCATTGGCGCACCGGTATATGAGGGGAGAGTATTCAAAGGTATTATCGCATTTCAATTTCCGACCGCGCGCTTAAACACTGTGATGGATGTGCATGATGGACGTAATACCAGTGAGGCATTGTTGGTGGGAACCGATCTATTAACTCGTAGCGAATCACGCATCGCGCGCGAGAAAAATACAACGAGTGGTATTCTAAAACGTAAACTCGACATTGAGCCAGTGCGTCTAGCATTAGCTGGAAATTCTGGCCGGGGCATCTTTACCGATGAAAATGGAATTGCACGTTTATATGCTTATCAGCCCGCCAATATTTTCGGTATACGCTGGGCAATGATTCAGAGTGAAATCAAGGATGAGGCACTCAACGATCTAACAAAAGATGCAATACTAACTGCCGGTGAATTACTGATCGTGTTGGTGCTGATTGTCATCGTTTCGCTCTATATAAAATTCTGCGTAACCAATCCATTATCAAAATTACAAGATGCCATGGACCAATTGGCTGGGGGCAAAATTACGGTGGCGATTCCGTATTCCGAGCGTGGTGACGAAGTCGGTAAAATGGCGCGCGCGGCAGATGTGTTTAAACAAAACGCTTTGCGAGTGAAGCAAATGGAAATGGAGCAAGATGCAGCGCGTGTGCGCGGAAATTTAGAGCGTAAAGAAGCGATGAACCAAATGGCGGATCAGTTTGAGGGTAGTGTGAAACAGATCGTCGATATTGTTTCTTCTGCCGCAACCGAAATGGAAGCGACCGCAAAGAATGTAAGTCATGGTGCAGAAAGCACGAATAATCGAACAGTAAGTCTTGCCCAGGCTACATCAGAAGCATCGCAAAACGTAAGCACGGTTGCCTCAGCAGCGAGCGAGCTTTCCGCATCTATTTCAGAAATCACCCGTCAGGTGCAACGCTCAGCCGAAGTTTCGCAAGAAGCAGTCAAACAAGCCGATACTGCCAACACCACTGTCAAAGGATTAGCCGATGGTGCCCAGCGTATTGGTGATGTGGTGAATTTAATTAATGATATTGCCGAGCAAATTAATCTGCTCGCATTAAACGCAACGATTGAAGCGGCGCGTGCGGGTGATGCAGGTAAAGGATTTGCGGTGGTTGCATCGGAAGTAAAAAGTCTCGCTAACCAAACCGCAAAAGCGACAGAAGATATCGGCGCCCAGATCCGTACCATTCAGGAAGAAACCGGTCAAGCAGTAGAGTTCATTCAATCCATCGCCAAAACCATCAATCACATGAATGAAATTTCAACCGTCATTTCTGCTGCCGTTGAGGAGCAAGGTGCAGCGACCAAAGAAATTGCGCGCAGCGTGCAACAAGCAGCGAAGAATACTTCCATCGTTTCCGAAAGTGTTTCTGGCGTCGCTCGTTCTGCACAGGAAAGTGGTTCTTCTGCTTCCGAAATGTTGGGGGAGTGTGCGGAGCTCGCGCGGCAGGCGGATGTGTTAAATAAAGAAGTGGATAAATTTATTCACAACATTCGTGAGAGTTAGAACGGACTTAAGATATCCAACACTTGGCTGCCGATGCGCGGCTGTTGCAGATCGCTCAACGAACCTTCGCCACCGTATGCAATGCGCGCTTCTGCGATTTGATCGGAAGTGATGATATTATCCGACGAAATATCTTCCGGACGAATCACGCCCTGAACAAACAACATACGGCTTTCATTATTCACCCGCACTTGCTGCTGGCCTTCGATGACGAGATTATTATTTGGCAGCACTTGCGTGACCATTGCTGCCATCACCGTGCTCACTGCTTCTTGTCTGGAAACGGTGCCTGCGCCTGTATTCGCCGAAGTCCCCTCAATGCTGAGTGCACTGGCAGGGTTCGTCGTGCCAGGCAACACATTATACATTTTCTTTTCCAAACCAAACAGTGCGGGTGTCGCAAGCGATTCATTCGCACTGCGGCTGCCGTTGGTGCTGTTATTTAATTTTGCGCTATCGGCAATGCTCACTTTCACGCGCAAAATATCACCGACATTGCGTGCACGGTGATCGCGGAAGAAGGTGCGCGAGCCAGGTTGCCATAAGGAATTGATTGGCTTCCCAGCGCCATCTTCTGCTTTTGCTTGCGGCCAGGAAACGGGCTGATAATTGGTGCGTTCGGTTGGGTTCACAATCGGTTTCATATCAGGCGCTTTGCCCACCCGGTCTAGGCGATCAAGCTGACTCTCGGTGCAAGCAGCGAGTAATAATGGCGCAAGCAAAAGGAAATTAGTTCGCCGCATAATGCTCACCCTTCGGTGTTGTTAAATAACTGACGGTAACAGTGTTCGGGCCTTCGACGCGTGCACGCACAATGGTGCCACTCTTGCTGTTTTTAATGCGAATAATTTCGCCCAATGCACCTTTTTCCAGCGCAATACCGCGATCGCTTACATTAATACCATTGCCTGAATAAGACATTTCCACTTCGCTATTAGGCGTGATGATGGTTTGTAATGCAAGGTCAAAAGGATGTAGCGGCATGCCGAGCGCAATTACACGCTTTAATGTTTTACCCACAAGCGCTTGCGGATCAGTAATCGTGATACCAGAACGAATGCGTGTTAAAAGAATCGGCTGCATCGCAATGTCATCCTCACGAATAATCGCACCGCGTGCCAAACGATTCTTCAACACCGGTACAAACTGCATCGCGCTATAGCGTCCGTTAAAAGGAATAACATCCTGACCGATAGCCACTAATTTCCCACTGAAATGGCCGCCACGTTCTTCAAACATTACATCCTGTACCTGCCAGTTACCAGCCTGTGCCATTTTAGCTTCTTGTACGCGGTGACCATAACGAATGCCATCCAACACAATTTTCTCACCAGCTTTTTTAGCAATCAGCGAACGGCGAATTGCTTCCAGCCATTCTGCCTCGGCTTTGTTCTCTGCCTGATATTCATTACTTTTCGTGGCGGGGGCAACAAGTGGCGAATAGCTGCTTTTGCTTGGGCGAATAAAAGTAGGCTCGGTTGCCGCAACTTTTTCTTTGATCTCAGGAAAATCAAATACTGCTGGTTGCTCTGCGGAGGCAATTGGAATCGGATTTGGCAATACCGTTCCTTCGAAAATATCTTCGCTTGGGTGATTGACTAATGCTGGCTCCGCACCCTCTTCACCCGGCAATGCTGGCGGCAATATAATTTCTGCCGCTTGCGCGATGCCGGCGAGGAAAAGAACCGCGATGAAAAATAAATTACGCACTGAGTTGTGACACCGTTCTAAGCATTTCATCGGAAGTACTAATGATCTTGGAATTCATTTCATATGAACGCTGCGCTGTAATCAATGTCGTTAATTCTGTCACTACATCTACGTTCGATGTCTCGAGATAACCTTGCAAAACGGTGCCATAACCAGGTTGACCAGCGGTTGAAGTTAGCGGTGAACCAGAAGCATCCGTTTCTTGATAGAGGTTATCACCCAATGCTTGCAAACCTGCTTCGTTCTGGAAATTCACGAGATCGAATTGCCCCACCAACTGCTCGGCGGATTGATTGCTAAACTTCACGCGCAC
Organism: uncultured Alphaproteobacteria bacterium; assembly: GCA_903821695.1. Lineage (GTDB taxonomy): Bacteria > Pseudomonadota > Alphaproteobacteria > Rickettsiales > CAIJLX01 > CAIJLX01. The sequence goes on along the minus strand of CAIJLX010000053.1, from coordinate 70,579 downwards.
TTCGCCGTTTTGGTTCACCGAAACGGAAACCGCATCGCTTGGAATCGTGATGTTCGGCGAAATGATGTAGCCTTGTGCTGTGACTACTTGTCCTTGGTTATTAATCTGCAATGCGCCCGCACGCATATATGCCGGATCGCCGCTTGGAAGCTGAACTTGGAAATAGCCTTTGCCCTGAATGGCAAGATCAAGTTCATTGCCGGTTTGCACGACGTTGCCTTGTTGGTGAATGCGGTAAATCGCGCCTGGTTTGACGCCGGTACCAATCTGGATTCCGGTTGGCACGATGTTACCATTATCGGAAGAAGTGGTGCCGCTACGTTGTATGTTTTGATAAATCAAATCTTGGAACTCAGCGCGTTGGCGTTTGAAACCAGTGGTGCTTAAGTTGGCGATGTTGTTCGAGATAACATCGACATTCAACTGCTGTGCTAACATTCCGGTGGCGGCGATACTGAGTGAGCGCATGGGTACTTCTCCTTATAATTCTTTATACACTACGGGTGTAAGAGGTAATGGCTTTACGCATCATGTCGTGCATATCGGCCATAAGGCCGCTGACACTTCCCACGCTGCGGTTAATGTTGATCAAATTGGTCAATTCGGTAACGGAGTTCACGTTGGATTGCTCCAGCGCTCCTTGTAAAACCTTTGCCGGTGCTTTCGTGCGCAGCGGCGGCAAATCAGAGCTATAAAGCCCGTTATCGGTATGAATTAACTTTTGTGAATTTTCAAATGCGGCAATGCCAACTTCACCGCGAATCTGGCCATCATCGCCACCGCGGATAGTGCCGTCGCTTGAAATAGTCAGGCGCTCATCGCGGTTGAGGATTTCAATAGGCTTATTGCCAGCGTTCAAAAGTGGGAAGCCCTCGGCGGTTACAATTTGATTGTTCGTATCGATATGGAAGCTGCCACGGCGTGTATAACGCACACCCTGCGGCGTCTGCACTTTGAAAAATCCGGAGCCTTCGAGTGCCAAATCCAAATCGCGCCCGGTTGGTGATGCTGCGCCATCTTTAAAATCGCTGAATGTCGCGATGTCTTGTGAGAAGGCGACTTTGCGTGAGAAATTATCTTTATCGTTGAACAAGAATTTTTCGAACACCATCGTCTCGCCTTTAAAGCCGGGCGTACTGACGTTGGCGACGTTGTTGGCGACCACATCCATGTTGCGGAAGAGGTTGGTCTGCTGCGACAGTGCGACATAAATAGCGTTGTTCATACCAGCAATAATGCAAACATCGTGCCAACCTTCTGAACACCACAGATTATAAAGGTTTATGACGAATGGATGGGTTAAGAAATTACCCTTAACGGCAATTTTTTCCGAGCGATTAAGGGTGCGAAGGAAGAATTAGCGAGATGCGTAACCCCGGGTTATTATCTTCTAAGTTCAACTGGCCGTTGTGCAGTTTGGCAACGGCATCGGCCAAACTCATGCCAAGAACAGTGCCGGCTTCATGGCGGCTTTGGTCTAAGCGGAAGAAGCGCTCTTTTACTTTTTCCCAGAAGAGTTCTGGGATGCCTGGGCCGTTATCGGTAATGGTGCAGGTGATGAAATCGGCATCGGCGGTGAGGGCTATGGCGATGGTGCCTTTGCGTGGTGTATATTTCACAGCGTTATCGAGCAGATTGCTGATCGCTTGAGCGAGGAGCTGCTGGTCGCCGCAGAAGATGACCGGAGTTTCGGGGATATGAAGCTCCAATGTCTGTTTTTTATCTTCAATGAAGGTCGCATAAAAATCGCCTATATCATGCAATAATAAACCAATATCGAAATTTTTGAATTGTTGGGTGTCCGTGCGACTTTCGGCTTTGGCAATTTGCAAAATATTATCGAACATAGTGACCAGTCCGTCGGTGTGCTCCACCGCCTCGTAGAGATTTTGTTGCACAGGTTCAGATAGGGCAGGTTGCTCTAACGCTTGTTGCAATTTGATGCGCAAGCGGCTCAAAGGTGTACGCATGTCATGAGCAAGTGCATTGGTAGAATCTTGTACAAGCTGCAGTAGCATGCCGTTTCGATCAAGCATCGCATTAATGTTGCGGGCGAGATACTCAAACTCATCATCCGCGCCGGAGAGCTTCACGCGGTGAGTGAGCTCCCCTTGCATGATGCGCTCGCAGGTTTGGTTTAGGTTCCGCATGTGACGGTTCAACAGATAAATCAGTAGTAGCGATACAAAGAATGCGATTCCAAAAGAGATTGCAACGTTTTCAACCAGCGTGATGCCGAGTGTGTCTTTAAACAACTGCAGACGATATAAATCATAACCGACGAGCAAAATTTTTCCATCGCGGTGTCGTGTGATATTGGCAAGAATCAACATCGGCTTAGTGCGAAATTTGCTAGGTGGCAATGTAATTTCAACCCAACCCTTCGGCGTGATTTTCTTGTAGGGCCAAGTGGCAATGTTTCCGGTAACTAGCCGTTTGTCGTGCAGTGCGATTACCAAATGCGGGTCGTGAATATCTTTCAAGATTTCTTCGATATATACTTTCATATATTCGATGTCGTGCTTCTCTAAACTTTCTTGGATTCCCACTGAGTGAGCAAGCACGATGTTTTTGACATCTTCTTCCACGGTGCGCAGTGCTTGATAATAAATCACCATGCGCAAGCTGAGCAATACGCCGCAGAAGGCGAGGAAAATAATCAAACCAGCGCGCAGCGAAAACGAGCGAAAAATATTCTTATTCCACAGCAACTTTATACCCTGCGCCGCGAATGGTGTGGATAAGCGGCTGCTTAAAACCTTTGTCAACTTTCTGGCGCAATTTGCTCATCTGTGCGTCAATCAAATTGGTTGCCGGGTTAAAATGGAAATCCCAGACACCCTCTAGCAACATGGTGCGTGTAACCACCTGGCCAGGGCGACGCATTAAAAATTCCAACAAACGGAACTCACGATTTTGCAGAATGATTTTCTTTCCACCACGCACGGCCTCACGCGTGATCAGATTAATTTCGAGATCGCCGATTTGCAAAACGGTCTGTTCCGCCTCTACTAAATTGCGACGTACGAGCGCCTCAATCCGCGCTAATAATTCGGCGAAAGAAAAAGGTTTTGTAAGATAATCATCGGCACCTGATTTTAAACCTTTGATTCGCTCTTCCACTTTTGAAAGGCTGCTTAATATTAATACAGGTGTTTTGTTCCCGCTGGTGCGTAATGCTTGCACAATCGCTAGGCCATCGAGTTTTGGCAGCATGCGATCAGCGACTATCACGTCGTATTTTTCTTCCGTCGCCAGATGCAAACCATCGACGCCATTGGCGGCAAGGTCTGGGTTATGGCCGGCTTCTTTAAGGCCGTTTAGAATATAATCGGCGTGGCTTTTATCGTCTTCGATGATCAATATACGCATGGCCGTTGTCTAACATAATTGCGGACAAAAAAATACCGCGCATGAAGAAGTTCCATGCGCGGTAAATTTAATAAGTAATCCAGAGTGTTACTTATTTCGTTTTTTCAGCGAGGCAAGCTTTGAATTTCGCTTTGTCTTTGCCAGCTTCTTTATGGCAAGCAGCTTTAACTTCTTTGCTTACTACAACTTTAGCGGGCGCTTTTACAGCTTCAGGAGTAGCAACGGCATCAGCTGCGAAAGCGGCAGCGGAAGTTGCGAGGATAGCAACAGCGAACATTGCGGAGAGAAGATTTTTCATAATGGAATCCTTTTGTTGTTAAATGTAAGTGACAAGGCGCAGTATTTCGAATTCAAGGGAATGAATTATTGTGCAGCAGGAGTTTCGGTTTTAGCTGCTTTTTTGCTGTGGTGTTTTTTGCCTTTGCTGTGTTTTACAGCTTTTGTGCTGGTCGCGCCAACTTTAGGAGCGGTCACTTCACCAGCAGCGAATGCGCCAGTAGAAGCAACGAGCAGTGCAACAGCGAACAAAGAAGAAATCAGAGTTTTCATGGATAGGGTCCTTTTGTTGAATGTTTAAGTGATTGTGTTCAACCACAGGCCATTTATAGGCCCCTCAATACTGCCACAATCTCGCACTACCATTAATTTTTTGCAGGGTTTGGTAACCCCTTGAAATCGCCTAGATTGTAGAACGGCGCTTTTCGTCAGGAATCCATAGCGGATCGGGTTTTGGCAAGGTCGAAGGAAGCTCGCATTCCATATTCGGCCAGAAGCGGATAATTTCATCTGCTTTATCGCGGTCTTCAGGCGAAAGGGTTTTCTCCAATCGCGCCCGCGAAACCCCCGCTTCTTTATGATGATGTTTTTCTGCCAGTGAATAATACGCATAAGCCTTCGCCGGATCGACCGGAATTTCACTGCCTACAAGGCGGCGCGTATTTTCAAACAATGTGCCGATTTCATACAATGCATCTTTCTGCCCCTGCCGCCCGGCTTGGCACCACCAATAGAGCGCTTGCGGCGTCTCATGCAAAACGCCTGGCCCACAGCAGTAATTTGTGCCGAGGTTATATTGTGCTTCCGGATCGCCATCCATCGCGTTTTTATAAATAAGCCCGCGATCCATCATGCCCGGTGTTTCGCGCGCGAGATGTACCGCTTTCTGGATGCAGCCTGCTAGCGAAAACGCACAGATACAAAGGAGTAATATTTTTTTCATAAGGTCTGGCCCTGATATTGGCATGGAATAGTGCGTGGGTCTAGTGCCAGTGTTTCGCCCTGATCCATCTGCGTATTATTCATTGTTCGCTTCAATAGCGCCAACGAAGTTTCGGCAAGTTTATGTCCACGCGCCGCCGCCGTTTTATACCAGGCATAAGCAACGCTATTATCTTTATGTACGCGCACAGGCTGATAAATCGATTGCGCAACCAATGGCAATCCATCTTCTTGATACATCCGCCCCAATACAAATTCTGCTCCTGCATGGTTCTGCCGCGCCGCTTGGCAAAACCAGGCAATGGCGCGCTCTTCATTTTTACCAGCGCCAATGCCACAGCAATCTTTTTGCCCGAGTTCAAACATAGCAGCTGCATCATTCTGTTTTGCACGCTCTTCCAATTGTGCGCGTGGTGACAGCGGCACTTCTTGCGTTTTACATGCCGCCAACATAATTAGTGCGACGTACGCTGCTTTTCGGAAATTTCGGCAAGACATTGTTCAATGTTCTCGATGTAATTTGTAATCACCAATTTCTGACTTGGTTTGCTCGCGTTCAAAAACGTGTAATAACGCACAAACCATAAATCACGTACCAGCGGCCCGACGAGATCGCTAAATGCAATTTCTTCTTTCGTGCCAAGAATATTAAATAGTTGCAAACTGTCATCGCCCACCACGACCACAAAATATTTCCGCACGCGCGCATAATAAAGAATATGCATAATCAGCGCGATCACGATGCAAAAGCCGAGCGAGAAATTTTCCCAACCATAAAGTGCAAAGGTGAGCAACGGTGGAAACACGGCATAAAGCCGCATGTATTTTTTCAGTGCGATGGGATAGCTGTTTGCCACTAATAGGTTTTTTGTTTGATGGTGAACTGGTTTTTCAGTGCAATCATCTGCAACACAGCATTCGCCGCGAAGCCACCTTTGTCTTTCTTTTTCATATCAGCGCGCTCTAGTGCTTGCGCTTCATTTTCTACTGTTAAAATGCCATTACCAATCGCGACATTAAAGCTGCGTGTAAGCTCCTGTAACCCACGCGCGCTTTCATTGGCCACGATATCATAATGACTGGTTTCACCACGGATCACGCAGCCCAGCGCGATAAACCCATCATATCTTTCTTTGTTAATCGCAAACCGAATCGCACCAGGAATTTCGAGAGCGCCGGGAACGGTGATGCGCTCAAACGTAGCGCCCTGTGCCTCCAACGCTTGAATAGCCCCTTCAGCCAATTTCGCCGAAATATGTTCGTAAAACTTTGCCTCGACCACTAGCACATGATACATCTGAGACTCCTTTTCTTGTTGTATAATTAAACGCCGGACAAAACACAATGGATATACTTTCCGCCCTGCTGCTGACCAATGGATTGGTGTTTTTATTGATGTGGAAGGATAAGTCCGCTGCGCGCAATAGCGGTTGGCGAATCCCCGAAGGCGTATTGCTGCTGCTTACCTTGCTCGGCGGAACACCTGCTATGTTGCTCGCGCGTAAACTCTTTCGCCACAAAACGACCAAACGCAAATTTGTGGTGCGGCTTTATATCATCATAGCAGTGCAGATTGCGGCGCTTGTCTATTTCAAGCTACATGGCTTCCCGGCTTGACTTTCGGGTCATTGCGGCTATCTTTTAGCCATCCCAACACTTACTAAAGAAGAGTTATAATATGGAGAAGTTTCCCATAACGGTTCAGGGCTTTGCCAAAATGGAAGCCGAACTGCGTCAACGTAGATCCATCGATCGCCCGGCGATTATCGAAGCTATTTCCGAAGCGCGCGCCCATGGCGATCTCTCGGAAAATGCCGAGTATCATGCTGCCAAAGAAAAACAAGGCTTTAACGAAAGCTATATCAAAGATTTAGAAGATAAAGTCTCGCGCGCTGATGTCATCGACCCCAAAACCATGAGCGGCGACACCGTAAAATTTGGTGCGACCGTTACATTGGTAGATGAAGACACCGACGAAAAAAAGAAATACCAAATCGTCGGCGAATACGAAGCTAATTTGGATAATGGTGCTATCTCTATCGTCTCTCCTTTGGCCCGCGCCCTCATCGGCAAAAAACAAGGCACCTCGATCGAGTTCAATACGCCCAAAGGAAACAAAGGCTACGAAATCGTGAAAGTGGAATATATCTAAATTTTGTCATCCCGGCGAAGGCCGGGATCCATAGGATATACAAAGAAAGATGGATTCTGGCCTTCGCCGGAATGACGTTAGGCGAGATATTTCTCAGCTTCTTTCAAGCCCGCCGGTGTGCCGATATGTAGCCATAGTCCGTCATGAACAACCCCAAATGCTTTTGGATTGTTAAAGTAATAGTGATTGAGCGAGAAAATTTTCTCCGCGTGGTTGGCAACAATTTCCGGGTTCACCATCTGTACTCCACCGAACACAAACGGACGTGGTGGTTCAGGTCGGGTGAGCGCTGCATTTTTTTCTAAACCAAAATCACCCTGGCCATCATAACCAACCGCTTTCTTGCGTTCGACGAGCAACAACAACACTTCCATTTCATTCCGCCAATGAGTGCTTAAATTGGTAAGTGCAGGCGTCACATCATCCTGCCACACGATATCACTATTAATGACATAGATCGGATCTTTACCCAAATGAGGCAGTGCATTTTTCAACCCACCGCCGGTTTCGAGCAATACAGGTTCATGAATAATCGTAATCGCAATATCGGTACGGTTTCTTAAATGCGTATCAATTTGCTGGGCGAGATAATGTGTGTTCACAATCGCTTTTTGAACACCCGCTTTTACCAGGTGATCAAGCGCACGATCTAACATCGTGCGGCCTGCAACGCTAATCAGTGGCTTTGGAGTAGTGAGGGTGAGTGGCTGCATGCGCTTGCCTAAACCAGCAGCAAACACCATCGCCGTATGCGGCTTAAAACCCATTATCATCAAACCATTTCTTAAGCGGCCGTAATACCGGGTGAGCGAGATTTTGTTTTAAGTAGCGCCATTCCTGCGGCACCCATTCCAAATAATGCGGTTTCTGATCGCGCACTGCGAGACGTACAAATGTTCCCAAAATCCGTGTATGCCGCTGTGCACCCATAATGGCGTAGGAAGCATCTAAATCCAAACCCGAAAGCGATTTATAATGCGCCAACATCTTTTTCTCAAATGCGAGCGAGACCGGGCGGCGGCAATCTTGCAGCAATGAAACCAAATCATAAGTAGGTGGTGCAAGCAGCGCATCTTGGAAATCAAGCAACCCGACTTTTTCATCCGGCAGCCACATCAAATTATCGGCATGGAAATCAAACAAAGCGACCACTGGTTTACCAGCATCACGTTTCTTTAGCACCTCTTTCCAAGCCGCTACAAATCCCTCCCGAGGCACTTCACGCTGAAGCACATGCGGCACATACCATTCCAAGAATCGTTCCGCATGCTCAATCAATAATGCTTCATCGTAAGGTGGCACATCGAGTGGCGGATGCTTATGCAGCTTCGCTAAAACCTCGACTGCCTTGGTATAAAGCAACTCCTCTTGTTCCGGATGTTCCTTCAAATATACATTATACCGCGCATCACCAAAATCTTCGAGCAGGAGCAATCCGTTCTTCACATCCTCGGCCATAATCTCGGGTGAAGAGAGTCCCATTTTATAGAGATAATCACAGACTTTGATAAAAGGCCGTACATCCTCTTTCGGTGGCGGTGCATCCATCAAGATATAGGTTTTGCCACCCATAGAGAGCCGCTCATAGCTCCGGAATGAAGCATCGCTGCCCATTTTCTGGCGCACGGCTTTGTCAAACCCTTGGGTTTTAAGGAACTTCTGGATAATCATTTCGCGTGGAGTCATGGCCTTTAATAGCACAGGTTCACTTGCATCTTCAATACCACGAAGTATGATGCCCCGCTATGCGCAGAAAACAGGCAATTATCGTACTTGGCATGCACCGTAGCGGCACATCGGTCGCCATGGCCCTTGCCGAAATGCAAGGGGTAGTACTAGGCGATCGGTTATTTGGCGCGCGGGAGGATAATCCGAAGGGTTTTTTTGAACATGCGGATGTCATTCATCTAAACGAAAAAATATTCAATGTTTTCGGGCTGCATTCACAAGATGTAGTGCCACTGCCGGCTGGTTTTGAAAATAACCCTGAAGTTGTGCGGATCAAAAAGCAACTGATTGAGATATTAAAACGCGATTTTGCGAAGGCAGAGATTTTGGGGATTAAAGACCCACGCATGTGTCTGCTCATGCCAGTTTGGCATCAAATATTTGAAGAGATAGAAGTCGAACCAATATTTATTGTTCCTTATCGTCATCCGCTCGAAGTTGCAAATTCGCTGAATAAACGTGATGGAATTAGCGTTCCGCAGGGCCTACTTTTATGGCTGCGCTATATGCTAGAAATAATGGTGGAAACCAAAAACCATACGCGCCATTTTATAGAGTTTGATGCATTGCTGAATAACCCAGAAGAATTTTTCCGTGGCCTAAACTTACCAAAGCCATTCCCAAAAGCAGAAGCAGATGCCTTTATCGCCAAATCCTTGCGCCACCATCAAACGCCAGCAAACACCGATGCCATGCCGTGGGTGATGGAGCTTTTCCAAATGCTGCCGAATGTGAATGAAAAAAGAGCGCTTGAAATTCACCAAGACCTCCTGGCAATTTTAACCCCAGCGGCAGAAATGGCGATTGCCAAAGGCAAAGCAGAGCATTATTTGCGAGCAGAATTAGCAAAAAAACGAAAGTGGTTCTCATGGCAAGCGTAGTTGTAATTTCGGCACAAATGCCATTTCCGGATGTAGAACTGCAACGCCATCTCTCGCAATTACCAGCATTCACCTTATTTGTCATCGGCGCAAGTGCGCACGATTTTAAAACACTGTTGAAAGCAGAAGATACGCTAGTGGAAGTACCGATAAATGCTTCGCTTAAACATATGTCACCCGCTCGTGCGGAGGCATATAGTTTTTACTTATGGCTGAAAGAGCAAAAAGAAATTACCCAGGTGTTTTTGGTAGATCACGGCGGTGTAGGCTATTATGCCTTACAAGCGCGCCACGCACTTGGACAATTTGAATCCGTTTCATTTGCGCTTTGGATCTGTGCGCCAACCTTGCAATATGCATTGGCGCATGCTCAGGCATTTAACAGCATCTCGATGCTAGAAGCACATTTTATGGAACAGCGTTGTTATGCGCTGGTAGAAGAATGTGAGTTTTTGAAAAAAGGGTTGGAACATTATCCAGAACAACAATTCTGGAAGCGTGAGACCGAAATCGTGGCACTATCTGGCACACCGAAAGTTTCAGTCTGCATTACCCATTATAATCGCCCACAGATGGTGAAAGAAGCGCTGCAATCAATTCAAAAACAAACCTATTCAAACATTGAAATCATCGTAATCGATGATGGCAGCACAGAAGAGAATGTTGCAAAAACCTTGCAAGAAATTGAAGCACAAAATGTGCGAGTGATTGTACAGGAAAATAAATATCTCGGTGCCGCACGCAACACCGGCGCAAAAGCAGCAAGCGGCGAATATATTTTATTTATGGATGATGACAACGTCGCCATGCCGCATGAAATCGCTCAACTTGTGACTGTAGCGCAACGCACGCAGGCAGACATTGTAACAACCGCCATGCGGATATTTCAATCTTCAGTCGAAAAGGATGAAGGGATTTTCTGCCCGTTGGGTGGTGATGCACAGTCTGGTTTTTTTAGTAATGTTTTTGGCGACGCAAATGCTCTCTGGAAGAAAAGCACCTTCCAAGCTCTTGGCGGATTCACCGAAGATTACGGTGTGGGTTATGAAGATTGGGAATTATTCAGCAAAGCAGTATTAAACAACCATCGCATGGAGATATCGCCAGAACCGAGTTTTTATTACCGTGAATTGCCTGCGCGAATGAGCACTCAAACGCCATTCTATAAAAACCACTATCGCGCCTTGCGCTCCTATATCAATGCACAGCCGGAAAAACTTCCGATGCTTGTTTTTGCACAAGGTATATTTCTTGAGAGCATAATGCAGGCAAAGACAATGTCTGAACATCTTATGGAGATGGATATACAGGCCGCGAACTTAAAAAACCACGTCACTGCTCTGACTCAGCACAACGCGATTATAACACAAGACATTAATGCGATTCTTAATTCGACTTCATGGAAAATCACAGGTCCACTACGTATGGTGGTAAGAGTCGCGCGCAACTGGCGCAAATTTTTTAGGCTGCAAAGTTATAAAACGGCTTATGGTATTTTGCGCCAAAAAGGAGTTGTCGGATTAAAGAATATATTGTTGGGTTTGCCAAATCCAGGTGGATCGGGTGTGGTGCATCCTAATTACCATGAGTGGATCCGCCGCTATGAAACATTAACACCTCAACGCCGCACGAAGATAGAAAAACAGTTAGAGCAATTAAAACAAAAGCCGCTCATTTCGGTGTTGATGCCGATATATAATGTAGAGGAAAAATGGTTGCGGCTGGCGGTTGAGTCGGTGCAAGCACAACTTTATCCGCATTGGGAATTATGTATTGCCGATGATGCTTCGCCAGCGCCGCATATTCGACCGCTACTTGAACAACTGATGAAGGAAGATGCACGCATCAAAGTGATCTTCCGTGAAAAAAATGGACATATTTCTGAATCTTCAAATAGTGCACTAACACTAGCATGTGGTGAGTTTGTTGCGTTGATGGATCATGATGATGTGTTATCGCCGGAAGCATTGTTGCGAGTAGCAGAAGCTGTTAATCAGCATCCGGATGCGATGATGCTGTATAGCGACGAAGATAAAATTGATACCGAAGGTAAGCGTTATTCAGCTTATTTCAAATCGGATTGGAATACCGACTTATTCTATGCCCACAACATGTTCAGCCATCTTGGTGTTTATCGCCGCTCACTGATGGAAAAATTCGGTGGCTTCCGCAAAGGATTTGAAGGCAGTCAAGATTATGATTTGGCACTGCGTTGCCTAGAACAGGTGAAGGAAAACCAAATTGTTCATTTGCCTTATGTGCTTTATCACTGGCGTTCGATTCCGGGTTCAACCTCGATTGCGCTGAATGAAAAATCATATGCAGGCACTGCCGCGCAAAAGGCGCTATATGAACATTTTGCGCGTACCTACCCTGGAATGAAAATAGAATTAGCGCCAACTTTTATTCCGGGTTCGCTGCGTGTGGTGTGGCCACTGCCAGAGCAATTACCGTTAGTAAGTTTGATTATTCCAACCCGCAATGGCTTGGATGTTTTATCGGTGTGTGTTTCGAGTATTTTGAAAAAAACACGCTATGTGAATTATGAGATTTTGATTGTAGATAATCAAAGCGATGATCCTAGAGTTTTGGCTTATTTTGATAAAATTCAACAGCAAGATGCGCGGGTGCGAGTGGTTCAATATAATCATCCGTTTAATTATTCGGCGATCAATAATTTTGCAGCGGAGCAAACCAAGGGCGATATTATTGGGCTGATTAATAATGATATTGAGGTGATGCATAATGAGCAGCGTTGCTGGCTAACCGAAATGGTTTCGCATGTTATGCGGCCAGAAGTGGGTGCGGTTGGCGCGAAACTTTATTACCCAAATGGCACAGTGCAGCATGGCGGTGTGTTAACGGGATTGGGTGGGCCGGACCATGCGGTAGCCGGGCATTTATTTGTGAGTCTTACTAAAGAAGATGCCGGTTATTTTGCGCGTGGCATTGTGACCCAACAACTTTCTGGCGTAACCGCAGCCTGCATGTTAGTGCGGCGCGATGTGTTTGATGAAGTGGGTGGATTAGATGCAGAAAACTTGCCGGTTGCATTTAATGATGTCGATTTCTGTCTAAAAATTCGTAAGGCGGGTTACAAAATTATTTGGACTCCTTTCGCTGAATTAATTCACCATGAGTCTGTTAGCCGTGGCAAGGAAGATACGCCGGCTAAGAAAGCACGCGCCCTCAAAGAGGTAAACTTCATGCGCAATAAATGGGGAGAGTTTTTGCAGACTGATCCTTATTACAATCCGAACTTGGATTATATCCGCGGGAATTTTGCGCTCGCATTTCCGCCGCGCACGTATTCTAATTAAAAATATCCGGTAGCCTTGTTGGTTTCATCTCGCGGTTGACGCAGACGATGCGGGTGGAGATCGAACAGAGTTTTTTTCCGCCGGTGGAAATTTCTTGTTGCATGGTGAGGCTGGTGTTTTTGATTTCGGCGATCGAGGCGGTGACATCGAGCAGATCATCTAATCGGCCCGGTGCGTGGTATTGTGCTTCGACGGCGTGGACGACGAAGACGATGCCTTGTTCGGCCACTAAGCTTGATTGGTTGATTCCTTTTTCGCGCAAATAATCGGTGCGGGCGCGTTCGGCGAATTTTAGGTAATTTGCGTAATAGACAACGCCACCGGCATCGGTATCTTCATAATAGACGCGGTATGATGTTTTGAATGTATGCATAGTACCAGTATTAACAAACGGAGACGAAGATGAAACTCTATTATTCAGATGCCTCCCCTTATGCGCGCAAAGTGCGCATTGTGGCGATGGAAAAAAATATTCCGCTGGAGCTGATTGTAACAGCCGCAAGCGATGATCCGCCAGCTTTGCACAAAGCCAACGCCATTGGCAAAGTGCCTACGTTAGAATTGGATGATGGCACCGCACTGGGCGAATCTGGCCACATTTGCACCTATCTCGAATCGATCGTGAAAAAGCCCAAAGTGCTTTCCAACAAGCCGGTAATCTTACGTCGTGATGCGTTGGCCATCGGTATGATGGACGCGCTGATTCGGTATGTGTTGGAAATCCGCCGCCCAGAAGACAAACAGCATCAACCATGGATCGATCGTCAGCACCGTGCAATTAGCCGCGCGCTCGATGTGTTCGAGAAAGAGAAATTCGCCAAGGCATTTACAATCGATCAAATCACGCTGATTACGGCGCTCGGTTATCTCGATTTACGGATGCCGAATTTCGGCTGGAGAAAAACCCATCGTCGGCTTGCAAGATGGGCTGAAAAACTAGCGGATCGTCCTTCAGTGAAAGAAACTATTCCGCAGACTTAAGATATTTGCGCTGACGAATTGGAAAAGAGAATAAAAAACCGCCACATCTGGCGGTTAAAATAGAAACTTGCGAAGGGGGGGTGCAAGGTTGTTTAATATGTTGGTCCCGCGTAGGCGGGAAATACCCAACCCAAACCGCAGTGAATAAGATTAAAGGACGCTGAAGCCACTCTGAACAACATCAACCAATGAGCTTACTGCGTAGTAGGAAATCATGTATAAACCACTAAAAATCATATATAACTCTCTCTGTTCTTTGTTCCAATTTGAGCCTGTTCCAGCAGGTTCGGGGTTCTTATACATAAGGAAAACTGCGGCGTCAACAATATTTCTACAATTATGCAATAATTATATTTCGATGAGTATAGAACTATGAAATTAAATAAAGCTGTTACCGCCTTAGATGCGCTCGCGCAGGAGTCACGTTTGCTCATTTTCCGTCTGCTGATGGAACAAGGCGAAGCCGGTCTTTCCGCGGGTTCTATCGCTGAGCAATTGCATATCGCACCTGCGACCCTTTCCTTCCATCTCTCGCAGCTTTCCGCCGCAAGATTGCTCGAATCCCATAAAGAGGGTCGTTCGGTGATTTATAAAGCCAACGTCAAACGCGTGCGTAAATTGGCGAAATTTTTGACCGCCCGTGCCGCAGTTCAGGAAGAAGAAAACGCGCCGCTGCTTTAAAGCGGCACGCCATATTGGCCGATAACGCTGATTTTTAGCGGTGAATCGGCGGTGTTGAGTGCATTAAGGCTTTGGCTCACCGTGGCGATTTCGGAGCTTTTTGGGGTATAAAACCCTTCGCACAGGAAAAGCTGATAACGGCGCACATTAACGCCTGTGCCCTCTTCATATTTCAAAATATCGCGCGAGGGGATGCCGTTTTTGGCGAAGTGCTGCTGGATGGATTCGCGGCTGATGCTTTTTGCATCTTCAACTACGACCAGGGTGATATCTTGCCCCGTTTCCTCCTGTGGCGTATGCGCGAGCGCGACGATGGTTTCAATTTCAAAGGGCGGCTTGCCGGCAAAGGGCAATATCGCGAAAATATTTGGCGGATTATGCATGGTGGCAAGGTCAGCCCACCATGGTCGCCCACGATGCAGCGAAAGCGGGAAGATGCCGACAATGCTAGGGTTAGAAGCAACCTCATGCAAAGCGGGCAGGGGATTCAGATGAAACTTGCAAGGCGTATCCGCCCCAAAATATTCCCGCGCCAGCCAATAAGCCGTTTTGTTCTCATCGGGGCTAAAAATAGAGAGGGTAAACGGCGCTTCTTGCTGGGTCGAGCCCGCAATAATCGCCCGCCAGATGTTATAAATAATACCACGCGAAAAAACCTCGCTACCAGCCGCCACGAGCTTGCGCATCATTGTCGCTTCCCGCGCAGGGCGAATGAGTGAGCCTTTGGTGCCACTTTCGGTTTTCAGCTTGCCAACTTGCTTCACGAACTCCATGCGCTTTTTAAACAGCGCTAACAGCTCATCATCCACCGTATCAATTTTTGTCCGTAATTCTTCGAGGCTCATCCATAATCAACTACAAGCTGCCAAGCACTTGATCAACCGGAAATTTAAGCCAGCACGTTTCATGAGAAACTGGGCTAAATTTCGTATATAATGGGCGGATGGTCGAGAATATTAACACCCTTGCCAATTTAACCTCGATGGCGACCCCGCCGGTGCAGCCGCCTTCGTTGGTGGCGGCATTGCAGGCGTTTATTACGGGTAGCGGCATACCGAATGTTCCCCAGGCGATATTGCAATCTCCGGGTGGGCAGATCATTACAGCGGTGGTGTTGGCCGCTAACCCCAAGGGCCAGGTGTTGTTACAAACACCGCAAGGGCAGGTGGTGTTTAACAGTGCATTGCCGCTGACGGTCGGGCAGCAATTAACCCTCGAAACCTTACCCGCCCAAGCCCTGCCGCAACGTGTGCCGGGTGCGCCACCACCGCCGCCTTCTGCCCTGCCGCTTGATGTACGATTGGTGCGGGTGAATGGTGTGCTGGCTGAAAATGTGTTCCCGCAAGCGGCCTCTAGCGCGACTAATACGGCGGAAAGAGCACAGCAAACGCAGCCGCAACCAGGCCAACAACCAATCCAACCAGCCATTGGTGGGCTCTATTTGCGCGCGGTTTTCCCGCAGACCCCCAAGCCGATTCAGCAAAACAACACGACTCCTAGCTCGGTATTTGATGCCGAGGCGGTGGAATATGATCCTTCGCCTCTCCAGAACCGTGCCACGTTTAAAGCCACTGTCTTAAACACACCGGCGCTTCCGATGCCAGTTGCACCGGCGCCACAGAATGCAGAATTCGACCCCATCGCAGCTACATTGGGGCAGGTGGCGCCAGAGCAAACGCAGCCAGAAGAGTCGGTAAGCCAGATTAAAACCGGCGATGTGCTGACCCTCAAAATCACCGGTGGCACATTGGTGGCTCAACCTTCGCCGGAAACCCAGGAAACTGCTGAGGTGCCGTTATTAACCACCGCTTTTACTCAAACCAAAGCACCTGCTGTGCCTGCTCCTAATAACCTGCCAATGGCAGGCAATAATCCACAAATAGCAACCACTCCAGCCACTCCAGCGGCTACAATGCCCTCTGCCGCGCCGGTGGAGGAGGTGAATGTATTGCAGCAATTTCTTGCCAGCACCAGTACTCTGCCACAACCAGACCCACAGGAAACAGCACAAACCCAGCCGCCTTTGTCACCGGCCGCCTCATCTCTGTTTGCTTCGCCAGCTGAGGAAGGGCCGTTTGTTACAACGCCGACATTGCCGATGCAGCCGAAGCCTTCTGCCGCTGCCCCAGCTACTGCAAATACTTTATCCGGTGTTGTGATTGCACAGGAACCGGATGGCAGCGCGATTGTACAAACCTCGGTTGCGACATTGCGTTTACCAGCAGATGTCCCTCTGCCCAAAGGAACGCAACTTACTTTGCAGGTGAGCGATATTGAGCATGCACAAGATATTTATGCCGCGAGCCAGCTTCCGCGTTCGTTCCAGACCGGCAATCCGGCAACCGATGCCTTGGTAAAAGGCAGCACCGCGCTCGATATGTTATTCAAGCAGATAACGGGCATGAGCACCCATATGGCCAAAGATGTGGCGGAGGAGATGATCCCTCAGCCAGGCCGCCAATTTGGTAATAAAATCCTGCAATTTATCGCTGGTATTAAACAGGATACGTTGCCGGAAAATATTCGCCAGGTGCTGCCTAAAGAAATGGTGGAGCAATTGAACCTGAACCGCACTACGCCAGAGTTTTCTAGCCTCAAAGTGGCTATGGCTGAAGCCCCTCCGCCGCAATGGAGCTTTATGCTGGTGCCTGTGATGCAGGGTGATGAGATGCAGCATATGCGTTGGTTTAAACGCAAGCAGGAACGGGAGGCGCAGGATAAAGATGGTGGCGATGGCACACGTTTTGTGGTTGAGCTCGAAACACATAGTTTGGGATCTATCCAACTTGATGGGCTGTTCTTTAACCAGCCGAAGGAGAAAGAGTTCGATTTGGTCATTCGTTCCCAAAAACCATTCTCAGATGATGAGCAACAACAGATCGCTGGCATTTATAACAACTATGGCGAGATCACGGGCTATCGCGGATCGTTGCGTTTTGAGCAAACTCAAGCGTTTCCGGTGCATCCGCTGGCCGATATAATCAGCGGCGATAGCCGGGAAATCTCTGCATGATGTACACAAGCGTGCTGCAACCGCTAAAAACCAAAGTCAATTGTTGTTTTCGCAACAATGTAAAAAAGCCATAAATAATATTTATCTATAAAATACAATGAGTTATAGCCAGATGCCTATTTTTTAGGCAACTGGACGAGACCCTAGGAACTTCCTAGGTTTTTTCGTTCCAGCCCTAAACGTTCCACATAGTTATCCACAGATTCCGTGGAAAAATAGTTCAGGTTTTTGGGAGTATTGGAAAACTGCCATTTTGCAATCATATATCTAAGGTATAAGAGAGGATATGCCCGCCGAGATTATCAAAAACTTCCTAAACCATTTGCCGGAAACCCCGGGCGTCTATCGCATGCTCGGCGAGCAGGGCGAGGCGCTTTATATCGGCAAGGCCAAAAACCTCAAAAAACGGGTGACGGCCTATACCACCCCCGAAAAACACCCCTACCGCCTCATGCGGATGATTTTCCTCACCGCCAAGATGGAATTCATCACCACCCGCACCGAAGCTGAGGCGTTATTGCTCGAAGCCCAACTCGTGCGCAAATTAAAGCCCCGTTATAATGTGTTGCTTAAGGATGACAAATCCTTCCCCTTCATCACCATTTCGATGAACCATGAATATCCGCGGATCGCCAAGCATCGCGGGGCAAAAACAGCGGGCGATCTCTATTTTGGTCCCTTCGCCTCGGGTAAAGATGTGAACGAAAACATCCGCTTCCTACAACGCACCTTCCTGGTAAGACCATGTAAGGATAGTTTCTTCGCCAAACGCACAAGGCCATGCCTGGAATATCAAATCCGCCGCTGTTCTGCGCCGTGCGTAGGAAAAATAGGGGTCGAGGAATATGGCAAACAGGTTCAGGAAGTTGCAGCCTTCCTCAAAGGTCAGCAACACGCAGTCAAAGAGCGGCTTGCAGCGCAGATGGAAGCAGCAAGTAATAACATGCAATATGAGCTGGCGGCGCAATTGCGAGATCGCCTGAAATCGCTCTCTTCGTTGCAAAGTAAACAAAGTTTCCGGGTAGAGGACTTGGGCGATACGGATGTAATTGCGCTTCACCATTCCGAACAAGGCTGCGTGATCGATCTATTCAGCATCCGCGGCGGTCAGGCCTGCGGCAACCGGGCGATTTTCCCAAAACATACGGAGGATGCAACCTCCGCCGAGATCATGGAAGACTTCCTCGCTCAGCATTATCAGCTTACGCCGCCACCAGCTTTATTGCTGCTCAATACTGCCCCTGAAAATGTGGAGTTGATGGAAGAGGCTCTGTCTACCCTCAGCGAGCGCTCAGTCAAAATTGAGATGCCGCAACGTGGAACGAAAGCTGAATTAGTCACCCAAATTTATGCCAATGCGACGGCGGCATTAGAGCATAAACACCAGGTCGAGGCCAAAAACCGGGTGATGCTGAAAGAAGTCGCCAATATTTTCGGCCTCAAGGATATCCCGCAGCGGATTGAAGTCTATGATAACAGCCATATCTCCGGCCAATTGCCGGTGGGGGCGATGATTGTCTCCGGCCCCGAAGGCTTCCTCAAAAACGAATATCGCCATTATTGGCTGGAAGATCAATTAGGCGGCGGCGATGATTTTGCGATGATGCGCTTTGTGTTCACCAAACGCCTCAAAAAAATCCTCAAAGAAAAAGACGACGAAAAAATCCCCGATCTGATTCTAATCGATGGTGGTTCGGCACATCTAGCCGTCGTCAGCAAAATTTTCGAGGAATTGGGCGTTACCAATATCCCATACGCCTGTATCTCCAAAGGCCCAGACCGCAACGCCGGCAACGAAGAATTCCACCTCCCCGGCAAGCCCAGCTTCCGCCTAACCCACGGCACCCCTGTGCTCCATTTCCTCCAGCGCTTGCGCGACGAAGCTCACCGCTTCGCCATCTCCACCCACCGCAACCGCCGGAGCAAAGCCCTCACCACCTCCGTCCTAGACAGCATCCCCGGCATTGGCGCCAAACGGAAAAAGGCCCTATTGCAGCATTTTGGCGGCGTAGAAGGCATAAAAGAGGCCACTTTAGCCGAAATCGCCCAAGTTCCGGGGATTAACCGTAAGACGGCGGAGGAAGTTCAGAGCGCGCTAAAAGCCTAATTTAGCCAGAAATTGTCATCGAAACGTCACATTTCTCTGCTTTAATGGAATCAATTCTGCTGCTCTCTAGCCGGTGTTTTTCTCCGGCCGGGGAAAACAGCTATGGGGCGTTCTTGGCTCTGGTTGAAGGAATCGAAATGTTTTTCCTATTGGTTCTGGTAGTGCTGTTGTGGGTGGAGCACAAAGTTACCCTAAAATTGCTCTGTCTGACGGCTGCGTTTGCAATTACGCCATTTTTAATTTGGTGGATGTTGCATGGTGTTGGCGGATGGGTAATGCTTGGGGCGCTAATTCCGTTCATGGGGACGCTTACTGCCATTATGATGCTGTTAGTCGCGGCGTCACCATTGCCTAGGCTACAAGATAATTTGACGCCGCTCAGGTTTATATGGTCTGAAAGATTATCTTATGGTCTCAATCTTGGTGCAGTGTTGGCGTTTGTAGAGGTAGTGGTGTCATTTAATTGTGCACACCAAACGCCAGTAGGCCTTTTTGCCCTTCTGGGTACTCTTGGCTATGTAGCAATAGCTGCTCATGCTTTAATGTCTTTTGCCACGAGAGTGAATATTAGTCAGGGAGATTAGCTATCTTAACAAAAAGTCGATAACAAAAAGCCGGCGGGGATTTCCTCGCCGGCTTTTTTGCGTCTGTGACTAAAATAGTTAAGCCGCTTTTTTCTGCAACACGCGGAGCATGGTTTCGCCGAGTGCTGCTGGCGAATCGGAGACAACAATACCAGCCGATTTCATGGCTTCGATTTTGTCGTCTGCACCACCTTTGCCACCGGAAACGATTGCGCCGGCATGGCCCATACGGCGGCCTGGGGGAGCGGTGCGGCCTGCGATGAAGCCGACCATTGGCTTTTTGATTTTGTTCGATTTGATGAAGGCTGCAGCTTCTTCTTCTGCAGAGCCACCAATTTCGCCGATCATGATGATCGCTTCGGTTTCAGGGTCTTTGAGGAACATTTCGAGCACGTCGATATGCTCGGTGCCTTTCACCGGATCGCCGCCGATACCTACGCAGGTGGTTTGGCCGAGGCCTGCATCGGTGGTTTGTTTGACGGCTTCATAGGTCAACGTGCCAGAGCGGCTGACGATGCCGATTTTGCCTTTTTTATGGATATGGCCGGGCATGATGCCGATTTTGCATTCGCCGGGGGTGATGATGCCGGGGCAGTTTGGGCCAATCAAGCGGCTGTTTGAGCCACTCAATGCGCGCTTTACTTTCACCATGTCTAGCACCGGAATACCTTCCGTGATGCAGATGATGAGCTCAACGCGCGCATCAATCGCTTCCAAAATTGCATCGGCAGCGAACGGAGGTGGAACATAAATCACCGACGCATTCGCGCCCGTTTTGGAAACAGCTGCATGCACGGTATCATATACCGGCAAGTTCAAATGCTTCGTGCCGCCTTTGCCGGGGGTCACGCCGCCAACCATTTGTGTGCCGTATGCAATTGCTTGCTCGGAGTGATAGGTGCCTTCTTTGCCAGTAAAACCTTGGCAGATGACTTTGGTGTTTTTGTTTACGAGAATTGACATATGAGTTCCTTTACGCTGCCTTTTTCACAGCTTTGGTTACTTTTTCTGCGGCATCGCCGAGGTTGTCGGCGCTGGTGATCGCGAGGCCGGATTTGGAGAGGATTTCTTTGCCCTTTTCCACGTTGGTTCCTTCCAGGCGCACAATCAGCGGTACGGTGAGTTTCAGTTCTTTCGCCGCCGAAATAATGCCTTCTGCGATCACATCGCAGCGCATAATTCCGCCGAAAATATTGACCAGAATCGCTTTCACATTCGGATCAGAGAGAATAATTTTAAACGCTTCGGTCACCCGTTCTTTCGTCGCCCCGCCGCCTACATCCAAGAAGTTCGCAGGTGCTTCGCCGTAAAGCTGAATGATGTCCATCGTTGCCATTGCGAGGCCTGCGCCGTTGACCATGCAACCAATGCTGCCATCCATTTTGATGTAGGAAAGGCCAGCATCTGCCGCGCGCACTTCCAGCGGATCTTCTTCATCTTTATCGCGCATTTCGAAAATGCCCGGGTGACGATAAAGCGCGTTGTCATCGACGTTGATTTTCGCATCGAGCGCGAGCCATTCGCCTTTGTCATTCACGATCAGGGGGTTGATTTCAAGCTGGCTGCAATCGCAACCGATGAACGCTTCATAAAGTGCTTTCGCGAAGCCGTAAAACTTCTTCAGCAAATCGCCCTCAAGCTTCAAACCAAAGCCCAGGCTGCGCAGATGATGTGCTTGCAGGCCTGCTGCGGTATCTACCGAAACGGTGATGATTTTCTCGGGATGGCTATGTGCCACTTCCTCAATTTCCACGCCGCCTTCGGTCGAAGCCATGAAGGTCACCCGGCTGGTTGCACGGTCTACGACCAGAGAAATGTAATATTCTTTCTCGATGTTGGAGCCGTTCTCAATATAAACCCGGTGAACTTGCTTGCCCTCAGGCCCCGTTTGTGGGGTGACGAGGATTTTGCCGAACATTTCTTTGGAGAGCTTAATTGCTTCCTCTTTGGACTTCGCAAGCTTCACGCCGCCCGCTTTTCCGCGGCCGCCAGCATGGATTTGCGCTTTCACAACATAGAGCGGCCCAGGCATTGTCTGGATGCCCTTCTCAGCTTCTTGGGCGGTCAAACCGACCACACCGTCGGAAACAGGCACGCCAAACTTGCGTAACAGCACTTTTGCTTGGTATTCATGGATATTCATAGACTCTCCGTTATTGGTACGCAGAGGGTATAGCACAAGGAAAAGCCTGTGCAACGCAAAATAGAAACTGTCATAATTCCTTAACCTTTGGGGGCTATAATGCCGTTATGCCAGACCCAATCATCATAGATGCGTCACCTGGAGCAGTGCGCCAAAAAAGCTGGAAACCGCTAGGTTTTCTGCCGAATGATGCCCAATGGTGGATCGGTTTTATCACCAAAGGCGCTCTGGCCGTATTCGTGCATAATATCTATGATATGGCGATTTTGGGGCATGATTTGGCCGTTTCAACCGCCATTTCCTGGTGGGATGGCCAGCAAGGTCTCACGAAATATATGGCCAATAACCCCGATATATTCACCCCCGAAGCGGCGGCTGCCATCAATAATTATATGAAGAATAACCCGCTGCTGCCTAAAGAGGGCTGGAAAATGGACTTTTCGGGCCTGTTTGAGCGAAATGCCGGGCTATTTACCGACGAAATGAAGCATAAACTCCACGAATATACGGATGGCCACACCAGCCTAGTCCGCCTCACCGCTTCTAAATTGGGTGGTTTTTTAGGCAATAAAGCCATTGGCAAAGTCATGGGCTCTCACGAACAACCGGGTGATAGCTGGGGTGCTTATTTCTCCCGCAAAATCATCCCCGGCGCGCTCTATTGCGCCTTATTTAGCGCAAGTTACGGCACAGTACCGCTTGCCCTTACCAGCTTCATTGTCACCACTGCCATCACCGATGCGATTTATAAAGTCGTCGGTGAAAAATTATTAGGCCTGTCGCACATAAAATCGTAGAATAGCCAAATGTACAAAATCACCGATGGCGGCGTCGTTTATCTCTCCCAAGGCCAAGCCGAAAACGGCCAGGATTACTGGGCGTATTTAATGGTGCCGTTCGAGAAAGTAGAAGCCTACGAAAAGGCCAGCCACGCCAGAAAGGCCTTCGATCTACGCGAATATGGCACGATTTTACGCTGGGAATATGGGGTCGAGCCGCCCGAAGCCCTTAAGGCTGAAATTGAAGCGAACTTACCGCTAAAACATGATTTCGTGGAACGGATGCAAGAAGAACTAGGCAAAACACCTGGCGGGAGACGGGTGTTGGAAGAGGCGAAGAAGCAGTTACTTAATTAACCGCGGGTTCAGAGTATATTGGCCCTGAACGCTGGTTTGGGCGAGGACTTTGCCGGGGAGGGTGGCGAGCACATCTTGGCCCGTGAAGTTTTTAGGCAGGTTCAGGCTTTTTACTTTGAGGGCATAAAGCGTAAAGATATAGCGGTGCGGGCGGGCATCGTTCCAGGGTGGGCAGGGGCCGTCATAACCGGCATAAGTTCCAGCCAGTTTTTTGTCATCTTTCATGAATTTGGTATAGTCATTCAGGCCACGAACACCGATTTTGGCTTTGCCTGGTTTAGTGCGGTTAAGTTTAACGCCTTTGCCTTCCGCACCTTCTTTAATGGCTTTGGTTTTTGCCGGAATATCGGTCAGCACCCAGTGGTAAAATACTTGGCGGGGCTGGTTGCCATCTATTTCGACACCTTTTTTTCCTGCAATGCTGAAATCCGTTGGCACATCCGGATCATGCATCACCAATACGAATGATTCGGCTTCCTTCGGTGCGCCGCTCCAAGAAACAGCAGGGCTGATATTTTTGCCATGGCCAGAGTTATCATCCGCGCCAACGCAAAAAGCATGATCAGGGATTATTTGTTTTCTTGCATCAAACGCATCTACTTTTAATGCAAATTCTTCTGCCGAGAGGGTGGTTGCTGCCAAAAGTACAAATAGGAGAGTGAAGATGCGCATGGGGCAGACTCTATGCCGATTGACGACAAAAAGTCAACGGAACTTGCGGGTCAGTACAAATAGGCCTTGGGTTCCCAGCAAATTTTCGAGGGCATGAATGCCTAGAGTAATCGGCTGGCCGGAGCTGTTGAGCGCGATGCGGCGTTCAATGCGGCAGCCGATGGCTTCGCACATTTCGGTAAAATCGGCGATCGTGCAAAAATGGATGTTCGGCGTTTCATACCAAGCATAGGAAAGCTGCTTGGTCACCGGCATTTGACCCATGCCGAGCAGGTAAAGCCGGTTGCTCCAATGGCCGAAATTAGGGAAGGAGACGATGACATGTTTTGCGATCCGCAATAATTGCTCCACCACCAGACGTGGGTTGCGGGTGGCTTGCAGGGTTTCGGTCATAATGGCGTAATCGAAACTTTGGTCAGGGTAAAACGCCAAATCAGAATCCGCATCACCCTGTACCACCGAAAGCCCGCGTGCCACACACGCGCTCACGTTTTTCTGGCTAAGCTCCATGCCCCGCGCATCCAAATTGCGGGCGATTTTGAGCTGTTCGAGCAATTGCCCATCGCCACAACCAATATCCATCACCCGACTACCAGCCGGAATCAAGGACTGGATCAGGTTCAAATCCGGGCGCATTGGGACAAAAGAAGGGGTGTTTACCATGGTTTAGGTTGTGAAGATAAATCTACCGAAACGCAAGTGCGAAGCAGTTTAGAGCAGCACAAAGTCGCTTGGGGAGAGTTGTACGGATTGGGTTGCATTACTCACCATAATCACATGCTGGATGTTGTTTTTCTCGTACGTAATCTCCGCTATGGCAAAAGCACCGGTGTAATTAGTAATGGTAATCTCAGAAAGAGAAACGCCAGCGAGCGCGATTTTATCACCGCCGTCTGTACTGAAATCCAAAATAATATCGGTTTCAGTGGTAATAGCAGTATCTGGGTTGATAATACCTGAAAATACAAACAAATCCGAGCCGCTGCCCCCACTCAACAAATCATCGCCCAGATCACCGGATAATGTATCGTTACCTTGGCTACCACTAACCGTATCAGAAGCGCGCCCACCATTGATGTAATCATTGTTCGCGCCGCCGGTTACAGAATCACTTCCAAGGTTGCCGTTGATGATGTTATCGCCACTTACACCCACAATTGTATCATCCCCTTGGCCACCGAAGAGGGTGTCGTTACTCAGCCCATTGCCATCAACAATGGCATCGTCGCCCATGTTGCCATTAATATATTGATACAGCGAGTCTCCGTCTTGGAGCGTAATGTAATCATTCCCATTTAAACCGGAGAATGTTGGAGTTTCACGTGAAATTTCGACATTATCATCACCATTCGTACCAAGTGAGCTGGCAAGAAAAACAAATGAGCCAGGAAGTGTAGGTAGTGCCATGGTCAATCTCCATCAGAATATAGGCTGATTTTAACGGAGAAAGGTTAAGGAAAGGTTAGCCTTGCAAAAATTTGTTGCAGGGGGATAAGTTTCCCTGTGTTACCCGCCATTTTGACCATGACTGACCATACGCTATCGCAGGATTTGCGAGGAGCGGTGATTGTGCGGGATTATGACCACCCGCAGCGGGAAAGCTATGCGCGGGGGGTTATGCAACAGGCAAAAGGGCCGGTATTGATCGCGGGAGATATAAGTTTAGCCCGCAAACTGAAGGCGGATGGGGTGCATGTGCCGGAATGGCAGCTTTTAAGCCTCCCGAGGCGGATATTTTGCCCCAAAAGATGGGTTTTTACGGTGGCTTGCCATAGTTTGTTGGCGATGAAGCGGGCACAAGCGCATCCGCTGGTGCAGGCGGTCATTGTTTCGCCGGTTTTTATGACCAAGAGCCACCCCGAAACTGTGCCATTAGGGATGGTTCGGTTTGGGCTGATGCTGCGTCAATGTAATAAGCCTGTGATTGCCTTGGGTGGGCTGAAACGTAGGGATTTGCGACAGATTCGCGCGGTTGGCGGGCACGGAATTGCTTTACGTTCAGGGGGATAACGGCCTTGTGGTGTTTTTGCCACACCGGGGGGGAAAAGCAGGCCGGATTTATCTCAAATTCAATGGATTTAGTTGCAATCCGCCTGCCATTGGCCGATATGCTATTGCATGCTTTGCTGTGGTAAACCCTATGCAGGTATATGTTTTAAAAGCATAATTTCAATTTAACAAAAGGTATTGCAATGAAAAAATTTCTTCTTGGCACGACCGCATTGATTGGCGCTGCAACTTTGTTTGCAACTGCTGCTCATGCTGAAGGTCCTGCTGTTACGCTCGGTGGTTTCTACAACTTCC
Source organism: uncultured Alphaproteobacteria bacterium (assembly GCA_903821695.1). Classification (GTDB taxonomy): domain Bacteria; phylum Pseudomonadota; class Alphaproteobacteria; order Rickettsiales; family CAIJLX01; genus CAIJLX01. The sequence goes on along the minus strand of CAIJLX010000053.1, from coordinate 44,287 downwards.
AAGCTGGCGCTGTTGATCAAGATCTCGATACGACAGGTTCTGCTACTAGCGGCCTGAGCGAATACAATGCAAAATTCCGCAATAACACCCGCGTTAACGTTAAAGTTGACGGCAAGGCTGACAATGGTCTCGGTTATGGTGCTGTAATCCAATTGCAAGCTGATGTTAGCGGCGATGGTGATAACGGTGGTCTGAACGCTGATCGCACTTACCTGTTCTTGGAAAGCAATGCTGGCCGCGTAGAATTGGGCAGCCAAGTTTCTCCTGCTAAAACAATGCGCGTTGATGCTTCCACGTTCTCCCATGGTACGGGCGGCGTTGATGGCGATTTCTACAATTTCGTAAACGCTGGCTTTGCTAACACTAGCGGCGCATACGGCGGTGGTTTCATCACTGCTCCGGATCTGCCACTCGATGGCGGCGATCAAACTGGTACTAACGCAACAGAAAACGCTACCAAAGTTGTATACTACACACCTCGCGTTGGTGGCTTCCAAGCTGGCGTAAGCTACGCTCCTGATTCTGGCAACCGTGGTACGGCTGCTGGCTTCACGACTGGCGCTGATGTTGGTCAAGCTTCAAACGTAATCGATGCAGGCGTTAACTATACCGGTCAATTCGACCAAGTTGGTGTAGCTGCTTCTGCAACCGGTTCTTTCGGCGAAGCTGAAGCTGCTGGTACAGAAGATCTGCAAGCATACGCTGTTGGCGTGAATGCTACCTTCCGTGGCTTCACCGCTGGTGGTTCTTATGGTGACGTAGGCGATAGCCTTCAGCTTTCTAGCGCTTCCGGCGACGGTCGCTTCTGGGATGTTGGTTTGGGCTATGAAGCTGGACCAGTCGGCGTTAGCGTAAGCTACATCGACACCAAACTGAACGACAACCAGTTCAACAACACTGTTGTTGGCGCTGATTACAAATTGGCTCCAGGCCTCGTTCCATACGTAGAAGTTAACTTCTTCGATCTGGACGCTTCTACTGGCCCAAGCAACAACGGCACCGCTGTTCTTGCTGGTACACAATTGACTTTCTAATTAGCTGATTCATTCAGTTGATTTATAGAGGGCGGTCTTCGGGCCGCCCTCTTTTTTTGTTCATCTTCCGGCGCTACGCCGGGAAGACAACAAAACTAAGTATTCAAATTAATCGTCTCATTGCTGATAAAAGTAACGTTTTCTTCGCGGATTTTCGCGGCATCTTCATCATAAAGGAAGGGCAAAAACGCATAGCGGTTGCCTTTGGTAACGGGCGTTGCTTCATGCAATAAAGAGCAAGAAAAAACAACCGCACCGCCCGTAGGTGCGCGGTAAGTTTGGGTGCCGAATTCGGGGAAGCGCAGATTACCGCCTTCAAACTCTTCTGCATTTAAATTGAGCGTTACCGCAAACCGGCGATGGGCCGTGCCTTTGGTAGTGTTGTCACGGTGCGGGCGGAAAAATCCGCCACTTTCGCTGTTGTAACAGGCCACCAAATAACGCTCCATGCGCGTGGCATCATATTGGAACGCACGTTTCACCTCGGGTAATAAAAACCGGCGGATGCGCTGCTGGGTTGCTTTGATGAGTTCAGGGCTCTGGATATTAAAATCACTGCGGCGTTTAAAACTATTGTCATAGACCCCGACGGTTTGGCCATTTGTTTCACGCATGAAACCAGATTCTTCTCCGCCGTTTTCCTGATATTTTGCAATCAGCATCTGGCAAAATTCCGGCTCAAACACGCGCGGTACAATCAATATCGGTGCATTTAGTTTAACCCCGGCATGATCATCGATAGTAGGCAAGCTAGCGAGAAGTTTATCCAGGGTTTCATTATGCGTTTTAGCAGGTGTAATCGGGATATTGGCAATCACGCGCAATAGCGGGTCCAGCACCAAGGTGAAGGGGTGATAGATATTATTTTGTTTATTCTCAATTGCCCCGAACTCAAGGCTTACTTCCTTATCAAAATCCCAGAAAAAACGGATGCCGGGAAGGCGCTGTCTTAGGATTTTTTCATCATTCGGATCTACCGAGAGGCCAAAAAAACAGATTTTTTTATCGTCAAAAAAAGAGGAAGCTGGGCCATAAATGTAATCAAGCACCGCCGCCATCTCCGGATGGGTCGAAGTGCCCAAAAAACTCAGCACAATATAGCGACCACCCGCCGTGTTAAAATGAAAGAGATTTGAGTTTGAACTACGGCAGGCAAAGTGTGGCGCCGGATCGCCAGGATAAAAGGTTTTTATCATGGGGCCTAGATTTAGCGCTTAAGAATCCGTCTTGCAATTTAGATTTGAAGCTATAGGTTCTTGCAATATGAAAAAACAATTTTTCGCGGTTTTGCTAAGTTTTTCGATCCTTTCAGCCTGCTCAGAGGTTGGCCCTTCCGATAGCAGCTATCCGCAAGACCCCGAAGATGCCCGCAAATTGCGCTATGGAAAACTAAGCGGCGAAGGTGGCATTAATCTTTTCGGTAAAGATGACGAAGACGCCTCTGCGGTGGCAAGCACAGGGCTTGCCGTTAACGCCTTCCTCTGGCGCGCAACGCTTGACACATTATCCTTTATTCCACTTGCTTCCACCGACCCTATCGGCGGCGTGATTATCACCGATTGGTATGAAAACCCGGAAGCGCCAACCGATCGTTTCAAGGTGAATGTCACCATTTTGGATAAGCGCTTGCGCTCTGATGGCCTGCGTGTTTCCGTGTTTAAACAGAAATCCGAAGGCAAAAGCGGCCGCAATTGGCGCGATCTGCCGTCGGACGATACCATGGCTCAAAAGCTAGAAGACGCCATCCTAACCCGTGCCCGCGAACTCAAAATCGCCAGCACGAAGCGCTAGATTTAATTGATTCAAATTGTAAATAAGTGCCAAAAAGCAAGCCATTACAAGCCCCAGCCCTATTTTCAAAAAAAATCCCAGACTGTAACAAATCTTTAACAATTGATGGGTAAAGTAAGAAACATAGAGGAATTGGAGTTAGGATCATGACGATAGTAAAACTGACCGATAGCGTCACACAAGTTACCAAAGAAGGTCTTGATGCAGCATATAAAGTAGTACTGGATGCTGTATCGACCATTCCAGGAGTTACTCAGTCTGAAAGAGTAGGTACAGCTGAGAAACGTGTAAGCAAAAGCCAAGATTCGTTCGTTGGCATCATCCAAGGATTTAGTCCCCTGGCCTCTACACAAGCAGTAGGCAATTTGATTGCCGAATATGCCACCAGGCTGAGCGAAGTGGCACGTTATGAAAAACCACTTACAGAAAATATTGCCGCCGCTCTCCAAAGTTTGCGGGAAGACGGTCTTGGAGAGGCAATTGCAGGTTTAGGTAAAGTATACGGAGGCAAGGATGTTAAAGGCAATACATCGCCAATTGCGCTCGGAAAATCCAGCGAAATTGAACTCAGTTAACCAAACCTAGACAAATTCCCGGATACTCAGTATTTATCGGGCATGTTATCTGATGCCAACCAAGCCATATTACGCGAACTAAACGCATCCTTGAGTGCACTTGAGGATGATGAATCGGTAATGGTGCTATGTAATGGCAAAATGCCGGATGGTACCGAGTTTTATGCTTTTGTGAATATTCGCGCAAATCAGCTGGCGCACTTTTATGATTCTGTGCGCAATGGAAAAGAAATCCGCTTAGGTGAATTTGGTGAAGTCATTCGCTCCGGCGAAGGGCTTGAGCCGCCTGTAGAAATTCGCAAGGAAATGGAAGCAGAGTATAATCTCGATTACGGACTGGGCGAAAAACTACGGTTGTTGTTTCAGGCGTGAGTGAGTTCCACCTGCGCCACATCGGTGCGGCGGGTGAGGAAATTGCGGATGCTTAAGCCCAGGTAAAAACGCCAGCTACGTAGGACGGGTTCGCTGTAACCTAAATTGCGCAAGGTGGAGCTTTGGGATTCTAAGTTATCTAACCATTGGCGGATTGTTTGCGCGTAATCTTGGCCGAAGCGATACACGGAAATAATTTGAAGGCCTGCTTTTTCTGCTTCGGTGAGGAAATGGGCTTGGGTAGGCAGGGCGCCGCTAGGGAACATATCTTCGGCAGTGAACACGGTTTGCACCATCGCTTTGCCGGTTTTTTTGAGCAGGCGTTTGAGCGAGATAAAATAAATTGGCCAGAAATGTTCGCCGATGGTTTCAAACATTTCGATCGAGACGATGGCATCAAACACTTCGTGCTCTTCGCGGTAATCCTGGAAGGCGACTTCGAGGTTCGGGAAGTGATTGGTGATGTACGCCGCTTGCAAACGCGCCAGGTTTAACCCGCGCACGCTGTATCCTTTTTTCGTCGCAGCTTGCATAAAATCACCCCATCCGCAGCCGATTTCTAAGATGCGTTTGGCCGGGGCGATGTGGTTTAGAATGCGTTCATATTTGGCGGCGTGTGCTTGTTCGAGGGTGCGGGTTTCGCCTTCATAGAGCGCGGATGAATGCGCCATCGTCTCGCCCAATAGTATTTTATAAAAATCAGCACCAACTTCTTCCTGTGCGCGGACGGGCTTGCGGCCGATGCGTTTTTTGCGCCATTGCATGAAGCGTGTGTGCTGGAATAAATCTTCATGTTTGGCGAGCAGGGTGAGCAGGGCAGGGATGGTTTCACTGTCCCATTTACCTTCTTTGTAATCTCGCGCTAAGGCGCGTTCGCCATTAAAAAATAAACGGTGGATCACGTCCCAGTTATAGAGGGTAAGGTCGGCCAGTGGGCCTGGTTCTTGGCCTACGAAATGCCAGGTTTCTTTTTCGGGCGTGACGAGGGTGATCTCGCCTACGCGCAAATTTTTAAGAGCGGCAAGGAAAAGGCGGCGGACGAGTTTGCTATGGAATAATAGTGGCATCATGGGATAAGTAATTCTATAGCTAACGCTTATGCACGCCGAATCCAACAAAAAATCGAACACTGCGAACCCTGCCGAAATCGCCAAGTTTTCGGCGATGGCGGAAGAATGGTGGGATGTGAATGGAAAATTCAAACCTCTTCACCAAATGAACCCCAGCCGCATCCGCTATATCAAAGAAAAACTTGGCGGTGATTTTAAAAAACTGCGCCTTTTGGATATTGGCTGCGGCGGCGGTTTGCTTGCCGAGCCACTCGCACGCTTAGGCGCACAAGTGACCGCGATCGATGCCAGCGAAAAAAATATCAAAATTGCGAAACTGCATGCAGAGAAAGAAAACCTCTCCATCGATTACCGCTTCACTACGGCAGAAGAATTAAATGCGCCGCCATATGATGTCGTCACCGCGCTTGAAATTATCGAGCATGTTGATCATGTACCGCAATTCATCGCAACCTGCGCTGCGCGTTTAAAGCCCGGCGGCATGTTATTTATCTCTACGTTAAACCGCACTGCGAAATCCTACCTCACCGCTATCGTTGGTGCGGAAATGGTTTTGCGCTGGTTGCCGCGCGGCACGCATGAGTGGAAAAAATTCCTAAAGCCTGCCGAAATTATTACCGAAGCAGAAAAACATAATCTGCAATTAGTCGCGATCGACGGTTTTTCATTTACGCCCATCTCACAGCAATGGAAAGTAACGAAGGATGTGAGCGTGAATTATATGTTGGTGTTTACCAAGTAATTATAATCTGGCCACGCGCGCCATTGCCGCCAACATAGTTCCTCGCGCCACCACCACCACCACCGCCCGGCGCTGTACCTGGTGAACCTGCAGCACTTCCACCTGCGCCACCTGCGCCACCATTAGCGCCCGCGCCACCCGCGCCACCATTATTACTAGAGTGAGCGGCACCTGTGCCGCCAGTCACATTCGTGCTGCCACCTGTGGCCACCCCACCCGCCGTTGGGGTGCTGTAATCGCCACAAGAAGGACCACCATTTCCACCACCGGCAGTATAGGTGTTTCCGTTTACGATGACCGTTGTATTTCCGCCTGTTCCGCCAACGATACAGCTACCGACAGAAGTTGTGCTTCCTCCGCCACCAACAACATAACTAATATTTTGGCCAGGTGTAACGCTCACACTTGAAGCAATCATATTTGCACCACCCGCACCACCATTCCCACCAACGCCATTTCCACCATCGTCGCCACTGCCACCACCGCCACCGCCACCCCAGGCCTGAATAGAGATAGTTGTAACACCAGCCGGCACGGGCCACATTCCTGCTCCGACCGCAGTAATAGTTGTGATGCCATGGCTTCCGCCTGAACTTGAACTACTGCTCGAAGAGGAAGACGAGCTGCTGCTTGAAGAAGATGAGCTGCTAGATGAAGAAGATGAGCTTCCACTACTCGAGGAGGAAGAGCTACTGCTCGAAGAAGACGAGGAGCTACTTGAGGAAGACGATGAACTACTGCTTGAAGACGAGCTACCGCTACTCGAAGAGGAAGAAGAGCTGCTGCTTGAAGAGGACGAGGAGCTACTTGAGGAAGACGATGAACTACTGCTTGAAGAAGAGCTACTGCTACTCGAAGAGGAAGAAGAACCGCTGCTTGAAGAAGAGCTACTACTGCTCGAAGAGGAAGAGGACGAACTACTGCTTGAAGAAGAGGAACTACTAGAAGAGGACGAACTGCTGCCTGAAGAAGAGCTACTGCCACTTCCACCAGAGCTACTATCCAGGAATAAACCGCTACATGTTCCACCTACACAAGCGACAATGTTGCCAGAATCATTTTTACAGGAGACACCGCCGGGAGTGCACGTTGAGGAGCACACAAATGTTCCTGCGGCTTGATAACAGCCAACTGAGATTTGTGTGCAATTAAACACAGTGGTTTGCAGCAACCTTCCTTTATCGGCGCAAACACTATACGCAGTTGCTTCTGACGCCATTCTACAAGCATCATAATCTGTGAAACCATTACATGCCGCGCCTGAGCTAGAGCTGCTGCTCGAAGATGAACTACTAGAAGAAGAGGAGCTACTACTGGAAGAAGAACTACTAGAGGACGAAGAAGAGCTGCTACTGGAAGATGAGCTGGCCGAGGAAGAAGAACTACTACTCGAAGAGGCTGTACTCCCACTACTAGTAGAAGAACTGCCTGAGCCAGAACCCGAGCCAGAACCCGAACCTGAGCCAGAACCCGAACCTGAGCCAGAACTCGAGCTCGAAGAAGAGCTGCTACTCGAACTTCCAGGCGAATTGCAGCTTAAGCCTAATTGTGCTCTGGTTTTATAAGTAAGTTGATCGTCAAAGCCGACAAGTGGGCTTTTATTGCGTACAAAAAGGCTATTGAATTGATTATCACGGATATGACTATTTTCGTTTTCGGCTTCATTAAGAATATTTCGCGGTGGGGGGAGGCGCTGGTCATGCCAAGAAAATGGCCATGCACCGACACCATTTTTGCCGTGGCTGAGGAGAACATAAGCGGCGTTGTTTACGTTGATGGCACCGGTTTCATCCATAAGGGTGATGATGCCTTGGGCGTTGTTACAGGTACTTTGATCGGTTAAAGTTTCGGTAACTGCGTAAGTAAGGCGGTTGCCATAGGCATCAATGGCATAAGAACTAGGAACATTGAGCGTACGGAAAGGAAGCATGCCAACGGCCATGCCATCTTCTGTCACTTGATTTGCTAAACGGCAGGAAGTATTAGTCGGGTCATCGTCAGGGTTCGGTTTGCTGAGACCTGCATTTGACGCAGACATATCAACCGTTGCATCCGCCGGGCAGGGCAAGGTGCCATGTTTTTTTACGTAAGAGACAATCGATTTATCAAGATCCGTCAATTCGCGTGAGGTTTCTTTGGTTTGTACAATGCCGGCTTTGGAGCTGGCGATAGAAATGGCAGAGGCAAAGCCGACCGACATCGTGGTCAGTACAATAGCAAGCTCAATTAAGGTAAAGCCGCGCTGTGCTGAGGATTTGCGAATCATTGAGGTGATTATATCATATCCTGTTCTAACAGGGAAAGGCGGATAGGACAGTGGAACGAAATTTAGCTCTAATTGTAATTATTTGGCGGGTGGAAGGATAAAATCTTCTGGCTTTAAATCGATGGCATTGAAACTTTCGAGCACGATTTCCCAATCGGGTTTGCGGTCGCCGGTGCGGTCAAATTGGACGATGGTGTTGAGGGTGCTTTGAAACCACGCTAACTGGTTGGGAATGCCGGTTAAACTGCCCAAGCCCGTCACCTGAACATTACCGGCTAATTCGAAGGCCGAAATGTCGATTTTGTCATATTGTCCGCTGGCGGCACCGCTAAAATCGGTGATGTGATCGATGGTGACATTGGTCAATTTCATGCCATCCCAGATGAAGGTTTGTGGGCCATAGGAATTAACAATATCAAGTACGCGGCCGGTGGAATCATAAACAAGCCGGTCTGTGCCCGGTGCGTCGAAATTACTGTTTTCTGTCCAGGTGAATTTATCGGCTCCGAGACCACCAGTCAGCATATTCACGCCGATCTTTTTTCCGGGGAGGGAAATATGATATTTATGTGCCAAATATTCATGAAGAATTGCACGATTTTGTGGGGTGAGGGCAGTATTAAAAACAAGCACTTCAGCAGCCGACATGCCCGGCGGGCCGAAGGTATAATTGCCGCCGGTTGAATTAAAACCATCGCCTTTATAAGTCACTTTTTCTTCCCCTTGTTTCGTGGAGTAAAAAGTGGCGGCTTTTCCGTCATAGGTAACACCAAAAATTTCCTGCGGTTCACCGTAGGATGTTTTAAGTTTGCTTTTTGTGACGGTGCCGCCGAGCTTACTCATAAAGAAGCCATTCTGGCCCGGGGGCTGATCGAGTGCCACTTGCCAGCCACTATCATTGGTTGAAAAAAGGCTAAAAGGTTTGCCGCCAGCATGAACAAAATAAACAGTGAATTGGTTGCTATCAAGATTGGGCACCTGCAGGCAATTTCCATTTTGTTCTAGCGAAACATTGGCGCGCGGATTTTGTTTCCCGATCGGCACTTGTTCAAAGCGGAAATTAGTTTCCGAGCACATAATGGTAGCATGGTTTCCAGTGCCGGATTTATCCATCCATTGGCTGATATAAGGTTTTAGTTCACCCTTGGTTTCACCCAACGGTGGTTGAGTGGCGGGTTTCATCGCCATACTTGTGGAATCGGAAGCATCCAGCCATAAAATCAATCCGGGAAAGGTGCTTTTTGTGAAGGGTGGGCCATCGGCATAAATGACATCATCACCTTTACCGCCAGTAACATTACTGCCCTCATAACTGCCGGCGAGCGTTTTGGCTTCATCCGCGCGAGAGTCAGGGATTGCAGTTGCTATGCCGAGAGATATAGTGATGAATGCAGAGATGAAATATGTGGTTTTACGCATCGCGGATGGGAGCATATCATTTCTGCGAAATGAAGGAAAGTAACGGATGGAAGTGCTGAATTTGCCTTTAGTTGTAAGTCTATTCGCGGTGGTGGGTTCTTGTTTGGGCAGCTTCGCCAATATGCTGATTCACCGTCTGCCGCAAGAGGAAGAAATTATTCGCACGCCATCGCACTGCCCAAAATGCAATGCGCAGTTGAAGGTGCCGCAACTCATTCCACTTTTTTCTTATCTCTGGCAGCGTGGAAAATGTCATGCGTGCCGCAAGCAAATTAATCCACGTTATTTTTGGGTGGAGCTTATTTGCGCTTCACTCTTCGCGCTGATTGGCGGAATATATGGGGCGACATTTCTTGCTGCAGTTCTTTGTTTAGTTGCGCTGTGTTTGGTTATTTTAACAGCGATTGATCTCGAGCACATGATCATCCCAGATGAAATTCAAGTTGCGCTGGGGGGGCTTGGTTTGTTGCATGTATGGGCTACCGGGAAACCCTGGTTGATCGCGATAGTGCTCGCCGCAGTCGGGTTTGCGTTTGGATTATTTTTGCGTTGGCTGATGGTGGTGTGGAAAAAACGCGAAGGCTTGGGTTGGGGTGATATAAAATTTTTGGCGGTGGCTGGGCTTTATCTCGATTGGTCGCTGCTTGCACCATTTTGTTTTTTCTCCGGCATGATGGGCATTTTTACGGCGGGCCTTGCAAGCCGTACGGAAGAAGGACATTTCGCATTCGGACCCGCGCTCGCGCTGGCCTTATTGATGTGCGTTCTGTTTCCCGTTTTTATTGTGAGCGGTTTCCAGCAGATTATTGATTTTATCGTTGAATTTAGCGTGGTTACAATCAATAAGTAGAGTGTGGTAACTTTGTCATCAGTACGCAGTTCGGTTAGCGGCGTTCTCGCCGCGCTCTTCCTCGTGTTCTCGCTTGCTTCTTGCGAGACGGCAAACACTGCAAAAGACAAAGCCAGCGACGCACTAGATGCGGCCGATAAAAAAGTTGACGAAATCAGCGATAAAACACTCAAAGGCCTCGAGAAAAAATTCGGCAAAGATGTGATTGATCCTGATACTGGACGCACACGTGAAGATTATCTCGACGCACTCACGCCAACCACGCCATCACTGCGATCTGATAAATACAATGAACCCGCGATTCCAAGTGTATCACAATTACTGATCGACCCCAAGGCGCCGATGGTTGGTAAAGATAAACTCATCACGCTGAATGTTACCGAAGATGTGCCGCTCAAAGAAGTGCTGGTGGAACTGGCTCGCCGTGCCGATATCGATATCGAACTTGATCCCAACATCCGTGGCGGCATTATTTTTCGCGCCAAAGATAAGCCTTTTTCTGAGGTGATCGATCGTATTTGCGAGCTCACCGGTTTGCGCTATTCGGTGCAAAACGGTGTTTTAAAAGTCGAGCGCGATTTTCCGTATGTTGAAAACTATCAGGTCGATTTCCTAAACCTCAATCGCTCAAACAGCGGCAGCACCAATCTCTCCACCCAGGTATTGGGTGGTGGCGGTGGAGGTGGAGGAGGAGGCGGCAGCCTTACGAGCGGCTCACAAAGCTCTCTTAAATCGGATTACGAAGGTGATTTATGGAAATCAGTTGAGAAAAATATCGAAAATATTCTCAAACTCTATGGCAAAAATTCTCCCGGCATTTCAGAAAATGCAACATCGCGCAGCGTGAGTGACGATGGTTTGGGTGAGGTGCTTGGTGAAACACCGCCGGTCGCAGCTGCTGGCACACCACCAGCAGTCGGGCAGCCTGTGCGCGTAACGCCGCCGCTGAATGTCGATCGTTCGCCGAAAGTAAAATCCGAAGGTGCAGATGCATCGGATATTGTGCCTTCTGGTGCATCATTGCTTTCGATTAACAAACAAGCGGGGTTAATTTCGGTGCTTGCCAACCAGCGCCAGCACCGTGAAGTTACCAAATTTTTGAATCAAATTAAGCGCCAGCAATCGGCGCAGGTCTTGATTGAGGCAAAAGTGGTGGAAGTCACGCTCAATAAAGAGCATCAAAGCGGTATTGATTGGAGTATTGTTTCTAAAAAACTAACCAACCTGCAGATCCGTAGCAATTTTACCAATTCGAATATTAGCAGCACTGACGGCATATTCGCCGCGACATTGCCCAATCAAGAAGTGTTGGGCATCAAAGGACTTAATCTGGATGGGTTTATACAATTTGCCGAAACATTCGGTGTAACTCGCACCCTTTCTAGCCCGCGTATTAATGCTATCAATAATCAACAGGCAGTACTGACATTTGCAAAAAATCTAGTTTATTTTGAGCTGCAAATTCAGCAAAATAGTACAAGTAGTACAGCTACCGGTCAGGGAACTACTCAGAACAATTACAGCAGCACGCCACACACGGTGCCGATCGGCGTTATTCTCACATTGCAGCCCTCTATCAATCTCGATACCAATGAAATTACGATGAATGTTCGGCCAACGCTTACCAGAAGTACTACTTCGGTAGAAGATCCGGCAGTGCAGCTTCAGGTCGCGCAGCTTAAAAAAGACGATCCTGATGCTCCCAATATCAGTAGCGCCGTACCCATCATAGAAGTGCGTGAGCTGGACTCGATTCTGAAAATTAAAAGTGGTCAGGTAATGGTCATTGGCGGCCTTATGGAAAACAAGACGGCAAATTCAGATACCGGGATTCCTTATTTAAGCAACATACCGTTCGCCGGATATTTATTCAAAAAAACGTCTAAAGATACGGAAGTGGTTGAAACAGTCATCTTCATCAAAGCAACCATTGTGCCGGGCTTTGGCGTTGATGCAGCGGATAAAAAATTATACCGTAAATTCACTAACGACCCACGTCCACTTACTTTCTAGAGGAGTTTATGCTGACCACTATTCGCTATTTATTGCTCACGGCACTTCGGGATTGGCTATTTTTTGCCTTACCGTTAGGCGTATTAGCAATTATGGCGCTCTCGTTATTTTTGAGCAGCACTTCATTGGTAGAAGAGCGTGAAATGTCGCTAGTATTAAGCGCCGGCCTTAGCCGCATTTATATTATGATCGGTCTTATCCTCTTCATTTGCTTCCATGTGCGCCGCAGTTTTGAAAACCGCGAGATCGAAATGTTCCTGTCGAAGCCTATGTCGCGCGCGAGCTTCGTGCTGTGCTACTGGATTGGCTTTTCGGTGATCGCGGCATTGTTTGTTATTTTTCTGTTTGTTGTTTTGCTGCTTTTTATTCCAACTAATTATTCTGGCTTTATCGGTTTTGCAGCCAGCATGTTTGCAGAAGCAATGATTGTGACGGCGTTTGCATTAGCTGCTTCTTTGATAATGCAAAGCGCGGTAAGCGCAGTGCTCGCGAGCTTTTGTTTTTATTTCATCGGCCGGATGATGGGTTATATGCTCGCCTTCCTTGATAGGCCCGGCACCTTCAATCCTAGCTTGAACCATTGGGATGATTTTGTGATGGCGGGTACATCGATGCTATTGCCGCGTCTTGATTTATTTGGAAAAACTGAATGGCTATTGCGTGGGTTTGAACTGAGTGGTCTCTGGCCATTCTTGGTTCAATCTGCCGTCTATATTCCGTTGTTGTTGTTGATGGGGATGTATGACTTTACGCGCCGGCAATTCTAAACATTTCATACTCGCGGGGTTTTTGTTTTTCCTTGGGGCTAATGTAGCATTATGGTCTCACTTGCGCCCGCTGCGGCCGGATCTCGGCATTGTCCCAAGCTTACCTTCGCCACAAATGGTGAAATTATTTTCCTTCGGTGACCCGGAACTTTATTTCCGCCTCGCCTCTTTCCGCCTGCAAAATGCTGGCGATACATTTGGCCGCTATACCGCCTACCGTGATTATGATTACCCGCTGTTAGAAAAATGGTTCCTGCTGCTGGATGATTTGAACGACATCTCCGACGTCACCCCTTCCATGGCAGGCTATCTCTTCAGCCTCTCACAAGAACCGAAGAGAGATGTGCCGCATATCATTCGCTATCTTGAACAACATTATGATCGCCATCCCGAAAAAAAATGGTGGTGGTTGTCGCACGCAATTTACCTCGCCAATAGCCGCATGCACGACAAGCAAGAGGCGCTAAGACTCGCTTATAAATTGGGCACTACCGAAGCAGATGTTCCACTCTGGGCGCGCCAGATGCCTGCATTTATTCATGAGCAATTAGGTGAAAAACAACATGCCCTGGCCATCATCGAGAATATTTTGAAAACACAAAAAGATATACCGGATGAAGAATTACGCTTTATGAACATCTTCATTAAAGATCGCTTGAGTAAACTAAAAGATGAGGATGCTACTCAAAGCAACGAAAAAACGCCTGAACATTAGGCAACGTCCGCGCGCAACGGTAACTATAGCTTTGCAGCATTGCTAGAGTATCGGTCACGAAACTGGTCAGTTGTTGCATCCAGCCCGAGTCAATCATGCCAGAAACGAACAAGGCGGTGATAGAAAACACCGGAATCAATATCAACAAATTTATTTTGCGGGTAAAACCAAAAAGATAACGAAAGCTGCTATTTTTAAATAACTCGCGCAGTAAACCAAAATAACCTGGTGGCGGAAAATCACTCATTTGAAAATCACCGTTTTGTTGCCGTTTAAGATGACGCGATGTTGCGCATAATATTTAAGCGCGCGCGCAAGTACCATACATTCAATATCCTGTCCAATTGCCACGAGATCTTCCGGCTTGTGCGTATGATCGACGCGAGCAATTTCTTGCTCGATGATCGGGCCTTCATCTAATTCTTCGGTTACGAAATGTGCAGTGGCACCGATCAGTTTTACGCCGCGGGTAAAGGCTTGGTGATAAGGTTTTGCGCCTTTAAAACTTGGCAGGAACGAATGGTGAATATTGATCGCCCGGCCACGCAAGGCTTTGCATAATTCTGGCGAGAGAATTTGCATATAACGTGCGAGCACCACGACATCGATTTCGTACTGTTCAATGGCTTTGAGTAATTCTGCTTCCTGCGCCTTGCGTGTTTCTGGCGTAATGGGCAGATGAATAAACGGTATGCTGTGCCAATCAACCAGGCCTTTTAAAATGGTGTGGTTGGAAATGACGGCAGGGATCTCAACACCTAGGCTGCCGCTACGATAGCGATGCAGCAAATCATTTAGGCAATGGCTTTCCTTTGAAACCAAAATAAGCGCACGTGGTTTTTTTGCGACATCGAAAAGGGACCATTCCATGCCGAATTTTTCGGCAAGTGGGGTGAATTGCTCGCGCAAAACAATGACTTCTTTCTCTGCATCAAACTCAGTGCGCATGAAAAAACGGCCGGTAGAAAAATCACCGAACTGGGCTGATTCGGTAATAAACCCACCTGCTTGTGCCAAAAAACCGGAGACGGCGGCGACGATGCCATGAACGTCAGTGCAGGAAAGTGTAAGTATATAGCGCTTCTTCATACTAGGTGACTATCACGTGTCGTTAAATAATTCTAGAAAAATGGCAGTAAAGCGTTAGAAGTGGTGGCGAATGCAACCCCTCTACACCTTCGTCAAAAACGCCGACTACGACCGTTATATGCTGGGCCTATTACAGCCCGCCGAGAAGCGCACCCGCTGGATGGCGCTTTGCGCATTCCACGCTGAAATCGCGAAACTACCAATGAGCGTCAGCGAGCCGACCATCGGCCTTATCCGTCTTGCCTGGTGGCGAGAAGCAGTGGCGGAGCTGCAAAGTGGGGACCTAAAAAAACGCCACGAAATTACCAATGCATTGGCCCAAATTCCGGAGCTGCCTTTCGGCCAAATGATCCAGCTGCTAGATGCCTATGAAGCCAAAATTGAACATCCCGTAGTCGGCTCTCTCGAACAATTGGAGCAGCGCATTTTAAAGACAACCCATGTGCTGCATCAAATGCTCTATGGTAAAGCCGAGGAGGTTGCATCACTGCGCTTCGGCTTGGTCAGTTTTTTGAAAAGTATTTATCCATTGGCACGCGCGGGCAAGCCACCTTTCCCACAAGATGCAGTGAATCCTGATCAGTTCGGCAGCGCTGCTTATCTGGCTTCAGCAAAGAAACTCACGCAGGAAATTGCCGAACGCGCGAAAGGCGCACCATCACCGATGGGGTATTATTTAAAGCAGATCAAGAAGGTTGATTATAACTTATTGCAGCATGACATCACACCGCGCGGGATGGGTTATTATATTGCATTGATGCTGCGCTGATAAATCTCCATCAGCATATCCATATTTTCTTTCGCCTGATATTTTTGCTGATATTCGGCCAACGCGTTTTTACCTTCGCGCTCTGCTCGGCCTGGGTCATTAATATATTCTTCAACGCGTGAGTGGAATGCAGCAACATCTTCCCGCGAAAAATGCGATCCGGTTACGCCCGGTGTCACCAAACTTGCTGGTGCCGTATTCGTCGGCGCTATAACCGCAGTTCCAGCAGCGAAAGATTCAATCACAATATTGCTGAAGGTTTCATAACAACGCGAAGGAATAATGGTGACTGCGGATTGGGCGAGCATGCTGCGCAACTTCTCCGGCTCTAACCGACCATGGAAAATAATACGCGGGTCGGTGCTCGAAACAATCGTACCCTCGCCGACAATATCGAGTGTGATATCGGCTTTTAAACTACTCCACGCTTCGAGCAGCCAATCAAATCCTTTCTCGGCCGAAAGCCTACCTACAAAAATAGCATGGTTATTTTTGGGTATGAAGGTGAGAGAATAGGAGGTTGCAAAATGGGGTTTAATACGAATCCGGTCTTCTGAAATAATCGAATAAAATTTCTCGGCCGCAAACTTTGTTGGTGCAATAAAATATTTCGGGATAGTCCAACTGCCAATCAGGCGATGGAAGAACGTGCTGAGTGCAACCAACGTTGTTTGCGCACGATCATGGCGATAACAACTATATTTCACCGCTGGCCAAGGGAATGGTTTTCTAACACATGCTTCGCAAGCTTTGTCTTCGCGATAAAATAATCCATTGGCGCACGTAAGGCGGTAATTATGCAATGTCACCACCACCGGAATATTTTCTTTTTTTGCGGCCCATAAAATGGAAGGCGAGAAAAACGGGAACAGATTATGCACATGTAATATTGAGGGATGGAACGCCTGAATTTGCCGGCGCATCTCGCGATAGGCTTGGTGGTTCCAAAACAGCGAAAGCACTTGCTGCCATTTGGGTTTTTTTATGTAATCGGCATTATGCAGCACATAGGTTTTCACTTCATTACCAACATCAATCAGCGCATCGCGCTCAGCGTTAAACACGACGTCTTCGCCGCCACGTTGCTGATAATAACTATGCGCGATCAGAATCTTCATGCGTTACCAATAAGTCAGGAAGCGTTAAAAATAAATGATGGCTTGCGAGGCCGATGCCAAACACCGTCCAGAACCAAATGCCACCCATCGGCCCTTCGAGATAGACATCGAACGTCGCGTTGATGATGGCGGCGAGATAAAAGGCGAGTAATGTACAAAACCAGCCCTCCCATACGCGCAGCTGTGCAACTTTCGCTTCGATAATAGAACGTAATGTCCGCCAAAACCAAGCGATATTCAGCACCGCCCATAACACCAATCCCGGCACACCAGAGCGCGCCAAAATGGTGAGATGCGCATTGTGCGGATTGCGCAACGATGTATCGCCATTTAACAATTGGTCATCCGATTCGGCGAGGTTAATGCCATAGCCTTTGCCGCCGACAAAATAATCGCCATAAAACGTATAATTGATAATTTTATCCCACCATTCGAGACGATAGCGCTTCGTACCCTCCAACCCCCATTGCTCAGAATCAGAGGTGATGCTCAACATGTTTTTTACAATCTGATCCGGCGAGATTTTACGGCTGTAATGATCCTCCAGTTCGTTTTTAGGAAATACCGTAAATAACAAAGCGATCATGATTAAGGTGGTGCTTAGCACGAGCAGCATTTTCCAGGTGCGTGCATGCTGTAAGCGCAGAAGGAACACTGCGCCAACCGCGAGAGTAAATGCCAGCAGGCCACCGCGACCAACCGAACCTGCAACTAATAAAGAACCAATTACCGCGAATATCCATGGCAAAGTCGGGGCTAATAACCCGCAGGTGGAGAAACTGATGATACCTGCAAGCTGTACCAAAATATCGCCCGGCTTCATTTGGAAAAAGCTGCTAATATCGAAAAAGACACGTTTGAAAAAGAAAAGTGCGACTAAGCCGATTAAAGTGACAAAAGGAAAGAATCGGGCGAAAGATTGATAACGCAGCATGAGTATTAATAATAAAGATGGGCGCGAAATTAAAATCATCGCGATAACGAAGGCAAAAAATCCATAGCCCCATAATGCAGCATCACGCAGCGCGAAAATTCCATATTGCGAGAGATAAGGAATAGTACGAGCAGCGCTCCATAACATGAAAAAGAAAAGGAGCCAGGCGGAGGGCTGCAGATATACTTTCCACAAATGTGTGGATTGCAAAATTTGCCATATGCCCATCAGCAATAAAACTTCGCCCATATAAAGTGGCGGTACGCCAAGATAAGCAAACGGCTTCCCGGCAACCGCATAACCCAATAAGAAAAAGGGTAGGATGCGGATGTAAATGCCTTCCGAAAATGTGGCGTTCATAGGCGTTTTAAAATACGAACCGGCTTCCAGAGAAGGCGTTTATAGAGGCGTTCGAGTGGCGAAATCTTGCGGCCTAAAAATGCTTCGCGGATGGCTTTATCTTCCGCATCACTTAACACACGTAGGCGCTGATTCTTCTGCTCGGCATAACGGCGCATGGCGGAAAGTGTTTGTGGAATATGCGCGAAATGGCAACCGGCTTTGACAAACTGAAACCATAAATCACAATCCATCGCGCATTGGCGAGTCGGGTTGAGACCATTTGTTTTTTGCCAGGCACTACGTCGCCAGAAGGTCGAAGGTTGCGGAATATAATTATAATCCCACAGCAATACCGGCAGCAAGAAATCCATTTCCTTTTGTTCTTTTTCGGTCTCACCCGTTTTTGAAACCCAATTCATATCCCCATACACCACATCGACTTTGGGTTGGCTGCTGAGGAAATTTTGAATGAGGGTGAGGGCGCCGGGATAATAATAATCATCCGAATTGAGCCAGCACATCACATCGCCGGTGCTGTAGGTGAAACCTTTTATTAGCGCATCGGTTTGGCCATTATCTTTTTCGGAAATGGCGACTTTTAAATGCGGGCGATATTTTTCGATGATGGCGGCGGTGCCATCTTGCGAGCCGCCATCCATCAAAATAATTTCGAGATCCACGCCGCGATCACGCTCATGCAAAATGCTTTTTAATGCATCTTCAAGATAGGCGGCATGGTTATAAGAGGGAACGACAATGGAAAATTTCATAATTTCTTTCTCTCGAAATCCCACAAATGAGCTTCGATAATTATTTCATAAGCAGCAAGGAAAAAAGCCAGCAAAAACCCACGCACACCATCACGGAAACCTTGGCGGTAAATATAACGGCCAATAAATTTAGTGCAGGGTTTGAGCAGCATGTTGTATAAAGAAAAACGGCGCCCGGCTTGATAACAACCCAATGCTTCGGTGCGTGCATAACCAAGTAATGTGCGGCGGATAAATTGTTCAACCGTGTCATAATCTAAATGTAGTGTGCTTAACTGTTCGATAGCTGGAAGCGTTATAATATCGCCGCGAATTAGTGGCTGGGTGTGAATGCCGCAGCACCATTTTTCATCGAAGGCTTCTTTTTTGAAGAAGCGCAATTGATCCGCGACGAACCATCCACCATGCCGAATCCATGCGCCCCAAATGATATTTTTCCGAGCATAACGCACACCATTATACTTCCCTTCCTCGGCGATCGACTTTAGGCGTTCTCCGAGTTGCGGTGTCATGCGTTCATCCGCATCCATTTGCAATAGCCAGGAGTTTTTGGCGGCTTTGAACCCATGTGTGTCCAGCCATTCAAGCGGGCGCTCGCCGCGATCGGTGATGGTGATCACAACGGCGCCTAGTGAGCGGGCGAGTTCGGCGGTGTTATCGGTGCTGTTGTCATCGATTAGGATAATCTCGTCGGCGAAATTTTTGAGCGAGGAGAAACATTCAGCGAGTTGCCGTGTTTCGTTCCGCGCTTTGATCACCGCTGTTATCATATAAATCTCCGTACCACTTTCCATATAAGCCGTGTGGCGGAAACAGGAATAGAAAAATGACTTTCGGGGGTCAGTATAACATCACCAAAGCGTTTCGGATAGGTTTCCAGATAATGCCGAATGGTTGCTTTATCCGGCTGCATAGGCACCGTTGCCGGCTCGCCTAATTGCTGCAAAATTTCACTTTCAAACTGCGCGATCACGCTCGAAAGCCCAAACGGAGCATTGGTCATTTTTTGCCGCGCCGCTTTGCCCATTTTTTCACAGAGTGCTTTATCTTTTGAAAGAATTTCAAGTAACGTTGCAATATCCGCTGCTGTTTTACCAAGATAACCGGTGAGGCCATGCTCGACCAACTCACGCTGAGAATTGCCTTTGTTTTTTTGTGGCAGATCAAGTGCGATCACCGGCTTATAGGAGCGCATCGCTTCGGCAACGGCCATACCAAAACTTTCGCCGATGCTCGGAAAATTGCCGCAAACATCAATCAGCGCATAGGTTGCTTTGAGCATTTCTGGATCCGCTGAAACCGGTAAATTATGATAGCGATCACCAAGCATCAACTTCAATGGCTTTGCTAGAACTTCCGGATAGCGACGAGTGACGAGAACCAAATTCGGAATGGTTTTTTTGAGATGCGGGATAAGGCCTAGCATCAACGCATCAATCTTTTGCGCATCGGGGCGGGTGATAATGCCAAGCACAAATGCATCATCACTAATGCCGAGTTTCACGCGCCATTTGTGGCGTAATGTTTGCAGCTCACTTTCGTTGGGCTCGAAAGAGACGGCGTTATAGAGCACGCGATGGCGAGCGAGATAATGGTTGATATCGGGTTTGCCGGACTGTCGCCAATGGTGCCAGATGGTGTTTAGTGAGTTCGCGCAGATGCGGTCTAATTGGCGGTCATTGCGCTGGTCAGGATAACCGAAAATATTACGTTCAATGATGGCCGCCGCACCCGCCTCGCGCAGTTGCGGAATGAGTTTTCCCCAGAATGGTGTGTTGTTGCCAGCGCGGTGTAGAATTGCGACGAACGGTTTTTTGATCTTCGGAAGAGTGTTTGGGATAAGGTGTGTTTCGATATTTTCTTGGCGCAAATATTCAAGATAATTCGGTTCGCCACTCTCTGCACAAAACATGCTGGTGAAACGTGTGCGATCCATGTTTTTTGCAAGATGCTCCATCACACGACAGCAACCGCTGACGCTGAGTGTTTCCGAGCAATGCAAAATGGTGATATTTTTCATCTTTTATTTCTAACCGAGACTACGCGAAAAAGTCTATATTTAGTTGTAAAACGGCACATAAATACATTATATAGTTGTAGAATGGCATTACTTTCGTTCTTATTGCTGATGGTATTATGGGCACCCCCCACTTTAGCAGCGACTCCGACGCCATATTATAGCTATTACGATCCGATTTACGATAGCAGTATGTTGGAAGACGACATGATGCCCCAAGCAGCATCGCTAGGCGACAGTATCTTTGGCAGAACAGATAATGGCATAGGTGGGTTTCTCTCAAGTTTTAAGGTGCAAGCAAATGCACGAACCGCCACTGAATTTACGGATAACGCCAAGCAATCAAAAACCGATCGTGAAAGCGATATTGCACAAAATATTGGCGCAGGAATATCCGCCGGGTCCGATTGGGAGCGGCATCAATTACGTTTTGGTGCAAATGGAAATCTCAAGCGTTTTCAGAATCAGGTTTCAGAAAATCAGGATAATTATAATCTGTATGGTGACGGCAGACTCGACATCAAGGATGAGTGGAGTTTAAACGCGAATCTCAATTATAGTCAAATTTCCGAAGAGCGGAATGATCCGCGGGAAACGGCAATGAATCTTTCGCGCTTACGCAATGTACAGACTATGGGTGGTGGCGTTGGTATTGATTTCAATGGCTATCCGTTCGCGATCTCGACGCATAGTAGTTACAACCGAATTATGTTGGAAAAATTGGATGGTGAAGCGCAAGGTTTCCGCAATCGCGATGTTTCACGTTATTGGGCGCGCGTCTCATATCCGATTAACGATGATATGCGCATTTTTGTGCAGCCTTCCTATTCTGAAGAAATCTACGATGGCGCACATGATGCCGCTGGCATCAATCGCGATAGCACTGCCTATGAAGTGTTGGGCGGTGTGAGTTATAATGTGACGGATATTACGATTCTTGATTTAGGTATCGGCCAAATGCATCGTTCATTTGAAGACTCACAGTTGGATGATACGCAAGGTCTAAGCATTGATGCATCCCTACGTTGGTCGCCTTATGAAAACTTCATGCTCAATACAACACTCACTCGTACGATTGAAAGCACCACCTTAGTAGGCGTGAATGATTTGACGGTGACAAGTGGCAGACTCCTTCCATCACTTGCGCTTTCCAGCGAGCTAGTTGCAACTGGTGAGCTGGGGATGGATCGTTATGAATTCGCCAACACAACGGATGATGTCGATCATGATTATCTGGCAGGGGCGGGTTTGAATTATTTATGGAACAACAGCATTAACACCGGCATCCATTATCGTTATCGCCGCCGTTTGAGCGACGTGGCGGATCGGGATTTTTATAGCAACACCCTGTTAGTGACGCTGTCATGCAGATTATGAAAAACATTTTTTTCATCGCGGTTTTGTTTTGCGCACAAGTGGCGTTAGCAAAACCAGTGCCTGTGCCGGAAGAAAAACCAAAGATTCCGGAAATGGCCATAGAAGATGCATTACCAGCGGATTTGGATGCAGAGGCAATACCGATGCCAGAAAAAATTCCATCAGAGGCAGTAGCTGCGACAGCAGTCAAGCCGATCCTGTGCAATGCGGATGCATTTGATAAACTAGCAGTCGGCACCAAAATCTATATCCGTATTTTTGGTCATGAAGAAATTTCGCGCGAAACTATTGTCGGGCCGAAAGGGACGGTAACGATTCCGATGGTCGGCGAAGTGCTAGCAGAAGGCGAGACCACAAAAACTCTCGCCGCACGCATCGCTGAACAGCTCGAAACGGCTTATGTTATTTCGCAAGGGGTGGATGTTGAAATTGTACAATACCCACCGATTTACGTTATCGGCCAGGTGGCAAAGCCGGGGCTATATGATTACCGCCCACGTCTGACCGTGCGTCAGGCGATGGCGCTTGCGGGCGGTGTGAATTCGCGCGGACGCACATCACAAGTGCGGATATTACGCAATGCGCCGGGCAATCCGTTGATGCAGGAAGAACATATAGGCGATGAGGATTCGCAAGTGCTACCCGGCGATACGGTTGAAGTGTTGCGGAGCTGGTTTTGAGCGAGCTGCTAAACCAACTGACTCGAACCGCTGCCGCACGCGATGTGCTTGAAGTGCGCCGGATTACGGGCGCCATTCGTCGTCATAAAATAGGCATTCTATTGCTTGCCTGTGGCATGACGGCTTTGGTGTTTTATTATCTGCAGCAAATTCCAGATCTCTATCGCGCACAGG
This sequence comes from uncultured Alphaproteobacteria bacterium, assembly GCA_903821695.1. Classification (GTDB taxonomy): domain Bacteria; phylum Pseudomonadota; class Alphaproteobacteria; order Rickettsiales; family CAIJLX01; genus CAIJLX01. The sequence continues at coordinate 21,403 of CAIJLX010000053.1, read as the reverse complement.
CAAAAATTATCATTGAGGGCGATCGCAAACGCGTAACGCGAATTGAAGATGTGAACGAACCGCTCAATCCTGGTGCCTTCACTAACAGTACGCAATCAGCGATTTTACAATCACGCATCATGGCAGAAAAAGTGATAACAGAACTTGGTATTGATCACTTGCCAGAGCAAATCCAGAAACCATCCAAGGAAACGTTGATCACACAGTTCTTGAGTGGCCTTTTAGTGCAACCTTCCGACCATTCATCTGTGGTTACACTTGAATATGTTTCGAACGACCCACAATTTGCTGCACGGGCACTCAATACATTGCTTGATGTATATCTGGAAGATCAATTGCAGGAAAAAAATTCGGTGACACATAATGCCACACGCTGGCTAGCGCAACGGGTGGAAGAAATGCGCAACAAAGTGATCGATTCTGAAAACCGATTAGAGCAGCTGCGCCGTTCATCCGATAGTCTCTATATTGAAGGAAAAAGTCTGTATCAAGATCAATTGATTCAACTAAGCACTGACTTAATGACGGCAAAAAAAGAACGCAGTGAAACCGAAACCAAATTGCAGAAATTTGCTAAAATGATGCGCCGTGCGGAAGAGGCGGAGACAACGCAATTCATTATGGAATCCCCGCTTATGGAGGCAATAGAAACGCAGGAGCAGGCACTCGAAGCTAAAATGGCGCAGATGCAAACACGTTATCGCGACGAACATCCGATGATGCGTAGTTTGTTTGCAGAGAAGGATGCGCTCGAGGAAAGAAAAGCGGATAAATTACAGCGCGTACGATTGGCACTGATGAATGATCGTGATTTGCTATCGATGCGCATTCGAAATATCGCCAATGACATTACTTCTCTGCGTGTGCCACTCGAAAATGAAAGTGACATCGAAATCACGATGCGTGGGTTAAAGAGTGAGATTGAAGCGAACAAAGAATTATTCACCGTGTTGTTGGCCCGCTATAAAGAAACCGATGTGCAGGATGAAGTGATTCATGCACCGGACGCACGGGTTATTTCTCGGGCCTATCCACCCACCAATCCGTTCGAGCCAAAGCGGATACCCGTTATCATCGCAACCTTTATTCTCTCTATCATTGGCGCGATCGCGATCAGTATGGTGCGGGAATTTTCTTCCGTCGGTTTCCAAAATGGCGAACAGTTGGAATTAGAAACAGGCTTGCAAGTGGTGGCGACTATTCCAGAATTTAAAACTACAAATAAAGAAATAAACCATCTGCAAATGCTGGATGCAGCACTTTATCCGCTCTATGCGGAAGCCACCCGTAATTTGCGAACGGTATTGTTTGACGATTCAGCGACCGCACCGAAAGTACTGCTCATTTCTTCTTCATTGCAAGAGGAGGGGAAGTCTTCGACCGCACTTTCGCTAGCGGTCATTTTGCAGAAAACCGGCAAAAAGGTATTGTTGATCGATGCCGATATGCGACGTTCGCAGCTTGCAAAAAGCCTTAAACTGGGTAAGGTTCCGGGGCTTGGAGATGTTCTTTCCGGTCAGGCACAGGTTCAGGATGTTTTTTATAAAGATTCACATAGCGGCATTTCGTGCATTCCTGCCGGCGAGCCGCAGGGCCATCCACTTGACCTGCTCCAGCTGCAAGCAATGGGGCAATTGATGCAACTGGTCCGCAGTCAATTTGATACGATCATCGTCGATGCGCCGCCCGTCATGAGCGTGCGCGATGCTGCTCTTTTGGCGCCGCATGCTGATGCCTGCCTCTATATCGTCCGCTGGGAAAAAACACCACGCGGTGCAGTCAATCAGGGCATTAAATTATTGCAGGAGAAATTCAGCAATAAACCCTTTATGCTTGCCCTCTCGCGCATCAATTTGAAGAAGCAGCGTTACTATAAAAGCAGCAAAGAAGAATATCTCTATTTCACCAATTACGCCTTCAAACATAAACCACAGAAGAAAGATTGATGCAGCATTCCGCACTTTATCATTGCTCAAAATTTGTCACGGATAAGGTGGTTGGCCTGTGCCTATTGGTGTTTTTATTCCCGCTTATTTTTGTGATCGCGTGCGCAATCAAGCTAACCAGCAAGGGTGATATTTTCTTTTATCAGAATCGCGGTGGCTTAGGCGGCAAAACATTCCGCATCATAAAATTCCGCACCATGTTCCGCGAAGCGGCGGAGGATGAATCCGTGCCACAAGCAACCCGCAAAGACACACGTATTACCCCAATAGGTGCATTTCTGCGCCGCCGCAGTTTAGATGAATTGCCGCAGTTATTTAATGTGGTCATAGGCGATATGTCACTCGTCGGTCCACGCCCCCACGCCGTGCATCACGATAAGCAGTTCGCAACTCGCTGCGCCGATTATCCGATGCGTTTCCGTGTAAAACCAGGCCTCACCGGTTGGGCGCAGGTGAATGGATATCGGGGATTGATTCACACCGATGAAGATATTCAGAAACGCACTACACTCGATAATGAATATATCGATAACTGGAATCTGTGGTTGGAGATGGTTATTCTCTTACGCACATTGATTGCCCCGCTATGGTCGCCCAATGCGCACTAAGCTGCTGGGCGTGCCGATGGATGTTGGAACGTTTGAAGACACTGTAAAAACCATCCAACATTATATTTCGACTCGCAGCCTGCATAATGCGGTCATCGTAGCCAACGTGCATTTGCTAACCGAAGCACAGAAAAATCCATTATTGATGCAAGCGTTTGAAACATCTTCGCTTGCTGTAACAGATGGTATGCCGCTGGTGTGGCTTGCAAAAAAAGAAATACCACAAGCCGAGCGCATTGTTGGTGTCGATTTAATGCATGCACTTTGCAAAACAGGTGCGCGTATTTTTTTGCTGGGTGGTGTTGAAGGTGTAGCTGAAGCATTAGGTAAAAAATTATCGCAGCAATATCCGAATATCGTGATTGCTGGAACGGCTTGCCCGCCTTTTCGCACTCTAAGCGAGAAGGAAGAAGTAAAAATCATTGCAAATATCAATCAAGCGCAGCCGGATATTTTATTTGTTGCATTGGGTGCGCCGAAACAGGAATTGTGGATTCATAAACATAAAACGGCTTTGAATGTGCCGGTGTTGATTGGCGTGGGTGCGGCGTTTGATTATGCGATGGATCGGCTAAGCCGCGCACCGCGTTGGATGCAAGCATGTGGCATGGAATGGTTCTATCGGTTTTTGCAGGAGCCGCGGCGGTTATTCAAACGCTATGCAATAAGTAATGCACATTTTATTTGGCTGGTTTTAAAGCAATACTTAGGCCTTCCGCGGTCGGCAAAATAATTGCCTCAAATCGCTCAGCAAGCGCGGCATTAAATTGCCGCATCGCGTTCCACATTTTTGCCTCACCTTCGGGCGCTTCACTAAATACCGTGTCGAACAAGAAGGTGTTATCAGCGACTAATAAACCACCAACAGGCAAATGTTGTTCTGCCCATTCAAGATAATCCGGATAGCCGGTTTTTTCGGCATCAATAAACACCATATCCACTTTGCCTTTATGCTCGCGCAACATGGCATGCGCATCACCTTCGACTACTGTAATTTTTTTCGTGTAAGGCGAAGTGGCAATGTGTTTGCGTGCCATTTCTGCGCGCTCCGAACTTTTTTCGAAGGTAGTAATATGACCATCTGCTGGAAGCGCTTCTGCCATCCAAAGTGCGGAATAGCCGCCTAATGTTCCGATTTCGACAATATGTTTTGAGCGATGCAGACGCACGAGCACTTGTAGCAATTTTCCCTCTTCGGGGCTTACATGAATCGAGAGATTTTGTTCCGCAAGTGTAGCGCGTATTTGGGTGAGCAATTCCGTTTCCGCAGCATAGAGGTCACGGATATATTGGTCTCTGGCATTTACTTTTTTGTTGCGCATAACGGGCACTCTGGATCGGGTTTAATCATAGAACGGCGAAATTCCATCGTCAGTAAGTTTATACGCAGCAATATACCGGAGAGTGTTTCGAGCCCCAAAATTTCTTTGATCACTTCTGCTGCTTGCAGCGAACCCATTACGCCAGTCACGGCACCTAATATTCCATTCTCAGAACAATTCGGCATCGAACCTTCTGGTGGTGGTTCGGGATATAAGCAGCGATAACAAGGTTTGTTTTTGAAGGTTGAGATTTGTCCTTCAAACCCAAGCACGGCTGCACTCACCAATGTTTTTTTCTGTGCGAAGCACACATCCTGCACGATAAAGCGTGTCGCGATATTATCGCTGCCATCGACGATAATATCGTAGGTGGAAATAAGTTTTGCGGCATTGTCCGCGGTTAGTTTTTCGGTGTGTGTATTGAGGGTAATATCCGGATTTAAATCCTCTAACGCATCGGCAGCACTTTCGGCTTTGGGGCGGCCGATGTCGTTGGTTTCGAATAAAATTTGGCGTTGTAGATTGGAGAGATCGACGCGATCGTGATCTAAAATGCCGAGTGTGCCGATGCCGGCAGCAGCAAGATAATATAAACAGGGGCTGCCCAAACCACCGGCGCCGACGACGAGTACTTTTGCTTGCTGCAATCGGGCTTGGCCTTGTTCACCCCATTGCGGCAAAATCATTTGCCTGGCGTAACGTCTCACGCAGAGAGATTGGCGTATTGCAGGCCGGTGCGGTTACACGCTTCCCACACCATGCCGGAAAGCGCGATATACCCATCCTGCGGGTTGGCATAGGAGGCTTTATAGCGCATGCAAAAACGTACATCTTCACGCGCAACATTCCATTCCTTGTCATCGAACCCAACTGCTTCCAGGCGCTTTACGGCTGCTTCTAGCAAGGTCGGATTTTCATCCGTATGTAATGTGAGTTGCGGAAAATATTTTCCATTATTGGAAATCAAATTGCCTTTGAGCCACACCGCTTTCGTTACTTCTTCCGCTGCAACCGCAGTTGGAACTGGTGGCGGCGAGACAACCAAACGCACCTTCTTAAACGAAGAGCGCATCGACTCCAGCACCGCATGCCCGATTGAGGCTGCCGTGGTTGGAGTCTCTGCGTTTGCTCTGTTAGCGGCAACCATTATTCAAGCCCGCTGAATAAATCGGTGGAGAGATAACGTTCGGCGAACGAAGGAATAATCGTTACGATTTGCTTACCTTTCATCTCAGGTCGCGCAGCAACTTCGAGTGCAGCAGCAAGCGCCGCACCGGAAGAAATACCACCAGCAATACCTTCGAGTTTTGCGGCTTTGCGAGAAGTAGCGAATGCAGTTTCATTGCCGACGGTGATGACTTCATCAATCAAATCGCGCACCAATACATCCGGTACAAAACCAGCGCCGATGCCCTGGATTTTATGTGGCCCCGGTTTGCCGCCAGAAAGCACAGCGCTATCTTCCGGTTCTACGGCGATAATTTTGATGGATGGTTTTTTGGCTTTCAACACTTGCGCAATACCGGTGATGGTGCCGCCGGTGCCAACGCCAGCAACGACTACATCCACTTTGCCATTGGTGTCATTCCAAATTTCTTCGGCGGTGGTGTGGCGGTGGATGAGCGGGTTTGCGAGGTTTTTAAATTGCTGCAACACGATCGCTTTTGGATTTTGTGTAAGAATTTCTTCCGCACGTTCGATTGCGCCGCGCATTCCTTTTGGTGCTGGTGTCAGTTCCAATTGTGCGCCAAGGAATTTGAGCATTTTACGACGCTCAAGCGACATGCTTTCAGGCATAGTGAGAATCAATTTGTAACCTTTCGCTGCGCAAATAAATGCAAGCGCAATACCGGTGTTGCCGGAGGTTGGCTCGACAATCACGCTATCATGTTTGATGAGGCCAGCTTCTTCTGCGGCATGGATCATCCCATAAGCGAGGCGATCTTTAACTGAGGAAAGTGGGTTGAAGAATTCGAGCTTCGCCAACACGTCGCCAACCACGCCTGCTTCTTTCGTCAAGCGGTTGATGCGCACCAATGGGGTATCGCCAATCGTCTCAATAATATTGTTATAAATTTTGCCACGGCCTTTGGTTTTGATGCCGTGATATTGTTCGTCGAGTTTGAGTGCCGTTACGGTCATAAATTGCTCCTTCAAATGAGATGAGAGAATGTCCTTCTATCAGGTAAAACAGGGTATAATCCCAATGGCCGTAATTGCCAAGCTAGATATTAAAATCGCTCTTCTTTTCGGCTTCGATATTGATGCCGGAAGCGACTGCGCGTTGGCATAAATCGGCTAGGGAAATTTCGCTATACTGTTGTAAGATAAACTTTTTTGACTCCTGCCAGATGGGGGCAATCACCTGTTGATGGAGGTTGGATTGTTGCAGGTCAATTTTGCCGGAAGTTGGGTGAACCGCTTCCATAATATCGCTTAAGGTAATTTTTCGGCGTTCGCGGGCGAGCAGATAACCACCCTTTGGCCCACGCACGCCACGCAAAATTTGGGCATGGACTAATTTTTGTAAAAGCGGCTCGAGATAACGCACGGCAACATTTTGATAGACGCAGATTTCGCGGCTGCGCACCGGCTCAGTCGTGGTTTTGAGTGCAATATAGAGCACCGCCTCCACGGCATGAAATGTGCGCGAGGAAAAACTATCCATGCTTCACGCCGGTGGAACCAAACCCACCTTCGCCACGTGCGGTTTCAGGCAAAATATCCACGACATCAAACTGCGCCTGCATGCAGGGTGCAACCACCATCTGTGCAATGCGCATACCACGGCTGATGGTGAAATTCTCGTTGCTCAAATTGACGAGGATCACACAAATCTCACCGCGATAATCGGCATCAATCGTGCCGGGTGAATTGAGTACTGTAATGCCGTTTTTAAGTGCGAGGCCAGAACGTGGGCGGACTTGTGCTTCGTAGCCAGCGGGCAGGGCCATCGCTAAACCAGTCGGCACCAATTTGCGCTCGAGTGGTTTGAGCACAATGTCTTCATCAATTGCAGCGGCGAGGTCAACGCCGGCGGCTTGCTCGGTTGCATAAAACGGCAACGGATTTTCTTTAAAGTTCGCGAGTTTCTTTATTGGGATCATCATGCAGTTAGCCCTCCAGCTTTTAGTGTGATTACAATTTTTTCTACCAGTTTTTCGGCGACTTGTGTCTTAGTTAATTTGGGCCAGGTTTCTTCGCCTTGCTCAGTGATGAGCGTCACCTGATTTTCGGTTTCACCAAACACAGCGCCACCCGCCACCAAATTCGCCACCACCCAATCGCAGCCTTTACGCTTACGTTTATCGCGCGCATTTTCCGTTAAGTTTTCGGTTTCCGCTGCAAACCCAATCACCAATGAAGGGCGGCGTTCAGATTTGCTAACATTTTCTAAGATGTCCGGATTTTGCATGAAGGTGAATGTCATATCCAACACGGATTTTTCTTTTTTGATTTTCTTCGGCTCAATGTGATCCGCACGCCAATCCGAAACCGCTGCCGCACACACTGCAACATCGACCGGCAATGCATTCATCACGGTTTTGAGCATATCTTCCGCCGACAATACTTTCTTTACTGTCACACCAATTGGATCTGGCTCCGACGTTGGTCCGGAAATGAGCAACACATCCGCACCGAGATGCGCGAGTGCGGCTGCAACGGCATGGCCTTGTTTGCCGGAAGAGCGATTGGTTAAGTAACGCACCGGATCAAGCGCTTCATGCGTCGGGCCGCTGGTCACCAATGCTTTTAGTTTTTTCAAGGGCTGATAGGGCGCTGCCTCTTTTTCGATGATAGCCAAAATATGGTTAAGCTCAGCGAGACGGCCTTGACCTTCTTCACCGCAAGCAAGTGTGCCGACGGCGGGCTCGACGATCATGATGCCATCTTTTTTGAGCTGTGCGACGTTACGCTTGGTGGCGGGATGCTCCCACATTTTGACATTCATCGCGGGAGCAATCACAACGGGTTTATTCGTGGCAAGCAACAAAGTAGTGGCGAGATCATCAGCGATACCGGCGACCATTTTTGCCATGATGTTGGCGCTTGCGGGCGCGACGACAATGAGATCGGCTGCGCGCGAAAGGGCGATGTGGCCCATTTCGGTTTCGTCGTTTAACGAGAATAAATCGCTGTACACTTTATTGCCGGAGAGAGCGGCGAGTGCCATTGGCGTCACGAATTGTTCGCCGGATTTGGTGAGCACGCAGGTGACGTTGTAATGCTTGTTTTTGAGCAAGCGGATGAGTTCGAGTGACTTTACGGCGGCGATGGAACCGCTGATGATGAGGAGAATATGTTTAGACATGTTGGGTTTCTTTTCTCAAAAATTTCTCCAGCACGGCATCGGCTTTATCGAGCAATAGATGAAGCTTAGTCGAAAGCTCGCCAAAGTCTTTTAGTTTTTCTTTGATACCCGCGCGTGCACCAAAATTTTCGCGTGCCCATTGGCTGATCAGTGGCTCCGAAAGTTGCCACATATTGATGTTCGGATTCAGCATCCGCCCGATGCCTTCTGCCATCATTAATGTTTTGTGTAATAAGAAAAAACTGGGGTCGGTTTGCATATCAAAATCTTCCGCGACTTTGAACAATTGGCCGAGCAATTTGCCTACCGAAATTTCATTCACCGGCAGCCCCATAATCGGCTCACCGATCGAGCGACACGCCTGCGCGAACGCATCGACCGATTTGGTTTTCGGCACAAAACCATAATCCATGTGCAATTGCGCAACAGCGTGATAATCGCGTTTGAGGAAGGCTTGCAAAGTAAGTGCGAGGAACAAACGCGCCTCTTTTTTCACGCGCCCCATAATACCGAAATCAACGACGATTAATTCACCATGTTTGCCGATGAAGATATTGCCCGGGTGCATATCGGCATGAAAAAAACCATCGCGGAAAATTTGTTTGAAGAAACATTCGGCAGCCGTTTTAAGCAACGCATCAAGGTTATGTTTTGCTTTGAGCAGTGCTTTTTTATCGGCGATGTTGATGCCTTCCACCCACTCTGTCACCAAGACGCGGCGAGCCGTGCGTTTCCAATCAATGTCCGGTACAATGAAACTATTATCGCCAACAAAATTGCCTTGCAGTTCAGATGCGGCAGCTGCTTCAAAACGCAGATCCATTTCGAGGCGCACGCTCTCCGCCATTTCTTGCATCACTTCAATCGGCTTCAAGCGTTTCATAGTCGCGCTGTTGCGCTCGGCGATTTTGGCGAGCCAGATCAGCCAGTCTAAATCTCGGCGGAAAATTTGTTCGATTTTTGGGCGCAGTACTTTGACTGCAACAATTTTTCCTTCCGGCGTTTTTGCTTTATGCACTTGTGCGATAGAGGCCGCCGCGACGGGTTCATCATCAAACTCAGCAAATAAAGTATCAATGGGCAAACCCAATTCTTCTTCTATAATCGCGCGAGCTTTCTCCGCAGGGAAGGGCGGCACGCGATCTTGCAGGCTGCTTAAATCTTTCGCGAAATTTTCACCGACCAAATCCGCGCGGGTCGAAAGTGCTTGGCCGAGTTTGATGAAAGAGGGTCCTAAATTTTCGAGTGCTTTCGCGAGACGTTCCCCAGGTCTACCATTTGCGCTGATGCCTATCGTCATTACCCAAGCGAGTGCGCGCAGCGAGGGTGCGAGTTCTAATTCTTTCAGCGCGAATAATGCGCCATAGCGGCCCATCACGAAGCTGACGCGGATGAGGCGGAGAATATTTCTCATATCTTGTGACAGATATGAAGCGCCACCGTACCAAACGTCATTGTTTCATAACGCACGCAGGAGAAACCTGCTTCGCGCATCAATGTGGCGAGTGCTTCGGGTTTGGGAAATACGCGGATGCTTTCGGCGAGATATTGATATGCTGCCGCATCGCCCGTCACCATGCCGCCGACACGGGGGATGATGCCGAAGGAATACGCGTCATAAACTTTTTGCAAACCGGATGGGCTTAGTTCCGGCGAAAATTCGAGGCACATAAATTTGCCACCGATTTTGAGCACACGATGGGCTTCCTTCAATGCTTGCAATAATAAGGTGACGTTCCTGAGGCCAAAGGAGATGGTGTAAAGGTCGAAACTATTATCGGCGAAGGAGAGGGCTTGAGCATCTTCCTCCTGCCACGTCATGTTCGTGATGCCTTTATTGAGCGCGCGCGTGCGGCCTTCGGCGAGCATTTCTGGGTTGCGATCGCAGACGGTGATATTCGGGCTACCAGTTTTTTCGTGAATGCGGAAGGCGATATCACCCGTTCCACCTGCGACATCCAATGCTTTGAGATCGGCTTTTTTAGGCACCTCAGAGAGCAACCGCGCTTTCCATAAACGATGCAGACCACCGCTCATCAAATCATTCATGATGTCATAGCGCTTGGCAACCGAGGAGAAGACGCGCTGCACCCCCTCATCCCGCTTTTCGCGGCTGGCTTTTTGATAGCCGAATGTTTCCTGTGTTGATTGCATGGGGAACCGTTGTAAAATGCGGCTTACAGAAAGTCAAACCATGCCCGAATAGGCCTTTTTAGTTCGAAGTGAGTAATAGGCATTAACCGATTGTTAATCTTCCTATGCTATTATGGCTAGATGTCTGATTTTATACGGAAATTATGGGAATTTGTAACCTGGACGCCACGTCAAGTAGGCGTCGACTCACGCAGAAATGCGCTTGGCGGTATTGTGGCTGGTCCTGCAACTGCGGTACTTTCTGGAGAAAAGGCGGTTCCTGATACCTCTCTAGACGATAATTTAAAGCGCATATTAGCGGTCTTAGATATCTTAAGAAAGGGTAGGGCCAATATTGATGATCTTACCAAGCAAAATCTTGTTTTTGAATCCTACGAAGTTTCAAATAGCCCCCGCCGCGATGCCGCCTGGATAAGAGAGAATATAGCAGAGCCAAAAAAGCGTTTGGACTCATGGATACCAATGTACAAAAGAATGCATGCTGAATTAACAAAACTACTTCCGAATTTGGGAGACCATTCGCTGGATTTAGGTACTCTTAATACGGGCAGCATTTTCAACAGTGGCGGCAAAATATTAAGCCAAGACGGAACAGTAGTAACACACCTAACAAAGGATCTATTGCAATATTTCCCATCGCCGGATGCCTTTGACCATTTGCCGGCGCAATTGCCGCAGATAATGGCAGAACAGTCACAAACATTTAACCAATATTGGGATATTTGGAATTCGATAGAAAAAGAACGGACTGTAAACGGATTGTCTTTCTATCAGACCCAGGAGATTTTTGATAAAACAGTGGGTGTTTGCAGAAGTGAAATTGCAACATGCGCAAATCAGGAAGAGCGTTTTAATCTTCTAAATACACAAAAGGTGAAAGCGCAAGAGCTGGTAAAAGATGAGATAGCCCAAAGCGGCTGAGAACTAGCGATTACCCGAAGAAAACCTGAACCCAAACTGCATAAAAAGCAACTCCATGAACTATTTGGGCTAAAGCTCTTTGAAAGTGCAGAACGAAAAATACTTTATGCAGCTGTTGCAGCTTCACCCGAAGAGAAACAAAAAATTTCAGATGCCATATCGATTTTATTCCAGTTAGACGGAATAACTGAATCTCCAGACGTCATTCAGACACGGCATAACCAGGACTATTTCGAAATCAGCATGAAGGATGCCAAACGTCTGCGGTCTTTTCCAGAGCGTCATCAGAAGATCATTAGTTCGGGCAGAGATTTGGGTGAGTTAACAAAGAGTTTGGCGACCCTTGAAGCATTCGGTAAAAAGCAAAAAGAAGAAAAGAGCAAAGCCTTTGGTCGTGACATGGATTGGCACGCGCGCTAAAAATTAGCCATGCCCGAATTGCCTGAAGTTGAAACCGTGGTGCGGGGAATTGCGCCCCACCTCAAAAAACGCCGTATTACCCAGGTGGAATTGCGGCGGGCGGATCTGCGTGTGCCGTTTCCGAAAGGGTTTAAGGAGCGGCTGGAAGGGGCAGGGATTACGGGCATTAGCCGGCGGGCGAAATATATTTTGATTGAGCTAGATACGGCGGAAACATTGGTAATTCACTTGGGAATGAGCGGATCGCTGATGTTCCGTGAGGCACCATTTAAGAAGCATGACCATGTGATTTTCACCCTCGATAACGGAAAAAAGCTGATATTTCATGATCCGCGTCGCTTTGGGCTGATGGATTTGGTGAAAGATACCAAAACCCATAAATTATTTGCTCATCTTGGGGTAGAGCCACTGGCGGAGGGGTTCAATTCTGTAACCCTTGGGGCCTCATTAAAGACCCGTTCCGGACCTATCAAAACAGCGATTATGGACCAGAAAGTCGTGGTCGGGGTGGGCAATATCTATGCCTCGGAGAGTCTTTTCCAGGCACACATCTCTCCCCTGCGAAAAGCAAATTCGTTAAAAAAGAGTGAAATTTCAGCTCTTTGCGAGGGTATAAAAAACGTATTAGAACTTGCTATCAAATCTGGTGGTTCCAGCATAAAGGACTTTGTGCAAAGCAGCGGAAAACCTGGATATTTTCAACATTCATTCGAGGTGTACGGACATACAAATAAGCCTTGTTTGTGCGCCGCCAAGCATGGTATTTTAAAGATAACGCCTCTGGTTAAAAAAATAACGCAGCAAGGTAGGGCAACTTACTATTGCAACAACTGCCAGAAATAGGGCAAAGGGCGGGTGCCTAACTTAAAGCAAAAGCAACATAAGTCCGTAGATGTTGCTGGTTTTCCCCAATGGGGAGGTATGGAAATATGGACTTCAAGCGTTGGTATATGGCGCTACTCGTAATGGGATATGGTACAACTTTAATGGCTGCTGATACGGCCCAAAAGCAGGACCCGATTCCGGTCGATCAAACAGATAAGCTGTTTAAGGCGCTACAAATTAGTAAGGCAGATGCGGGTGTATATTACGTGCCGCCTTCCGAGGATTTTTATAAGCGTGGATATATCTTTGATGATATCCCGAGGGAAGCGGTTATTACCCAAGCGCATCTGACCGAACAGCGGATGAAGAAAGAGGGTACGTTTGTTAAAGTAAACTCACGCCAAATCACTTATTCGTTCATGGAAACAGAGGATGATAGCTTGCGCTTCAGCTATTTCCCAAGCAAGGGTGCCGCCATGCTAAACTGGACGCACGCCTTCCCAATAACGGCACATTAAGCCATAAGGCTCACTTGGCAAAAGCCGCGATTTCCATTAGTGCTAAGCACTATGGTTACAAAGAAAATGCAGTTTGGTGCGCAATATCGGGAGATTGAGGTCGGGAAGATCGTTCATCTGGCTAAAGAAGTGCCGATGAAGTTAGATTCCGGCGCCGGAATCCAGGATTTTCCGGTGGCTTATCAAACCTATGGCACCTTGAAGGAAGATAAATCCAATGTCGTGCTCATCTGCCATGGGCTGACGGCGGATCAATATGCCATCGGCACTCATCCCGTGACCCAAAAACTAGGTTGGTGGGAGGAGATGGTGGGGCCAGGCAAGCCTATCGATACCGATCAATATTTCGTGATCGCGACCAATGTGATCGGCGGTTGTATGGGCAGTTTCGGGCCGAAGGAAACCAACCCCGCGACCGGCAAACCTTATAACTTGGAATTCCCTGTAATCACCATCCACGACATGGTGCGCGCACAGGCATTGCTACTCGATTATCTCAAAATCCCGTCGCTCTATTCTGTGATCGGCGGTTCGATGGGGGGTATGCAAGCCCTCAGCTGGGCATTGCAATTTCCGGAGCGTGTGCGCTCAGTGATCGCGATGGCCGCCGCCGCCCGCCACACCGCCCAAAATATCGCCTTCCACGAAATCGGCCGCCAAGCCATTATGGCTGATCCTGAATGGTGTGAAGGCAATTATCTGTATGAAAGAACTTATCCCTCAAAAGGCCTAGCCGTTGCGCGGATGGCGGCGCACGTTACCTATCTCTCCGAATCCAAACTCGCTCAAAAATTCGGCCGCAATTTACAAAATAAACAAGCCATCTCTTTTGGCTTCGATGCCGATTTCCAAGTGGAAAGTTATCTGCGCCACCAAGGCCAAGCCTTCGTCGATCGCTTTGATCCCAACGCCTATCTCTATATCACCCGCGCCATGGATTATTTCGACCTCACCCAAGGCCAACCCGGCAAGAACGACGCTGAACGCCTAAGCCACGCCTTCAAACGCACGCCCGCGCGCTTCTGCATCATCTCCTTCTCCAGCGACTGGCTCTTCCCCACCAGCGAATCCCGCATGATCGTCCACGCCCTAAATTCCGTCGCCGCCAGCGTCAGCTTTGTGGAGATTGATACAGATAAAGGCCACGACGCATTCTTGCTCGATGAGCCGGAACTGCGCGATACAGTGCGTGGGTTTTTGCGGGGGGGTTAAGCCTTATTCCCCATCCAGCCCATAAGCCGTATGCAGGGCGCGGATGGCGAGTTCCGTATATGCCTCATCAATCAACACGCTGATTTTGATTTCGGAAGTCGAAATCACGAGGATGTTGATGTTCTTTTCGGCCAGAACTTGGAACATTTTCTGGGCGATACCGCTGTGGGTTTTCATGCCGACGCCGATCACGGAAATTTTGGCGACATTCGCATCGGTGGTGAATTTGCCGATATTGAGGGCTTTAATCGCGGCGGTGGTGCGGTCTAATTCGGTGCGGGGGACGGTGAAGGTGATGTCGGTCGCTTTGCCATCGGCATTCACGTTTTGTACGATCATATCGACGTTGATTTCCTGCTCGGCGAGGGGGCCGAATACTTTAGCGGCAACGCCTGGGCTATCTGGCACTTCACGCAGGGTCACCCGCGCATCTCCGCGGCTATAGGCAATCCCTGTAATCAATCTACGTTCCAGCACTTCTTCCTCCTCGACCAGCATGGTCCCTGGTTCAAATGAAAAACTTGATAATACTTGCACCCGAACATGGTGCTTCATGGCCATTTCGACGCTGCGGGTTTGCAGCACTTTAGCGCCCAAGGAAGCCATCTCGAGCATCTCCTCATACGCGACTTTATTGAGTTTACGCGCCTTGCTCACAATTCGTGGATCGGTGGTATAAACCCCATCTACATCCGTATAAATATCACAACGATCGGCTTTAAGCGCCGCCGCAATCGCCACCGCCGACGTATCCGAACCACCCCGCCCCAGCGTCGTAATCCGCCCATCCGCCGTCACGCCCTGAAAACCAGGAATCACCGGCAACACGCCCGCTTTCAGCGCCTTATGCAGCGCCTCCGCATCAATCGTATCAATCCGCGCTTTGCTAAACGTATCATCCGAGCGAATCGGTACCTGCCACCCGAGCCATGACCGCGCCGGAACCCCTTGCGCCTGCAACACCAGCGCCAGCAACCCAACCGTCACCTGTTCACCCGTCGACACCACCGCATCATATTCCGCGAGCGCTTCAGGCGTTAAAAGCGGCGAAACCTGCCCGCAATAATCCACCAATTGATTGGTTACTCCAGACATCGCCGAAAGCACAACCACGACCTGATTCCCAGCCGCAATCTCACGCTTCACCCGCTCCGCCACATTGCGAATCCGCTCAATATTCGCGACGGAAGTCCCGCCAAATTTCTGTACAATCAGTGCCATAGAGGGGCTTTTATAGGCGGTTTTTGGGAAAAATAAAGAGCTTAGTGGATTGCTACCACTACGCATACCGGCGCAGGCCGGTATCCAGCCTTCCTACCAATGGATCCCGACTTTCGTCGGGATGCGTAAATTTTAGTAGTTAAGCACTCACCGAAATCGAATTTATCGTCTCAGCGGAAGGGGCGGTGGGGGCAATTTCTGGGGTGCCTTTGGATTTGGCGGCCATCATTTGATTATCGACATCCAGCCAGGCTTCGCGCATCAGACGGATTTCGTGGATGATTTGATCGAGTTTGACGATATCTTGCTCCGTATGCTGGCGCATGAGGCGTAAATCGATCGAAAAATAGAAATTATCGAGCAGTTTCGCGATTTCGCCGCCATTGGTGTGGTCGAGCGCGGTTTGCAGGCTCATAATCACCACACTGGCACGCTGAATCGCATTATAACGGTCCTCAGGTTTGTTTTCCTGAATAGCCTGGCGCGCGCGCAGCACCATGGAAAGAATGCCGTCATAGGCCATAACCAGCTGACGGGTTTTGGTGATATTAGTCGAAGCATGTTTATAGGCCGTGTGAGCGGTGTTTTGTGGCTTTGAATTTGGTTGCTGTTGCAGCATAAAACTCTCCTGATTCCTATTAACCCGCGGCTTGCTGGCGCGCTTTGTCTTGCGCATCGAGCAATTGGAGCAGACTGTTTACTTTGGTAACAGCCTGATCCAGTAGTGAATATTGGTTATATAACTGCGTTTGATACGCATCAATTTTCTCCTGCATCGAGGTAGAATCTTTGGTCAGCTTATCCTTATCCGTATTAATATCGCCCACGCGCAGATCAAGGAAACCTGTATTCGCATCGAGATACGATTTCAGCAGATTACTGATGCGATCGGCGATCCCTTGAGTGAGGGTTAGGGTGATGCTATCGGTCGGGGTTTTTGGTGCAAATACCAACTTTAAACCCGCCAACGCCGAACCAGCAGCACCTGTAACGGTGCCGGTTGGCATTTTCGTGTTCACAAAACCAAGCGTCGTTTTAAAATCCGTCGCGGTGGTGTTGGTGAAGGTGAATGTGTCAAATTGGCCAGTCGGGGTGATGCTGATTTTGCCGTTAGAAATCGTGGTGGTTGCATCGGTAATGGTAGCGCTAATTGCAGAAGTCAAACTGCTCAAATTGCTAAATTCGTTTGCGGCAACAGGGGCTGCTTTATAGACAAAATCATAATTTGCCGTAGTGCCATCCACTTTGTTTTCCGTAATGCGGAAAGTGTCACCATCCACCAAACCAGTAAATGCGCTACCAACAGTGGTTGCACCGAAAATGCCATTTGCAACATCCTTGGAGCTGGCAACGCTGGCGGTACCAAAACTGGTGGTCGCAGCAACGGATTGTGCGATGCCGTTACTGTCAGTATAATTCAGCATAACTTGCGAAGCGGCAGGCTGGTTGAGATCGACGGTCATGGTGAAGGCATTGACGCTAATTTCATTGGTGGTAGAAGAAATACCCACGCGATCAGGTGCGCTTGAATTTAGCTGAAGCTCGAATAATTTACGTACGCCGTCAAAATCGCCATCCAATTGCGTTTGCAATTTTGCCGTATCAATTTGCAACAGGTTGTTGACAGCTGGTGTGCTGTCATCACCTGCGGAATCCGTATAACCAATACCGATATCGCCAAGAGATTTAATGTTTCCGGTAATGCCTGAAACTGCCGTCGCGAGTTCAGCAGCGGCAGAGCTTGCGAAATTATTCAACACACCATCTTCGCCCATTACCGCGGTTTCAAGCAAATTACCGCTTTCATCGCGCTGCTGTTGGGTGGCGATAAAGGTTTTGATGGCATTATAAGCATCCACAAAATCACCAATTTTGTTGGCAACCGAAGTTGGATCTGCGACGACATTCACATTAATGCTGGAGCCGGGAGCAGTTGGCTGGCCGAGGGTAAAAGTAACGCCACTAATCATATCGCTTAAGACATTCGTTGCGCGTGTGATGGTTAAATTATTATCCAGCGTAATGCTGGAATCTACCGCCGCCACTGCGGTAGAAGCACCACCGGTGAACATGGAGTCAAACACAGTGGTATCACCGCCAATGGTATAGCCATTGCTCACGCCGGTTTGGAGCGCTGTAATTTTTAAACGATAATCGGTATCCGATACTTTGATGATATCTGCGCGGACTTTGCTGCTTGCAGTGGTGCCGTTAATTTGAGCCGCGATATTTTGCAGCGTATCACCGACTGCGATGGTAACGGTTTGACCGTTAATGGTGAAGCTGCCAGCTTTTGGTGTGCCGCCAGCGCCCGCTGCGGTTGCCAATGCATCTGCATTGCTGGTAAATGCACGGCTGCTGCTATTTTGCGCAACGGCGAGATTGTTCACCTGAATGTTATAAGTCCCTAACGTCGCACCGGCGCTGGTTGATGCGGTGATGTAATTGCCTGGAGCAGTACCATCCGAAGTAGAGGCGGTAATGCTGCGATATTGGAATACGTTTTTGGCGTCATTGTTCACGCCCGACGGATTTTCCAGGAAGCCCATGGTCGTTTGCAGGTTCGCAAGCAACGTGCGATATTGGCTGACAGCCGATAATTTGGAGGTATCCGCCGTAATTTTATCTGTGATCTTTGTAAGATCTAATTTTTTGACATCGACAAGACTATTGACGATCGACTCTACATCGAGACCGGAGGAATTGCCGACGCTTCTTGTCTTGCCATTAACGGTAACTAAATTACCAAGCGTAACGGACGTGACCATAAAACTCTCCCATCTCCTGTGAGGATATCTTTCTTGATTTATATTATATCAGATTCGCCGCTACCAGCGTTGTATTATTTTCTTAAGCGCTGGTGCGCACGAAACTCGAGCCGCTAAGGTCCGAGAGCTGAGCCATTAAATCCGGTTCAGAAATTTCCGTTTTCTGTCCCGTAATAATATTGGTAAAGCTTGTAATGAACTGGCCGGAACTATCTTTATAGATAGTAAAACGCACATCGCTCACTGGGTAAAAGAACTTAGGCAAAGAAGCCGAAATAGAGTCTTTCATTGCAACCATTCTTCTCTGTTGAAGCTCCTGCGTCGCGCGACCATCAGGAGTCTGTATTTGCACACGTTGAGGTACAGAGAACTGTGGTGTTGCTGCCAGCAAAGCAGCTGTGGGAGTTTTGCTGAAATGGCTATGACCTACAGCCTGTCCTGCTCCTCCTCCTAAACCTGCATTGACTAAATCAACCATAAAACTACCATTTTTCTGTTAGGTTTAGGGTGAGGAGAACATCTCCTCACCCCTTTTACCCTAAGGATTAACCAAGCAGTTTCAGCAGGTTTTGTGGCAGCTGGTTCGCTTGAGCTAACACCGCAATCGAAGCCTGCATTTTCACCTGAGACTGGGCGAATAATGTAGATTCAGCCGAGATATCCGTATCCATCAAGGCTCCACGAGCAGCATCCGTATTCTCAATCGACGTATTCAAATTGTCGGCAACATAGGAAAAGCGAGACTGCAATGCACCAACATCAGCACGTAGAGATGCAACATATTCAATCGCTTTGTCCAGTACAATGCCAGCCTCGTTTGCACTAGCCGTAGTTTTTACGTCCAGTGCGGCGCCTTTAAAGAGAGTGTTTGAACTTGCAGACCTTAGTTGAACACCGATAGAATCTGTAGACTCAGAACCGACTTGGAAGTTAAGTTTGCTGTTGCCTTTTTCAGTGCCAAATGCTTTTTCCAAAGCAGCAGCGAATGCATCTGCCGAAGCCTGGGAATCGATATTTGCTGCTACTGCAGTTAAACCAGCAACCGATGTTGATCCTGTTACAATCTGTAATGATTTGTTTGAATCACTGAGGTTTTGTAAATAAATAATACGGTTGGTAGCAAGCTGACTGCCAATACCTGCGTAACTACGGTAGATTTCACCGTTTATCGTCACTTCAATTTTTGCATCAGTTTCGCCTTGACCAGCAGCGGTGATTTTAACTCCTTCGATATTTACATTGTCAAAATCATCTGAAACAAAGTTGACGGACATGTTGGACATGCTCACTTTCTGTACACCGTCCACAACTACTGTCGCCCCCGGCGCAAAGCTTTTAACATCGCGACTTTGTACAAATGTGATGTCAGAAAGTGCATCATTCAGACGATTTCCAACTATATCTGCATCTTCTTGGCTTTCAATATCACCTAAAGTAAATGCGCCGCCGCGAATCATTATGCGGAACTCATCAGACGCCTGACCACTGCCGTTCCGGTCGTTAATCAAAGTTACAGGCACTACGGCTGCGTTTGCAATATTGGTGGAAGTAGAAGTATAAGTATCATTACCAACTTTAACGCTGAACACAACGCTATCAAGGGCACCAGCATAGGTCACATTAATTTTTCCGACGTTATCACCACCAAATTTGCCCAAGAAGTTTTCATTACCTTCTACAGACTGAGTATTTGTTCCTGCAAGCAATATCCCGCCACCTGAGAGTGCGGCAGTAGTGCCACCATTTACGAGAAGGTCACCAGTGATGGTGCCAGTTGCGAAAGTCCGGCTTACACCAAGACCATCTTCACTTTCACCAGCAACTGCTGTGGAGTTTACGCCAGCAAAAAAGTTACCAGTATCAGTGGTTTCAGCATAAGTGATATACTGTACTGCGCCCGTTACCCTGCCAGTAGCAAGTTGTACGTCGATGTTGTTACCGTTCACAACAAAGGTTGCTCCGCGCAAACGTGCATCATTACTAGCATTAAGGAATGCAGCGATGTTTGCAGAAGTTTGCGCTTGAGCAGCGCCCATGATAACTTTGTCTTTTGCAGCATCAGAACCAGGAACAGTAGTGGAAGCAACTAATTCTACCGTTACTCCATTTACAGAAAACCTATCACCAGCAGTGCCTGCGCCTGTGACTGTCAAGAAAGTATCCGTAACTGATGCGATACCGGCCGGAATCCAGAATCTGTTATCTACAACTTCAGTGGACTTGGAAAGTGAACCATCCAGCAAAGTTACGGAACTAAATTTGGTGCTATTGACAGTTCGGTCAATCTCGTCCGTGAGGCTTACGAATTCCTGGTTGAGGAAGCCGCGTTCTACGGAGCTCAGTGCGCCAGAGATTGCTTGTGTAGCAAGTGCCTTCAGGCGCTGCAAAATGTCGCTGATGTTTTTCAGGCCACCATCTGCCACTTGCAAGAGCGAAGAACCCTGACCAGCGTTTGCCAGAGCCGTCTTATCGGTGTTTTTTTTGGTAGCCAAGATGGTGCCGATCGAAAGGCCAGCTATGTCTGTAGCAGCACGATCAATTCGGTTACCGCTTGAAAGTCGAGTTGTCGAAGCAACGGTCGCTGCATTTGCTTTTTCAAGGTTTTGTTGGGCGCTATACGCGCCTATGTTTGTGTTTATGGAAACCATAAATTCTCCTACTTGGATTGTTAAATAAACAGGCTACATGCCCATCGTTAATGTACCAGACCCAAAGCCCCTCGTCAATCCCTTGTTTTCCTGACGTTTTTGGGCCTTTTCACTGCTACAATTCGAAGTATAACACGCAATTGGTTAACGAATCGTTAACGTCGGCGAATATTTTTGAATTATTTTTTAAGCTATTGTTTTTAAATGGAATTCTCTTGCAGCGGATCTGGCCCAAACCGGTTATCACCGGCCGTTCCTTTTTTGCAGAATGCAACAATCATCGACACGGCTATGATGAAGCTAACCGCAAACCCAAGCGCACCATAGGCAAAATTGCCCTTGCTCAATAACTGTATGAATCCAAATAACAGCGAGAAAAAGAGGGAAATACTAGGCACTGTTAACAAACCTGTATTTTTATGATATAGGTTATGGCGAAAGGGAGATTTTTGCCATGAACAAGCGCTTATATCCTGTGTCTCGCGAGGTTTTCGATCTTGAAATTCGTCCGATTATTGAGGCGGTGAC